>CALWLK010000001.1 GCA_944381505.1 uncultured Lachnospiraceae bacterium
TTTCGATAAGGAGAAGCTTCAGGAGAGGCTTGCAAAGCGTGCCGGCGGAGTGGCGGTCATCAGAGTCGGCGCAGCCACAGAGACAGAGATGAAGGAGGCAAAGCTTCGCATGGAGGATGCCTTAAACGCTACAAGGGCGGCCGTAGAGGAAGGTATAGTAGGCGGCGGCGGAATGGTTTACATCCATGCTGCAAAGGCTGTAGAGCCTGTGGTAAAGGATCTTGAGGGAGACGAGAGGACAGGTGCGGCCATAGTTCTCAAGGCTCTTGAGTCTCCTCTCTACAGGATAGCGGAGAATGCGGGACTTGACGGATCCGTAATAGTAAACAAGGTAAAGGAGTCCGCCGAGGGTATCGGATTTGACGCATACAATGAGGAGTATGTGGACATGGTAAAGGCCGGAATAATCGACCCTGCAAAGGTTACACGTTCCGCTCTCCAGAATGCAGCTTCAGTGGCTTCAACACTGCTCACAACAGAGTCTGTAGTGGCAAACATCAAGGAGCCCCAGCCTGCGGCACCTGCAAATCCGGGAATGGGAATGATGTAAGCCTGTAAAGTCCTGATATAGTGTAATAATATAAGAATAATATAAGGCTCGAATGCTCAGGCAGGTCACAGCGGCAAAAGCTGCTTCACAGGCCGAGATGTTCGGGCCTTTTATGTGTATTTAAAGAGAGTTTTTATGGAAAAAGCTCCTTCGCTGTGTTAGAATAAAACCTGTCCCGGAGAAAGCCTTCGGGGCGTATATGACAGGACGATCACGGAGGAAGGTATTTATGAGAGCATACGAGAGATTTTTAAAGTATATTGGCTTTGACACTCAGTCTGACGCACAAACAGGGGTCACACCCTCCACCGAAAAGCAGCTTAAGCTTGCGAAGGAGCTTGAAAAGGAGATGGAGGAGCTTGGCTTAAAGGATGTAGGGATCTCGGAATTCGGGGTGGTCTACGGAACTCTGCCCGCATCAAAGGGAGCGGAGGGAAGGCCCGCTCTCTGCCTGAACGCACATATGGACACAGCTCCCGCAATGTCAGGGGCAGGAATTAAGGCGAGGATAATAGAGAACTATGACGGGAAGGACATCGTCCTCAATGAAAAGTCAGGCATCGTAACGAGGGTCAGCGAATATCCTTCGATGAAGGCCTATGTGGGGGAGGATCTTATAGTCACTGACGGAACTACTCTTTTGGGAGCGGACGACAAGGCGGGAGTTGCGGAGATAATGACTCTCTGTGAGAGGCTCATTGCTGACGAGACTATACCCCATCCCGAGCTCAAGATAATGTTTACCCCCGACGAGGAGATAGGGCAGGGGGCTGACCACGTTGACTATGACAGGCTCAAGGCGACATACGGATATACCGTGGACGGTGAGGCTGTGGACGAGTTCTCCTATGAGAATTTCAATGCGGCTTCGGCAAAGGTGACGGTAAGGGGGATAAGCGCTCATACCGGAATGGCAAAGGGCGTGCTCAAAAATTCAGCTCTCATGGCCATGGAATTCAATTCCATGTTACCTGTATTTGACAGGCCGGAGCACACAGAGGGCTACGAGGGCTTTTACCATTTGGACAGCATCACAGGGACCGTGGAAAGCACTGTGATGGAGTATCTCATAAGGGACCATGACAGGGATAAATTTGAGAAGAGAAAGGAATATCTGCTTTCGGTAACGGATTTCCTCAACAAAAAATACGGATATGAGGCCTTTGAGACGGAGATAAAGGACTCCTATCTCAACATGCTCATAAAGGTCTCCGAGCATATGGAGCTTGTGGATAACGCTTTGGAGGCTCTGCGAGAGTCAGGCATAAACGCGAGGGCTGTGGCCACCAGAGGAGGCACCGACGGGGCAAGGATGTCATGGTGCGGTCTTCCCTGTCCCAATCTCGGCACAGGAGGAGCAAATTGCCACGGAAGACATGAGTGCATATCCATACAGAAGATGGATCTGATGACGGAGGTGCTTTTGAGACTGGTAGGAAAGTTTGCGTAAAGATGAAGGAGCGTTCCGAGGCCGAAAACGGCAGAGAAAACAATGCGGAAAAGAAGATAAAGAGGAGCAGGGGGAGAGATGCCCTTATGCTCCTCCTTATTGCTGTGCTTGTTTTTGCCGGTGCAACGAACTTGTTCGGCATTTTTTCGGGAGGGGAGGATCAGGAAGGAGGAAAGGCCGACTATGTGGTCTCGTCCGAAACAGCCTTTTTCCTGGACACCTTCTGCAGTATCAGCATATACGGAGAAGGCGGGACAAAAGATGACGAGATACTCTCCGAAGCTGTGGAGCTGCTTGAAGAGTATGACGACCTCTTTAACCCCTCAAAGGAGGATTCCGACATTTCAAGGATAAATTCAAGGACGGAAAAGCGCGTCAGGATAGACGAGACGACGGCGAGGCTCTTTGAAAGCATTGAGGAGCCTGAGAGGGAAGCCGGTGGAGATTTCAATTTGGCCATAGATCCTGTGAGCTCGCTGTGGGATTTCAGGGAAAATAAGGAGGTGCCTGAGGCCTCCGACATTGAGGAAGCCCTTAGCCATGTGCATTTCGGAGGGTGGAGTATAGAGGAGAAGGAGACCGGCTTCGGAAGAGAATACTTCTTTGTCTCGGAGTACGAGGATCTGAGAGTTGATGTTGGGGCCTTTGCCAAGGGCTTTATAGCCGACGAGCTTAAGACATTTATGGAGTCCGAGGGAGTCGGATCGGCAATAATAAACTTGGGCGGAAATGTAAACTGCATAGGGAAAAAGCCAGACGGAACCGAATTTGAGATAGGCCTCAGAAAGCCCGAGAGGGGAAGCTCCGAGGATATAGCAGTCCTTTCCGTAAAGGACAGGTCCGTAGTCACCGCCGGAATATACGAGAGGAGCTTTGAGGAGGCCGGAGTTATCTACCACCACATCCTTGAACCGGAGACCGGTTATCCTGTGCAGAATGAGCTTGCGGCTGTGAGCATAGTGGGAGACGAGTCCGTGCTCTGTGATTTCTTGAGCACTACACTCCTCATAAAAGGAGAGGAGGAGGGGCTGAGGTTCCTTCGCGAGTTCAACAGAAAAAGAGGCCTCATGGGCGAGGAAGCCTACCTTGCCTTCTTCATAAAAAAAGACGGAAGCCTCTCCCTGTCCGAGGGAGCGGGATCCGTCATAAAACAATAAATTCTGTTTACCGCAGCAGATGATTGAGAGTATTGATCATATTTTCCAATTTCCGCCGGTCATTTGCAGCTGTACCATATGGGGATATATCTTTCCTGAACTCATCAATTCGGTGGGAGATCCCTGCTCCGCGACAATACCGTCCGAAAGCACCACTACTTTGTCCGCACCGCTTACAGTTCGCATACGGTGGGCGATCACAAGGACGGTCTTGTCTTTTATAAGCTTTGACAAAGCATTTTGTATCAGGGTCTCGTTTTCCACGTCAAGGCTTGCCGTCGCTTCATCAAGCAAAATGATCGGAGCGTTTTTCAGAAAGGCCCGGGCGATGGAGATTCGCTGCCTTTCCCCGCCGGAAAGTTCACAGCCGTTTTCTCCTATCATGCTGTTATAGCCGTCCGGAAGCTTTAGGGCAAACTCCTCACAGTTGGCAAGCTTTGCCGCTCGGATCACCTCTTCATCGTCGGCATCTTTTTTGCCGATCCGGATATTTTCCAAAATGGTATTATTAAAAAGAGTTACATCTTGAAATACAATGGAATACAGTGATAATAAGGCCTCCGGATCTATCTGGGAGATATCCATTCCGCCGACGGAGATCCTTCCTTTTTGTATATCCCAAAAACGTGCGGCAAGGCGGGAAACGGTCGTTTTCCCTCCTCCTGACGGCCCGACCAAAGCCGTAACCTCTCCCTGCTTTGCTGTAAAAGACACATCCTTCAACACAGCTTTTCCGCTATCATAAGAAAATCCCACATGGTCGAAATCAATATCGTACCCTTTGTTTGACAGCCTGTCGCTTCCCTGTTGAACAGGTTGATCGAGGATCTCATTCATTCGGTCAATATTGGACTTGGTTGAAATGACCGCAGCAAGGTTTTGCAAAGCCCCTTCCAGAGGAGCATATAACCTTGAGGCCACAAGCAAAAAGAGAAAAAGCATAGGGACTTCGAGCTCTCCGCGCACAAGCAGTATTGATCCTGCAAGAGCTACTGTAGCTATCCCGAATTTGAGGATCAATGTTGAGGAGACGACGAAAAGGGCAGTGCCAAGCTCTGTAATGACATGTCGTTTTTCAACATGATCGATTTTTTCATACAAGCCTTCCAAATAAGTATCTTCCGCATTATATGCTTTCAGATCCCGTAAGCTTTCAATACACTCCTGCACACCGCTTTCAAGGGCTACGTTTGCGGCCACCGATTTTCGGTTGAAATATTCCTGTATGCGAGATGATAAAAATGTAATAGCGAAGGCAATAGGTAAAACCCAAACCGCCGCAATAGCCATTCGCCAATCATAGAAAAAAAGGCTGATGGAGATAAGTGTTGTGGAGATCAGGGAACCTGCCAAAGCGGGTACGTAATGGGAAAATGCCGTTTCCAGCGTGGCACAGTCACCCATGATGGAATTTGTCAGATCGGCAAGGTCTTTTTTATTGAAAAAAGAGAGGGGGATCTTGCGAAGCTGTTCCGCTAAAGTAATTCGTCTCACTCCGCTTTCAACATATGTAGCCAAATATGTGGCGTTATATTGAAAATAGGTTACAATGAAGATAAGAGCCAAGCAGGCCAAAACACTCATCATATAAAAAACGATTCCGGCACCGTCTATGCCTCCATCCATCATGTCTATGACAAAACAATACAAGAGCCCTACCGGTATCATAAAAGAAATATCCTGCGCGACGCAGGCAATGCAGCCTTTGATCAAATCGACAGCGCCTTGTCGGGATAATGCAAAGCGCCTTTGCAATGCCTTAATCATTCTCTTACCTCCTTTGAAATTCTCCATTCTGCTGTTTTTGAGTAATCCTCCCACATATGTGCATACAGACCGTTTTGTACTATCAGGCTGTTATGTGTCCCGCTCTCAATTATTTGTCCCTCCTGCAATACATAAATACAGTCCGCATCAGTGACGGAGGAGAGCCTGTGAGCGATCATGATAACGGTTTTTCCCTTTGACAGCGCAGACAGAGCCTGCTGCACCCTTACCTCATTATCAGGGTCTGCAAAAGCAGTGGCTTCATCCAAGATCAGGATCGGAGCATTTTTCAAAATTGCACGGGCAATGGCGATTCTCTGCTGTTCGCCGCCTGAAAGATAAACTCCCTCCCCGCCGACTACCGTGTCAATGCCATTAGGCAGCTTTTCGACAATATCCATACACTGTGCCTCCTCCAACGCATGTATGACTTCGCTGCGCGTCGCAGAGGGATCTCCCATACGCACATTCTCAAGGACGGAAGCTTTGAGCAGGCGGCTGTTTTGAAAAACAAAAGACACAGTATTCATCAAGTATTCTTTAGGGATGTCGCGTATATCCGTATCTCCAATCAATATTCGGCCTTCCTGAGGATCAAAAAATCTTGCGATAAGATGAGCAAGTGTGGTTTTGCCGCCTCCGGAAACGCCTACGAGAGCAACAGTCTGCCCCGGACATATAGTAAGTGACACATCATTTAACGCTTTTTTCTTTCCGTCATAGCTGTAGCTGACATGCTCCAAAGCGATCCCATTGCCCTTCGGATATTTTTTTGAAGGACTTTCGGACAGCGGTTTTTCCAAAAGCACCTGGTCGATCCGGCTGATCGCGTCGTCTACGATCATGGCATCCTCACTCATAAACATGATCTTGGTAAGGGTAGTACCGATGACAGGCGTAATAATGATATAAAAAATAAGATTCAGCAAAAGTTCATTTGTCACGCTTTCCCTTGACAAAAGGATCCCACCGGCGATAAGAAAAGCGAACACGCCGTTGATAGCCGTTGTATAAAACATCATTGGAAGACGCAGTGCTTTTGTATATGCTATGACCCATTTTTCATAGTTGTCGATGGAAGCCTTGAATCGGCGGAAAGAAAATATTGTTTGCCCGAAGGTCTTTACTACGGGGATGCCTCTCACATATTCCACAGCTTCGTTTGACATGGCGGAAAGGGAATTTTGATATTCCCGCATCTTTTGCTCCATACCCGCTCCGGTCATTTTCATCATAATGAGAAATCCAAGCACAACAGGAATCAGGCTCAACAGTCCCAATCTCCAATCAAAAGTAAGCAGCAAAACAAGCAGACCTACAGGCGTTGCGATTGCTCCGGCTTTGTCGGGCAGCCTGTGGGCCAGATAGGTTTCGGTTGCCGACGAGGAAGTGTTGACGATCCTTCGCAGACTTCCGCTTCCATACTTTTCTGTTGTCCCGAGGGGCAGTGATGCTATGTGCCGCATAAGCTGTTTGCGAATGTTGGAGGCGACCCGAAATGCGCTCAGATGAGAACACATCAGAGCTCCGATATATACAAGAATGGAAATCACCGCAAACAGCACGGCAGACAGGCCGTAGCCCGCAATATCCTCGGCCTTGGAAAAATGGGGAGCGACGGCTAACACGTCACGTACAATGCGCCAAATGTACATAAACGGCACAAGAGCGACCAAGGCGCTTATGACCGACAATACCCATGAAAGATAGGTCAATATCCTGTATTTGCCGGAATAGCCCATCAGCCTTGACAGATTAGATTGTTTTTTCACGTAAAACCTCCTTAAAAATTTTATAAATAAGGAAACAGTCATGCTGTATCCAATATATATGAAGATTTATATATGAACGCTTAGTTAGATCAACCTAACTAACGATCAAAAATTATAGGGCTTATTGCCCCATAATTTTCATCCTTCCTGCTGTATAAAATGCCCGCATGTCCGATAAATAATGCTTCGCCTTCTCAAGCG
>CALWLK010000002.1 GCA_944381505.1 uncultured Lachnospiraceae bacterium
ATACTTTTCGGAAACACCACCTATGCTCTCGGCATAGTCATGTTTGTCCTCCCCGCCGATCTCATAACCGGAGGGACCACGGGACTTGCCCTCTCCATGGAGCACTTTTTCGGAGTCCCCATATCCGTATTTGTCTTCTGCTTTAATCTCCTCATGTTTATACTCGGGGCTTTGGTTCTCGGAAAGGCCTTTGCCCTCACCACACTTATAAGCACCTTTTATTATCCTGTGATACTGGGGATATTGCAGGGGTTCCCGGAGCTTTCGGGCTTTACCGATGATCCCATGCTGTCAACAGTCTTCGGAGGACTTCTCATAGGCTTCTCAATAGGGATCGTCATCCGGGCCGGAGCCTCCACCGGAGGAATGGACATACCTCCCCTTGTATTAAACAAAAAGCTCGGCCTCCCCGTGTCCGTCATGCTGTATGGCTTTGACTTTACCATCCTGCTTCTTCAGATGCTCTTTTCAAACAAGGAACAGATACTGTACGGCATACTCCTCGTTCTGATATATACGGTTGTCCTTGAAAAGATCCTCATGTTCGGCACCTCCCGAACTCAGGTAAAGATAATGAGCAAAGAATATGAGAAGATAAACTCGGCCATATCCCGGACTCTTGACAGGGGAACCACCCTCATGCACAGCACTACAGGCTATATGCACAGGGAATATCCCATGGTCCTTACGGTGATATCCAACAGAGAATTAAACGCTCTCACAAAGCTCGTCATGGATATAGACCCCGACGCATTTATGGTCATAAACAGAGTGAACGAGGTGAGGGGCCACGGTTTTTCTCTCCAAAAAAAATACAGGTAGGCGAAACGCCTACCTCGCTTTTATATATCTTATCGTATCTCTTATCGTTCCGGCTGTAAAACTATATACAGAGAAGATCAGCTCTCGAGCTTCAAAAGAACCCTTCCCACCAATGCGACTATCAGACCTGCCGCTATCGCCTCGGGTATCCCTGAGGTGAGCACAGTTCCCATTACCAGTCCCCATACCGCATTTACGGCAACGCTCTTTGCCGCTGCATACTCCTTTGCCAGAAGGAAATAAATGCTTCCCATGACAATTAAAGTGTGAAACATTGATATCAAAAACCCTTCTGCGGCGAGGGATATCTCAGCTCTCCCGGAAAATCTCTTTAAAAGCTTCCACATAAGACCTGCAAAAAGTCCCATGACCGTCCTGCAGCCCACGGATATCCACAGGGCCTTTATCGCCCCCACAAGGCCTGTAGTGCTCAAAAAGGGCGAAAAGGCGAAGGATAAAAGCGTGGGAGCCACCGTATTGCTTATGAGTGAGCATATTCCAAACACCGCACCCAGAGCCGCCCCCGCCAAGGGCCCAAAGATCACGGCCCCGAGTATCACAGGTATATGCACGGTAGTTGCCTTGATGACAGGAAGCTGTATCATCCCCAAGGGGGTATTTGCAAGGACGACTGTTATGGCTCCCATAAGGGCAATGCCGCTCATCCTTTTAAGATCGTGCTTTCCTCTGTCCATTTTCGCCTCCACCTTATTTTTCTTCCGGAACCTGATATGTTAAATTCTTAATCCTTATAATACATCTTACATGCTGCAAATTAAAGCACTTTTATAAGTACTCTGCCCTTTTAGTGTATCCATATAAGGAAATCTCGTCATGAGCTTACCCGGAAACATAGGCTGACATCTATTACTGTATTCTAATTCTACTGCCCATAAGCCAAATTCCGGTACTTTTTATTAAAATCCCTTCTCTTTAAGCCCCTTCACAAGGTCGATGTAAAACTTAAGGACGGCGGGCTTTATATTTCTCCTGCTTTTCCAATCGGATATGTCCCAGTGGGAAAAGCCTCGCAGTCTCCTCCCTGCCCTGCCCGCGGTCCCGGACTTAGGTCTTATATGGGTATAATTCTTCCCATGCCTTAAAGAGCTCTCCCCTGCAAGGCCGTCGTTTTCACCGTCAAAAAGCCTTATGAAAGGATGATAGAGGCACAGAGGGTATTGTGCATCCCGAGCTCTCACAAGGCTCGTCCCAAAGCTCTGATAATACACTTTCGGATTATCCTTCATGACTTCGTCAAGCTTTGATGCCTTCTCAAAGCTCAGATCCTCTATGGCTCCCAAATAATCGGGAAATTTATCTCCCAGCCTCTTAAACTTTTTATTCTTCGACCTTACTATTCCTGACTTCACGAAATTCGGCAGTATGCGGAGAAGGAAGCTCACATATCTGCAGCCTCTGTGGGGAGTATTTATGGTGGTGAGGGAGGCGACCTTATCGCCCATATCAAGCATGCTTATCATATATCTTGAGTCCAGCCCGCCCTTGGAGTGGGCGATAATATTTATCTTCTCGCATCCTGTCTCCTCGAGTATCTCAAATACCCTTTGCTTTAACTCCTCTGCGTTGGCCCTCACAGTGGCTACGGCGCTTTGGTTTCCGTGAAAGCACATTGCCCCGTGCAGCGAAAGCTCCGCAGGTATCTCTCCCCATGGATCGAGTTTCCCGTCGTCTCTCAAAAAAACGCCGTGGACGAGCATTATGGGATATTTGGTCTTGCAGATATCATCAGTTTTCATCTTCGTATTGCCCCCTTCTTTTAATATTCAGATCACTCTGTATCGGCGTCCCCTATATCAGATCTTCTTTTTGCAGGTATAGCGAGAAAGGCCCTTGCTGTGTTTTCCATATTCTATCGCCTCCTTAGGGCAGCGGCATATACATGCCATGCAGTGAGTGCATGAGCCTCCCCAAACGGGCCTCCCGTCTTCTATGCGGGTGTTTCCGAGAGGGCATACCTCGGCACATTTTCCGCATGAAATGCATGCGTCTGTGACATAAAACTTTTTAGCATGGACAAACAGGGGATAGAAAAGCGTGTTTACTATCCCGCTTTCAATCTTGTCCGCAAGGGAAGCCTTGATTTCAGGGAGCTTCTTTCCTTTTTCAATACAGCTGATAACCTTATCTGTAACAGGTTCCGCCCTCTCAATGATCTGCAATGCTTCCTCTGCGGAGGGCGTGGAGAAAAGTGCAATGTAATTTTCGGGCATAACTATACCGATACAGCCGCAGTAGTCCATAGCCTTTCTCTCACAGAGGCGTTTCAGATATTTCCCCGCATTTCCGATATTCTCTCCGCAGGTCAAAACAAAATATATCTTTTTCGTTCCCGTAAACGCTGCCCGGTCTATCCAATTTTCCACAATGCGGGGAATTCTCCAAGCATAAGTCGGAGTAACAAGCACCAAAGGTCTATCGGAATGTACAGGTGAAAAATCGCCCTTTCTTATCCTTTCAAAAAGATTGATTGCCTCGTCTCCTGTCTCCCGCGCTATCCTCCTTGCCACGTATTCGCTGTTTCCTGTTCCTGAAAAATATAAGATCATGTCTTTTCTCCTGTCCAGATATCTTTAAGCCATTCTATCATATATGTATTTTTTTATTATTTATCTGTCCGGTTTTTCTTTTCGATAAAATCGAGTATTATCCTCGCCGCCTCCTCATAGTCGGAAAGCCCTATAACAGGCACTCCGTGGCAGGCAAGCTCTGTGTCTGTCGCAACAGCTAAAAGGCTCTCGGCCTTGCACACGTTTCTTCGGCTCACTGCCTTCCTCACAAGCTCTATCTTAGGATAGTCGGAGGCCTTTTGTCCCTCCGGAAGTATCAAGTCAAAATCCGAGAAAGACTTTAAAAGCTCCTCAATGCCCCAGTATTCCTATCACCACAGGGGGAACTATCAAGGCGGGAAGAAGGTTCATGGTCTCTATCTTTTTTATTCCCAATATCCCCAGTCCAGAGGCAAGTATCAGCACGCCTCCCACCAAGCTGATCTCGGTCATGAGAGAGTCTGTTATAAAGGGCTCAATAAATCCTGCCAAAAGGTAGATGCTCCCCTGCCAACAGAACAAAACTACCGCCGCAATGGCTATGCCAAAGCCGAAGGTGGAGGACAGCACTATAGAGGTGATCCCATCTAAAATAGCGTACGTAAACAGATATGTATTGTCTCCCTGAAGCGCACTTTGCATAGGCCCCAAGATGGACAGAGTCCCGGCGCAATATAAGAGTATGGCCGTGGACAATCCCTGAGACAAATTAGAGCCCTTGGAGATATGAGACATAAGCCTCTCAAAAGCTGTGTTTATTGAAAGCTTTGTGCCGATAAGCCCCCCTAAAGCAAGACTCACTATGAAAAGTACATGGTATTGTGACTCCGGCATGGCCTGCACCACCGAGTTTATGCCCAGCGCCGTGGCCGCAAGTCCCATTGAGTCCATCATCACATTCTTATATTTATCTCCTATACCCTTCTTTAAGGTGCTGCCCGCTATACTTCCCAAAACTATGGTTCCGGCATTTGTAATAGTTCCTATCATTCCTGTCACTCCTTGCGTTTATCTTTATTTCTTTGAATTTATGTACTTTTTACTTACAGCTATATCGGATTTGCTCAGGTTTAAGCTTTGTTTTATTTTTCGCCCCTGACTCTGTATTTTAAACTCTCCGGTAAGTAGAGAGTCAAGCATTTTTTACAGGTATCTGTATCTCCGTGACAAAAAGCTCCGGATCCTCTGTAAGTCCATAGTCCACCAAGGTAAACTCCACTCCGTCTCCCGCTATCTCCTCCCCTCTGTCCTTAAGCTCCGTAAGAAGCCTTTTGTAATGAGGCGGCGCCTCGCTGTGGGTCCCGGTAAAGCGGAGAAGCGCCCATTTTCCCTCAGGAAGGGCGGAGACTGTATCCCCATCAGGTTCCTCCCCGGGCTCCACGAGACAAAACAGAGCGCTGTAGGCTCCTATCCGCCCTGAGCGAAGCTCCTCTCCGGACACGCTCAGTCCGACCTTTCCCAAAAAGTAGCCGGGCTTAAGCCCCGCATAATTCTCCAAATGGCGAAGAGGAAGCTCCGGATCGTCCCCCAAACCGAGTTCTCTCCTTAGTATAGCCACAGGCCTTCGGGGAAGCTCCTCTATTCTAAGCCGTCCAAGCTTATCCTGTGAGAGCGCGTCCCTTATCTGCTCCACTCTCGCAGAAAGCCTCTCCTTTGTCTGCATTAAAGCAAGTATCTCCTTTTCCACCTGTACCTGCCGGCTTTGTAACATGCTCATGATACCCTCGGGATCACGTTTATGCAGATGCGCGCCTATCTCAGCAAGGGAGACTCCTTGAGCTCTCAGATAGCGGATAGTATTCAACTGTTCGAACTGCTCAATAGCATAAATTTTTCTTTATTTTAACTTATCATATATTATAATAGGTGCAAAAAAAAACGCAATGTTATTTCAGCATGAAGGATGTGGACAATGAGACAGCAAAAGATCGGCGCACTGATATTGGCAGGCGGTATAAACAGCCGCATGGGAGGTACCCCCAAGGGCCTTCTGACGAATGCCGAAGGCGTCCGCTTCATTGATATCTTGGCAGACTCTCTAAGCTTTCCGTCCCTTGCAAGGCTGTAAGAGATCGCTCCGGACGACTGCACCCCCTGTGCGGAGTCTATTACAAAAGCTGCCTTCCCGCTTTAAGGGAGGCTCTCTCAGCAGGTGAGCTTAAAGCAGGGAGATTTTTCGAGGAGGCGGGAGGGCAGTCAATAACTCTTTATGGAACGAAATTCGGAGATGAAATACTTCTAAATATAAATACAATGCAAAAGTGGAGGGGATATCTGGAGGAACAGGGAGGAAACTGATTTTAATATTTTAACGCCATCAACAGGCTTGTTCCCATACAAACATAAAGGAGCGCGGCAGATTTGCTTTTGCAGTTCTGCCGCGCTCCGATCTCAATTCATGTTTTTTTATGCAAAGGATAGTGCATTATCCCTCGATGGCAATGTACTTGTTTTCCTCTACAGCAGGTTTTGACTCTGCTTTGGGAATGGTGAGCTTCAGGATACCGTGCTGAAACTCCGCCTTGATATCCTCCCTCTTTACGTCTCCGCCGACATAGAAGCTTCTCTCACAGGCTCCGGCGTAACGCTCACGCCTTATGTATCTTCCTGTGTCCTTGTCCTCCTCGTCCTTGTCAAGGCCTCTCGCGGCGCTTATGGTGAGATAGCCGTTCTCAAGAGAAACCTTCACCTCATCCTTCTTAAATCCGGGAAGATCCATCTCTATGATATAGGAGTCATCCTTCTCCTTGATATCGGTCTTCATAAGATTCTTTGAGTGTCTGCCGTAAAGCTTCTTCTCTATATTCCTCTCGGCTCTGTCATCGTAAAAAGGAAAATCATTAAAGAAATCATCAAACATATTTTCTCCAAAAATACTCGGCATTAACATCAGTCATCACTCCTTTTCTCATAAAAAATACTATGTTTCATACCTTGTTTCTTCGGACTCTGCGGGAAGAAGTTCGGGTATTTCTTTTGCTTCCTTCTCTCTTCCCCTTCGTTCTGACTATGTTATACCACCGGTTGTTAGCACTGTCAAGACTTGAGTGCTAATTTTATGATTTTTTAATTATTTTAACTGTTAGTTTATTTTTTTTATCATTTAATATAAAAGCACCTCCGGTACATCTCCATATTGCAGGGG
The DNA here is from genome assembly GCA_944381505.1 of uncultured Lachnospiraceae bacterium. Taxonomy (GTDB): domain Bacteria; phylum Bacillota; class Clostridia; order Lachnospirales; family Lachnospiraceae; genus Avilachnospira. The sequence continues at coordinate 6,535 of CALWLK010000002.1, forward strand.
ACTTAAAGCATACGCCTTTAAAAATCCGCTCTTCTACCGGTTTACAAGCTTTCTCCGTTTGCCCATATAAATTCTCTTAGTTTCTCATATTGCATTTCCTCGAATTGGATCCTCTTTCGCCCCGCCCCATAGATATTTTTTCAATATTTTTTCGCGATTCGAATAAACCTTCTTTGTCTTTCTTCATACAAATACCAAAGAGAGAACCCGGTCCCCATTATGCCGCTTCTTCAGACGCTTCCTCCTCCATATAAGCGGCAATACGGACAGCAACATTTTCCTGCAGGTTCCTGTAGAAGAATTGATAATCGTAAAGATGATAAATGCCGTCCTCAAAGATATAAAGGCCCGCGGGGTAATCCTCGGGTTTTACATCCGTCACCTTTAGGGCCCCTCGTTCCGGATCTATATAAGCGCCGGTAAGCTCCGGGATCTCCTCGGTGATATTTCCGTCATAGTCCGTGAAGCAGGCCCCAAGGTTTAGGCTCTTATCGGCAGGTGTACTGTCGGTAGTCCACTTTAAGGGATTGATGCAGAGGCTGCGGGTTCCCGCGGGAATCATCATGGAATCGGTGACGGATTCCGCCTCGCTGTTAAAAGCTATGATCACTCCGGTATCGTCCTTTGAGGAAGCAAACTTCAGCCAAGGATACTCTGAAAGCTCCTCATCGGTGATACTCCAGCCAATGGCGTAGCAGGCAACAAGCTGCTCCTGAAGCGCCGGATCCTCAAATTTATCCTTTAAAAGACGTATGCAAAGATCCGCCCCCTGAGAGAATCCCGCTAAAATTATAGGCTGGCCCTCATTTTTGTATTCCATATAATAGTCGAAGGCAAGGGAGATGTCCTCATAAGCAAACTGAAGCCATGGTTCCCGCTCTTTTGCGGACAACTCATAGACATTAAGGCCTGCCTGCCGGTAGTAGGGGGCAAAGAAACGGGCATCCTTGTCATAAATGCCTTTTTCCATGTTGGTGGCTCCCAGAAAGGCTACCTTCGTTTCCTCATCAGAAAGGCTCATATTGAAGACACCCTCATCGCCACTGTAAACTGTAGGGCAGATGAAGAATACATCCGCCGAAGCGGCGTCGGCTCCCTCACCCAGGTAGGCCCAGTTTTCCGAAAGACTGTAATCCGGTGCGTTAGAAGCCGCATCTTCGGCTTCGGACGCTGCGGCGGTCTCAGAAGCAGCCGCCGTCGTTTCCTCCGGGGTACTACGGTTGCAGCCTGCAAGAGCAGTTATAAGCAGTAGCCCCAAGGCAACCTGTTTTATAGATTTTTTCATAGTTTCTCCTTATTTATATTTCAGAATCGTGGATATGGCTGCAGAGGATCTTGTGCAGCTGCAGGATGTAGTTCCGAGTGATGGGGATGGCATCGAAGTTCTCGTGAATAAGGTTTGGCACGTCCCGATAACCTGCGATCTCTTGTTCATCTCAATTCCTTGGTGTAGTTTTCTCCTCCACAAGCTGTCGGATACGGGTGTTTGTGGTTACGATGCCCTGAATGGCATTGGATGCCTCGGTGCTCTGCACTTTTGCAATCTCCACCGGTTTTTCCAATTCCTGCGGCCGCTGTTTCAGGTACATTTCCTGTTTTCCGGTCTCTTTATAGATTGCCGCAACCGGACCCGGGATCTCCGAGTCCCACTTCTGTTGCCGGATCTCGGAGTAATTGAATGTACGCATGCCCTTATGCCCTCCTTTATTCCTTTAAAGTCTAATATAATATAAGGGAAAGTTCAACTCTAAGAGAAAATTTTTCCTTATCACCATATCTTATATCATTTTCCTGCTTGGGCATAAAAAGTCAGACACGTCCTGAGCATATTTCTCATAATAACGTGTCTGACTTAAATTTACGAAATCATATGAATATCCGGCTTTAAAACTTCCCTGCCATTGCGGCTTCCTGAACAGCAACTGCAACTGCCACAGTAGCTCCGACCATGGGGTTGTTGCCCATTCCTATAAGTCCCATCATCTCAACGTGAGCGGGAACCGATGATGATCCTGCAAACTGTGCGTCAGAGTGCATACGTCCAAGCGTATCTGTCATTCCGTAGGAAGCGGGGCCTGCAGCCATGTTGTCGGGGTGAAGTGGACGTCCTGTACCTCCGCCTGAAGCAACCGAGAAGTACTTCTTTCCGGCCTCAAGTCTCTCCTTCTTGTAGGTTCCTGCAACAGGGTGCTGGAAACGTGTGGGGTTGGTGGAGTTTCCTGTTATGGAAACGTCAACATTCTCCTTCCACATGATGGCAACGCCCTCTGAAACGCTGTTTGCTCCGTAGCAGTTTACCTTTGCTCTGGGGCCGTTAGAGTAAGCCTTTCTTGAAACTTCCTTTACTGTGTTTGTGTAGGGGTCATACTCTGTCTCGACTGAGGTGAAGCCGTTTATCCTCGAGATGATGACAGCCGCATCCTTTCCGAGACCGTTAAGTATAACTCTGAGGGGTTTCTTACGAACCTTGTTTGCGTTGTTGGCTATACCGATAGCTCCCTCTGCAGCTGCGAAGGACTCGTGTCCCGCAAGGAAACAGAAGCACTCTGTATCCTCGGAAAGGAGCATCTTTCCAAGGTTTCCGTGTCCGAGACCCACCTTACGGTTGTCTGCAACAGAACCGGGTATGCAGAAAGCCTGAAGGCCCTCTCCTATAGCTGCGGCTGCGTCTGCGGCGTTCTTGCAGCCCTTCTTTATGGCGATGGCGGCTCCTGTGATATATGCCCAGCAAGCGTTCTCAAAGCAGATGGGCTGAACTCCCTTTACCATGTTGTAAACGTCAAGGCCTGCATCCTCTGTGATCTTTCTCGCCTCTTCAATATCCTTAATCCCGTATGAGTTAAGGACTTCATTTATCTTGTCTATTCTTCTCTCGTATCCTTAGAAAAGTGCCATTATCTTATCCTCCTTAACCCTTATTTCTCTATCTCTTTGTCTGTGCGGGGATCAATTATCTTTACGGCGTCCTCGACTCTTCCGTACTTGCCCTTAGCCTTCTCATAGGCTGTGTTGGGGTCATCGCCCTTCTTTATGAAGTCTGTCATCTTTCCGAGAGAGACGAACTCATATCCGATTATCTGATCATCCGCATCGAGAGCTATACCTGTTACATATCCCTCTGCCATCTCCAGATATCTGGGGCCCTTCTTTAAGGTTCCGTACATGGTTCCCACCTGTGAGCGAAGTCCCTTTCCAAGGTCCTCAAGTCCTGCTCCCACAGGAAGTCCGTCATCTGAGAATGCGGACTGTGAACGTCCGTAAGCTATCTGAAGGAAGAGCTCTCTCATGGCTGTGTTGATAGCGTCGCATACAAGGTCTGTATTGAGAGCCTCAAGGACTGTGAGTCCCGGAAGGATCTCAGCCGCCATAGCCGCCGAATGTGTCATTCCCGAACATCCGATGGTCTCCACAAGGGCTTCCTGAATTATTCCGTCCTTAATGTTCAGAGTAAGCTTACATGCACCCTGCTGAGGAGCGCACCAGCCTACACCGTGTGTAAGTCCGGAAATATCCTTTACCTCTTTAGCCTGTATCCACTTTCCCTCTTCAGGAATGGGAGCGGCTCCGTGATGTACGCCCTGAGCTACAGGACACATCTTTTCAACTTCCTGTGTGTAAATCATGCGAAATGACTCCTTTCATATCTGATATTAAAACCTGATACTAATTAATGATAAAAAATTAACACCGCTAATATTTTAAGATAAATCCCGTAAAAAGTCCATAGACTGCACGCCGGAAAATACAAAATCACATTCTTGCACAAAAGGAAGGCTCCGACAGCACTTTTTTTCTCCGCTTAGGTCATTGCAAAAGCTCCCTCTCGGGAGTATATTATTGCAGTTAAATTTCAATTTTAAAGGAGAGCTCAAAAATGGCACAGTCTGTAGAAAAAGCCTTTAAGATCACAAATAAAGCCCTGACCAAGGAGAGCTCACGCCGTCCCTCATCCGGCTCTGCCGTGGACATGACAGAGGGTTCCACCTTCATTCATATCATCTCCTTTGCCCTACCGATGTTTCTGGGTTACCTCTTCCAACAGTTTTACAGCATGGTGGACACCATAATAGTGGGGAAATTCCTCGGCGTACACGCTCTGGCGGGAGTAGGCTCGACAGGGGCCATAAGCTTTATGATAATAGGCTTCTGCACAGGCATATGCTCAGGCTTCTCCATCCCTGTGGCTCAGGCCTTCGGGGCGGGCAACAGACATTCCCTCAGGAAATACTTCGCCATGAGCATTTGGCTCACCCTGTTTTTCAGTGTCTTCCTGACTTTCTTTGTCTGCCTGTTCACAGCCGATATACTGAGAGCCATGAACACTCAGCCGGACATATTTCAATTTGCCTACGACTATATTTTCATTGTTTTTGCGGGCATACCCGCAACGCTTCTTTATAATCTTTCCTCAAGTGTTATAAGGAGCCTGGGAGACTCAAAGACTCCCGTGTACTTTTTACTTTTGTCCTCACTCTTAAATATCGTGCTTGACCTCTACACCATAGCGGTCCTTAAGATGGGAGTGGAGGGTGCCGCCCTTGCCACGGTATTTTCCCAGCTGGTTTCAGGGATCCTGTGTACAGCATACATGTTTAAACGCTTTGAGATCATAAGGATCGGAAGGAAGGACATGAGCCTCAACACGGGACACATGAAAAGACTTATCCTCATGGGGCTTCCAATGGGCCTCCAATATACCATTACCGCCGTCGGAAACGTCATACTTCAGGCCTCCGTAAACGGCCTCGGCTACGCTGCGGTAGCCGCAACTACAGCAGGCTCCAAGATAAGGCTTTTCTTCTGCACCCCCTACGATGCTCTCGGAGGCACCATGGCTACCTTCTCGGGCCAGAACGTGGGAGCCAAAAAGCCCGACAGAGTAAAAAAGGGCCTGCGGGAGGCCACTCTTTTGGGCTTCGGCTACTCCGTCATAGGCTTGGCCCTGATGTTTGTCCTCGGCAACCGCCTGTGCCTTATGTTCCTTGATCCGGGAGAGACCGAGATAATAGGCATGGCCGAGTTCTTCCTCATAGCGGACGCCGCCTTCGGATTTTTCCTGACAGTGGTAAACACCTACCGCTTCTCCATTCAGGGCATGGGATACTCGGGTCTCGCAATGCTGGCAGGCATAATGGAAATGATAGGCCGCTCCGCAGTAGCCTTTCTCGCTGTTCCGGTATTCGGCTTTTATGCCGCCTGCTTCGCCGCCCCTCTGGCTTGGGTCCTTGCGGATATGTTCCTTATACCTGCCTCTGCTTCCTGCATTAAGAAGCTTCGCGAAAAGGCAGTCAACTTATAGTCATGGAGATCAATTTAAGGATCACAAAATGAACAGGATAAAACCCATAGAAAAAATATTTCGGCATGGGGAGCGCGCCGCGCTCTCCATTATATTTTGCTATAAATACAAACGAGAATATACCGAAAAGCTCAGTGACTCCCGACAGCACAAATACCATTGCCGTTTGGAGCATCCCATAGTCGGAAATATAGGATACATAGGTATCCCAATACATAAATACATTTAGTAGGGCAGCTCCCAAACAGAGCCATATCCCGCAGGAAAGGAACATTTCCCGAGGCTTCTCCCTGAGCAGATAAAAAAGCATTGCGAGTATGACTCCGAAAAAGCCGTAATCCGACCTGATAAGCTGCGCAAGGACGCAGACTGCAATTATCCCCGCCGTCGCTGTCACTCTCGAGAAAGGATCGCTTTCGGGCTTCCTTAAAATATCTGTAAGCCAAATGGCCGCCATTCCCCCTGCAAGGGTAAAAAATACGTTCTGCTGCGCCGGGTCCCATATTTTTCCTGTCACGGCAAAATCAAAGGGTATCTCGGAGAGGAAGGCAAAGATCAAAAGGGAGCATAAATACCTCCTTCTGCTGCGGGTATGCACGCATCCCTCCGAGAGAAGAAAACAGAAAAGCGGGAAGGCGGATCTTCCCAAGAGCCTGAGACAGGAATCCAAAAAAATGAGTGCCGGATTCTCCGCCGCTCCGGGAAGTTCAAACAGTCCGTTTTCAATTATTATCGCTCCGACATGGTCAATGAGCATGAAAAGCATGGCCAAGAGCTTAAGCTCAGCCCCTGAGTACGTCCTCCGGCTTATCCACATCTCTAAGCTTTGCCTCCTCTGTCTGAAATATAAATACCTCCTCCGGGCGGCTCTTTATGATGCTCATACACCCCTTGTCGCCGCGAAGCTTCCGGATCTCATTATAATACCTTCGGGAAAGGGCTCCGGGATTTGACATATGTCCCCCCGCGTACATGGCGGCGTTCTGCTTTCCCGAGCAGATATAAAGGGCCGTAAAGTAGGCTATGGTCTCGCTGTCAAGCTCCGGCATATCTGCCACAAAAAACACGGTCGCGTCAGCCCCCTCAAGTCTTGAGATCTCCACGCCCTTTCTGAGGGAGCCTGAAATGCCCTCCTCATAGTCAGGATTATATACCGCCTTTACGGGGCATATGTCCTCGTATCTTCTCCCGTAGTCTGACTCAAGTATCTCGCCATACCTTGACACCACTGTAATAAAAAAGCTAAGGTCAAAGGTCTTTTCAAAGTCCGTTCCGGCAGTCTCAAAGCCCGCCTTAAGTTTTCTCACGGCCCCTGCAATGTTGTCAAGGGTATTCAGGTAAAGGGGCTTACCCTTATAGGGCTCCATGAGCTTGTTTTTCCCGAATCTTTTCCCGAAGCCCGAAGCCAAGAGCACCAGATTTACACAGAGCTTTTTTTCGGTTCCGGCCCTCTCCATGAAATCCCTTCTCATGTCGCTTAAATAAAACTCTGTCTTTTTTTTCGGGTATTTTTTCCTGAGAGGAGCCAGATAGTATTTCTCCGCCAGAGTGCGGATCAATTTCATATCCACCGTCTCCTCCCCGGAGTATTCTCCCTTTATCAGCTCGAACCTGTGGCATACTGTGGCCAGCCTTCTGCCCATGGCGTGGGCTCCCATGACGACTGTTATCTCATCGGCATTTTCAGGTATCACAGGCTCATATTCGGCAGGCACCTTTATTGGCATACGCCTTGAGCCGTCGGCCTCCACCAACACCACGTCCGCATATTCACAGCATTTTTTATATTCCTCCGCTTCCAAGGGGCCAAGCTTTCCGTCCTGAAGCTCGGTTCCCCTGAGCTCGATATTTTTAAAGGGGCTGTAGTTTTTCTCATTAAAAATATGAGTTGTCGTCGTGACGACAACTCTCTTTCCCTGCCCGGCAAATTCCTCTGCCCGCTTCTTTATGTATGTGCTCTTTCCTCCGGCACCGCATACGGCTATCACATAGGCGCCCATGTATATTCTCCCTCGGCCTGAAATTTTATTTGGGGCTCCTTATGTCCGAGAGCTTAAGGGTCCTTCCCTGTCTCACCTTTCTCCTGCCCTCGGCGTTGGCCCTCACCAATATGAGCTCCGCAGCTATGCTGACAGCTATCTCCTCCGGAGTCTCCGCAGCTATCTGAAGTCCCAGAGGCGCGTAAAATCTGTCTATATCCGCCTTTGAGTATCCGTCCTTTATAAGCTTTTCCGATATGGGCTCAAGCTTTGCCCTGCTCCCTATGACTCCTATGAACATGGCCTTCGTCTTCAGGATCTGCTTTTGGATCTCGTAGTCATACTGATGGCCTCTGGTCATTATTATAACATAATCCCTCTCCCCCACGTCCACTTTTTTCAAAACGTCCTCATAGGAATCGCAGATTATCCTGTCCGCCTCCGGAAAGTTTTCCTCTGAGGCAAACTCCGCCCTGTCGTCATAGACCGTGCAGCTGAAGCCGATATTTTCAAGGAGAGGCACAGTAGCCATAGCCACGTGTCCCGCCCCGAATATGATGACTCTGTTTTGGCTCTCAAGGTATGCTCTCTCAAGCTCTGAAAGACAGTTTAAGGAGGCCTCTCTCTCGGAAGCCTCTCCGGCCTTCAAAAGCACGAATTCCATGTCCACATTCCCGCCGCATATCATGCCCAGATCCGCCACATCCTCCCTTGAGAGGGAATAGCTTTTTTTACCGGATGCGCCCTCTGCAAGGAGCTTCACCGCGTCGAGGGTAGCCCTGTATTCTACTTTTCCTCCCCCCACAGTTCCCATGGAGATTCCGTCCCTGTCTACGATCATATATGCGTCATTGCCTCGGGGCGTTGAGCCCTCGGATGAGATTATGTGGACCAGCATCAGCGGCTGCCCCTCTCTTATCCTCTCCGATGCCCTTAACGTCAATTCTCTTGTGTCCATCCTGTTACCGCCTTAAAAATATTCGTCGATGAGGCCTTGCGCCGCCTCATAGAGCTTCTTTTCTACCGTGTCGAACTTCTCGAGGAAAGCCCTTCCCTCTGCGGTGAGAGCGCTCTTTCCCCCACCGTTTCCCCCGTTCCTTGACTCAAGGAGCGGGAAGCCCAGCTCCTTGTCCGCCCTTCTTAGTATCTTCCAAGCCTTCGAATAGGACATGTCCATAGCCATTGCCGCCGAGCGGATGGAGCCGTACTCATCCACAAGATGCAAAAGCATGGCTATACCCGGGCCGAAGAACTTTTCATTTGCCGTCAAGGTGAGCCTTATCTTAAATCCCGGTTTCAGTCTTCCTTTCTCTTCCATAAAACACCCCCGATATTAAAGCTTTACTGTCTCGGATCTCTCCCCGTAACAATTCATTATGAACACAGAGACGAAGGCGACGGCCAGGATCACCGCCACGTATATCCACGCCTCCTCCATATGTCCCGCAGCCACGGTGGAATATACAGCCAAGGGTAGCGTCCTGGTCTTTCCGGCTATGTTCCCCGCGAGCATGGCTGTGGCTCCGTACTCTCCCAGACCTCTCGTGAGGGCGAGTATGGTTCCCGAGACTATGGAGGGAAGGCTCACGGGCACGAGGATATATACAAGTATCTTTATATCCGACATACCCATCATCTTCGCCTCGTCTATCATATTTTGATCTATCTGTTCAAAGCCTGATTTTGCCGAGCGGTACATAAGTGGGAAGGAAACTACTGTGGCGGATATTACCGTGGCTATCCAGGAAAAGGCTATCTTGAATCCGAACACCTCTTGGACGAATTCCCCCACAGGCCTCTTTGCCCCGAAGATATAGAGGAGGAAGAAGCCCGCCACCGTAGGCGGAAGCACAAGGGGCATGGTAAATATGCCGTCCAGAGCCGCCTTCAGCCTCTTGTTTTTTATTCCCACGCAAAACCACGCCGCAAGTATTCCCAGCACAAAGGTGACAGCCGTCGATACTGCGGTAGTCTTAAGCGATATCCATATCGGTGAGTAATCCATTTAATGTACTGTCTCCGTTATCTCTCTTATCTGTTGTCGGCAAAGCCGTACTCCTCGAAGACCGCCATGGCCTCGTCGGAGCAGATGAAATCGTAGAACTTTACCGCTGCCTCGTCGTCGCCGAGTCTTGCCACAGGGTAGACCACAGGGGACTCAAGGCTTCCCTCGGGAGCCTCGGAGACTACCTTTACCTTGTCTGTTGTGGCTGCGTCGGTGGCGTAGACTATGCCGCAGTCAGCGGAGCTCTCCGCCACCCAATTCAATACCTCGGTGACGTTTGTGCCGAAGCTTACCTTGTCCTGTATCTCATCCCATATCCCAAGGTTTGTAAGGCTCTCCTCGGAATACTGTCCCACGGGGACGCTCTCAGGATCTCCCAGAGCTATGGAGGAGGCCTTTGTTATATCCTCAAAGGCTGATATCTCACCATTCTCCGAGTCCGAGGGAAGTATGAGCACGATCTTGTTCTCCAAGAGATTCACTATGGAGTCGGAAATGATAAATCCCTCGTCGTTTAAGGCATTCATCTGCTTCTCGGCCGCAGAAAAAAATATGTCCGCCTCAAGCCCCGACTCTATCTGTGTCTGAAGCTTTCCCGATGAATCATAGGTCCCCTCTATCTTTATTCCGGGGTTTTCCTCCTCAAACATGGGGATGAGCTCCTCTGTAAACGCATACTCCAGAGACGCCGCCGCCGCAAGAGTGACTGTAGTTTCCTCCTCCACGGGCGCCTCAGTATCAGCCTCCTCTGTGTCTGTCTCAGCTTCTGTGGCCTCTGCCGCCGTTTCCCTTGCTGTCGTCTCCTCGGCTGTCGTCTCGGCCGCGCTTTCAGGCGCCACGGTCTCCTCCTTCTGCGATGAGCATCCCATGAGCATAAGCCCCGCTGCCGCTGCGATAATTGCCGTCCTGAATTTTTTCATGATAATTACCTTCCTTTGAAAAATTTATGGCAAATACCTTTCTTATCGCATCTGCACTCTTATTTTATTATTTTCTGCCGCACTCGCCGTCCTCGCCTCTCATGAGCCTCAGCCCATGCTCAAGGCTGTCCATGATTATATCAAGGCTCTCCCTGACGGCCTTGGGGCTTCCCGGGAGATTTACTATCAGGGTCTTGTTTCTTATGGCCGATACGCCCCTTGAGAGCATGGCCCTCTTTGTGTATTTCATGGACTCGGCCCGAACAGCCTCCGCTATCCCGGGCACCTGTCTGTCGCAGATCTCCAGAGTTGCCTCCGGGGTATTGTCTCTTATGGACATGCCTGTGCCCCCGCTTGTGATTATGAGATCAGGCTGTCTCTGATCGCAGAGCCTTATGAGCTCCTTTTTTATCCCTGCCTTGTCGTCAGAGATGAGCTTCCTCTCTATCACCTCGTAGCCCTTTGACTTCAGTATCTCCTCCGCCTCGAGTCCGCTTAAGTCCTCCCTCTCTCCTGCCGCTCCCTTGTCGCTCATCACGACCACGGCGGCTCTAAGGGGAGAGCCTGCAGGAGGGAGCTCCGCTCTCATGAGGTCGCCCTTTTTTATGGTGCCCTCCTTTATGACCTCCGCAAATACTCCCTGCTTCGGCATTATGCACTCACCCATCCTCTGATAGATGGCGCAGTGGCTGTGGCACTCCTTTCCTATCTGGGTCATCTTTAAGACCACATCGGAGCAGTAAAGCTTCGTCCCCACAGGGAGGCTCCTGAAATCTATGCCCTCAACCACCAAATTTTCACCGAAGGCTCCATCCTTCACGTCGGCGCCCCTCTTGTTGAAATCAAGGACCTTGTCGTAGGAGAGAAGGCTCACCTGCCTGTGCCAATTGCCGGCGTGGGCGTCCCCCTCTATACCGTAATTGACCTTGAAGACCGCGCTGTCTATGGGGTGCTTCTCCACTCCTCTCCTCTCACTTATACATATGGCATGTACTATGCCCTCTATAGGCTTATTCTCACTCATTTCTGTCTCCTGTCATCCGCCTATGCGGAACATCTCCTTTTTCTCACTTATCTTGTTTTTGTCCTCGAAGCAGTGCTCCTTGGGCTTTTTCTCGAGAGCCTTCCTGAACTCCTCCCGCAGAAGGAGCTCTTTTTCTGATTCCGACAGGCCCTCTCTCCTCAATATGCTCTTTATGTCTGTGCCATCCTCAAAACAGAGACAGTATTTGAGCACTCCGGTGCTTGTGAGCCTCATGCGGTTGCAGCTTTCGCAGAATTTTTTGCTGACAGCCGATATGAAGCCTATGCTTCCCTTAAATCCCTCGGCCCTATAGTAGACTGCAGGGCCGTTTCCGTGACGGCTTTCGTCAGGAGAAAGTGTGGGATACTCTGCCTTCAATCTCTCCAGTATCTCCTCATTGTCCGCCGTATCAAAGTCTGTCCCGAAGCCTATGGGCATCATCTCTATGAACCTGACGTCCATATCCCTGTCCTTTGCAAGCTCCGCCAAGGCTTTTATCTCGTCCGTGTTTATCCCCTTCATGACCGCGGTATTTATCTTTGTCCTTATGCCTGAGGCGACCGCCTCATCAATGGCTGAAAGGACCTCACCCAAGCGGTCGAAGCCCGCGATCCTCTCATATTTTTCTCTGTCAAGGGTGTCAAGACTTATATTTATTCCGTCTACCCCGGCTTTTTTAAGCTCAGGAAGCTTCTCTCGAAGCAGGACTCCGTTTGTGGTTATGCTTACCTCCTCTATACCCTCTATGGCCTTGAGCCTTCCTATGAGCTCCGGGCAGCCTATTCGCACAAGGGGTTCGCCGCCGGTTATCTTCAGCCGCCTTATCCCCTCCTTTGAGAAGGCTCTCACCACGCTCTCTATCTCCTCAAAGCTCAATATATCCGAATGCTCGCAGAGCTTTATGCCCTTTGGCATACAGTAGCAGCAGCGCAGATTGCATCTGTCCGTGACGGATATCCTCAAATAATCTATCCTTCTGCCCTGACTGTCCCTGTTATTTTCTGTCTTCTCTGTTATATTCACCTGATTTGCCGCCTTTTTTCTGTACCAAATGTATTTCCGTTATCTCCATGGCTCTGTCCACAGCCTTGCACATGTCGTATACGGTAAGGAGAGCCGTGCCGACCCCTGTGAGGGCCTCCATCTCCACTCCCGTCTTTCCCTCGCACTTCGTCCTGCAGACAGCCTTTATGTATTCGCAGCCCTGAGACGGCCTCTCGGGCCTTGCCCCCGGCTCAAAGTCCAAAGTCACCTTTGAAAGATTCAAGATGTGGCACAGAGGGATAAGCTCAGACGTGCGCTTGGCCGCCATGATGCCCGCTATCCTCGCCACTGAGAGCACGTCCCCCTTTTTCATATCTCCGGAGACGACCTTCCCGTAGCACTCGGGGCTCATGCCTATAAAGCCCTCGGCCACAGCCTCCCTCTCCGTTATATCCTTCATGCTTACGTCCACCATCACGGCATTTCCGTTTTTGTCTATGTGTGAAAAATCAGCCATTTGTAAATCTCTCCCGCAAATTTAAAATCCGTGCTTTCCGAAGCCGCAGTTCGGATAGGTGCAGACAGGACAGTTGAGGCACAGGCCTCCCTCGCCCAGAGAGCACAGCTCCTCGGCTGTCACCTCGTCATCAGCTATAAGCCTTGGAAGCACCAAGTCGAATATCGTCCTCTTCGCGTACATTACGCAGCCGGGAAGGCCCACCACTGCCTGCCCCTTGTCCGTGTAGGCAAGCATGAACATAGCTCCGGGAAGCACAGGCGCTCCGTAGCTCACCACTCTCGCCCCGGTATTTTTTATGGCAAGGGGAGTCTTGTCGTCGGGATCCACGCTCATCCCCCCTGTGCAAAGCACTATATCCGTCCCCTTTTCCAAAAACTCTTTTATTTTCGTCGTGACGGCCTCGTTGTCATCGTCGTAGGCGGTATGTCCTATAAGCTCCGCGTTGAAGCTGTCCATCTTCTCTATTATTACAGGGGTAAAGGTATCCTTTATCCTTCCCTTAAATACCTCGCTGCCGGTATTTATGACGGCGTATTTCTTCTTCTTGAAGGGGAGCAGCCTTATGAGGGGCTCCCGGGTGACCTCGGAGAGCTTCTTCTCCATAGCTCTCATCTTTTTCTCCTCGATGACAAGGGGGATTATCCTCGTGCCGCAGAGCTTGTCTCCCTTTTTAACGGCGGTGTTTCCATGCCTTGTGGCTATCATCATCTGCCCGAAGGAATTGACCGTATAGAGACCCCTGCCGTTTACCTTAAGGAGTCCGTCCGTCTCCGCGGTAAGCTCTATCTTTCCCTCCGAGGGGAGCGATGCGGACATATAGTTAAAGACCTTCCTCTCTCCCTTATCCCCGTAGGCCTCCTCACGAGAGCCACCTTGACAGACCTGCCTCAATATCTCGGCTCCCTCGTCCTCATGGAGTATGCCCTCCTCCTTCTCCCAGACATAGAGATGCTCCTTTCCCACAGAAAGAAGCACGGGTATATCCTCCTCTTTTACGACATGGCCCTTCCTGAATACAGGCCCTTTCTCAACGCCCTTTATAATTCTGGTTATGTCGTGGCAGAGCACACTGCCCACCGCATCCTTTGTCTCAATAAGCTTCATATTTTCACCTTTATTTTACATGTAATTTTTTGTTAATTATTTAACTCGTTGTATTCTTAAAAACATATCGCATACAGTATAGCACTGATAATAAAAAAAATAAAGCCCCTGCAAGGCATTCCGAGAGGAAGCTTTTATGCAGAGGCTTTAAGTACATATATTTTCTTTTGATGTAAAACGGGTATAACCACGCTATAGCAACGATTTTACGCCTTTTTAGCCTCGTTTTTCTTTATCTGAGGCAGTATGAGTCCCAGTGCAGTGAGCACGAAGGGAGTTATAACGTTGAGGGCTGTGGATGCGGGATCTCCCGGCACATACATTCCGAATATGCAGCAGAAGGCTGTGACGAAGAAGCACCATGCGCCTGCTGTGATAGCCAACCCTCTGTTTTTTGTAAACTTATATTCCGACTCGAACCTTCCCACCGTCTTTCTGAGAGCCATGTATGCCACGAATACCCAGAGGTAACGCAGGGGCATGGTAACAGAGTTCAGCTTGTTGAGCTGGGTGAGGACTGCGGCGGCTCCGGGAACGAAGGACTGTATCAGGATGATGCTTCCCGAGAGGATTATGACCATCTTTATTCCGTTTATGTAAGCTCCGTACTTGTTCTTCTTGAGGAGCCCCGTAGGAATGAACTCTCTGGCGTCCTCGTTGTCAAGGAGCATCCTCAGAGGCGCGTCTATGCTCAACACCAGGGTGGAGAACTGTCCTATGGCGTTGCAGAGAGCATAGATTATAAGGAAGAGATTCCCCACTCCGTAATAAGCTCCCAGCTTCTCAAAAGCCCAGTATGAACCGTTTGACACATAGGAGTTGAAGCTCTCCGTGCTCTCGTTTATGACGGCGGGATCGAACATCATTCCCATAGCCACTGTTCCGAGGATAGCGCAGACTATGACCATTATCGCAAGGGCTATTATTCCTTTGGGGAAGCCCTTTGAGGGATTGTCCATCTTGTTTACATAGGGTGATATCTTCTCACAGCCTCCCACGGCAAATACAAGTATCGACAGTGAGGTAATATAGCCGAAGTTAAACTGAGGTATGAGGTTCTTTACCGAAAAGTCCGGCGTGAGATATCCTCCCTGAGGGTTTATGGCGGGGGCTGCGAACATCATGAGTATGTACAAGAGAGACATTACAAACATACTGGTCCCCGCAAGGGTTGCCAGCTTTTTCAGGGGATTCAAACCTCTGCTTGCTACCCAGCAGAAAAACAGGAACACAAAGAGCGTTGCGAGCTGAACTCCTATTGTGGGGAAGGTGTCATAAGTAGTCCCGTCTTGGAATATCATCCAGCTCAGGGCCTTGAGTCCTCCGCTTCCCTTGCTTGCTATATATGTCACGTGGCAGGCCCAGTAGGTCCACCCCGCATAGTATGCGCACTTGGGTCCTATGGTTTTCATGATCCAGGAGCTCACTCCGCCTCCCGAGGTCTTAAAAGCAGACCCAAGCTCACCTACCATCAGAGCATAGGGTACGAAATACAGCAAAAACATCAGAATCCAGCTGAATATGACCTGAATTCCGTTAAAATAGATGAAACCGTTGGCCACGTTTCCGAAGCCCCACACGGTTGAAAAGGCCATGAAGCCTAAAGTATACCATTTGATCTTCTTTGAATTGTCGTTCATTATTTACCTTCTTTCCCTGATATTCATTTGCACTCCCGGAGAATGTTCCGCCTCCTGCGCGCAAACGTAGGGCTATTATAACATAAAATTATATTTTCTATGAAATAAAATTAATCTTTGTTATATTTTTATAAATAACCGGTGTTTTGCATAAAAATTTAAATAATATTTGACATAAAACCGCATATAAAAAGAGAAGACGCCACATCAAAGACGTCTTCTCACAGGTCGTTTTATTCATATATTTGTCGGCTCGTATGTTTTCCGGCAGTAGGTTAAATTGCTGATGAGCTGTAGTTGGGAGCTTCCTTTGTGATGTGGATATCATGAGGATGGCTCTCCTTGAGGGATGCAGCGGAGATCTTAACGAACTTTCCTGTCTCTGTGAGAGTGGGGATGTCTTTTGCTCCGCAGTAGCCCATTCCCGAGCGAAGGCCGCCCATGAGCTGGAATACGGTGTCCTCGACTCTGCCCTTGTATGCAACTCTTCCCTCGACTCCCTCGGGAACCAGCTTCTTTGCGCCCTGCTGGAAATATCTGTCAGCGGAGCCCTTCTCCATAGCTGCTATAGAGCCCATTCCGCGATATACCTTGTATTTCCTTCCCTGATATATCTCGAAATCTCCAGGAGCCTCGTCGCAGCCTGCAAGGAGCGAACCCAGCATTACGACGGAGCCGCCCGCCGCAAGTGCCTTCGTTATATCTCCGGAGAACTTGATACCTCCGTCGGCTATGATGGGAGTTCCGGTCTTCTTCGCCTCCTCATAGCAGTCCATAACCGCGCTGATCTGGGGAACACCTATTCCTGCAACGACTCTCGTCGTACATATGGATCCGGGTCCTATACCCACCTTTACGGCGTCTGCTCCCGCAGCGATGAGATCCCTTGTGGCGTCGCCTGTAGCCACATTTCCCGCGATGACCTGAAGATCCGGGTATGCACCCTTTATCTCTCTCAATGCCTTAAAGATGTTTGCGGAATGACCGTGAGCGCTGTCTATAACTATCACGTCAACATGGGCCTTCACAAGAGCATCCACTCTCGCCAGTACGTTTGAAGTGATACCTACCGCCGCGCCGCACAAAAGCCTTCCCTGAGAGTCCTTTGCGGACTGGGGATACTTGAGGGTCTTCTCAATGTCCTTTATGGTGATGAGTCCCTTCAATATGCCGTTGTCGTCAACTATGGGAAGCTTCTCCACCTTCGCCCTTGCCAATATCTTCTTGGCGTCCTCGAGGCTGGTGCCCTCCTTGGCGGTGATGAGCCTCTCTGCAGGGGTCATGGAATCCTTTATCTTCTTTGAATAATCCTGCTCGAAAAGAAGGTCTCTGTTGGTGATTATTCCCACGAGCTTCTTGTTCTCGTCGGTTACGGGAACGCCTGATATCTTGAACTTGCCCATGAGATCGTCAGCGTCCTTCAACGTGTGCTCCTCGGAAAGATAGAAGGGGTCTGTGATAACTCCGTTTTCGGAGCGCTTGACCATGTCTACCTCTTCAGCCTGCTGCTCTATACTCATATTCTTGTGGATTATACCTATTCCGCCCTGTCTCGCCATAGCGATAGCCATGCCGTGCTCAGTGACAGTATCCATCCCCGCACTCATAAGGGGAATGTTCAACGTTATAGTCTTTGTGAGTTTTGTCTGTAAGCTGACCTGATTTGGAATGACCTCCGAATACTGAGGTACTAAAAGCACATCATCAAAAGTAATGCCTTCGCCGATAATCTTCGCCACCTTGGAACCTCCTTTAAATAATATTTTTTTATGATTGATATAACTTTCAAAAATAAATTTTTTCAATTATAGCACTTTAAACATTTTTGGCAAGATGATTTTCCTATTTTTTTTGCCAAAAAAGCTTTTGTCCTGTTCCGGAATACATTTGTGTTTTTATCAGTATTTATCAGTAAACGTAGACCGTGGTTCCGGCCTCCACCTTCTCATATATGGTCTTTGCGGCATTATAGGGCATATTTATGCAGCCGTGGGAGCCGGAGGTCCTGTAGATATTTCCTCCGAAGCTTCCCCTCCAGGTGGCGTCATGGAGGCCTATCCCTCCGTTAAAGGGCATCCAGAAGGACACAGGGCTCTCATAGGAGTAGCTTCCGTCGGGAAGCTTCTCTCCTCTAAGCACTCGGTTTCTCTGCTTGTAATAAATGCTGAATATCCCGGGAGGCGTCGCGTCTCCTCGGGCCAGGCTTCCGGTAACGCAGGGCGTCTCCACAGTGACATTTCCGTGCTCATAGAGCCTTACCCTCTGGCCCGCAAGCCATACCTCCACATAGAGCTCCCCGAAGCGGGGATCATAGTCCTTGTGGACCTCTCTTTGGGGCACTGTAAGCTCCGTTATCCGAGGGCCGTCACCCTCATTTTCGCCGGACTCACTCTCTGAAGGCTTCCCGGCCTCCGAGGGAGTGGAAGCATTTTCTGAATCGCTCATGGGAGGCGCCCCCTGCGTGAGTGTCTCCCTCAAAAGCTCGGCAAGGGACGTCTCGTCCGCTATTATCTTTGTCTCGCCGCTTACTCCCGGCACATTCACCGCCCGTAGCCGCTCGGTTATGCCTGCAATGTAGCCTTCTATCATCTCCTCGGAGAGCCTTACCTCCCCTCCGGGGCTCTCTACTATCCACCTTGAAAGCTCCTCCCCGGAAAGCTCCTCCTCAAAGGCGTAGGACTTTGCCCCGGTTTCCGCCTCCGAGGGAGTCGAAGCCCGGTCATTTATCTCTCCGAATCTTATAAATATGCTCCTGTCCGCAAGACTGTTGAGCCTTTCCGCCTTGTCTCGAAGGAGCTTTGAATCGGAGTTCAGCCTTTTGGACTTGTAGAGTGAGTCAGGTATCTCTATATCCGTCTCAAGCCCAGATATCTCCTCCTTAAGGAAGGCCCTGAAGGCTCCCGTCTTTAAGATATTGCCCTTTACCTCGGGGACTATGCTGTAGCCCTTTCCCTTCTCGTAATCCGACACATAGGCCGCCTTGGGAAATACAGGGGTATCGCTCTCTGAGAGCCCTTCGGAGACCGCCTCAAAAAGGCTCTCGTCATACACGACTCCCATATCTATGCCTGTAGGCTCTTTAAAGCTCAAGGCTATATTGAATCTGTTATTTTCAAGATAAGCTGTCAAGGCCTCAGAGCTCTCGGCGCGAAGCCCCAGCTCCTCGCCCCTGAAGTTCTTCTCGGAGTCTCTTCCTCTCACCGTAAATTCAAGCTCCGAAAGCTCGCAATTGATAAGCTTCATAGCCTCCTCGGGGGTCTTCCCGGATACGTCTGCCACAAGCTCCGAACCCTTTAGCTCCACCTCGGTCCCCGGGAGGAATCTGTTCCAATATGCCCCGGCAAATATAAATGCCGGGGTAATTCCAATCACAAAAAGAGCGACAGCCCTTTTTAAATTTCTTAAGCTGTCGTCCTTTATCAAAGTCTCATTCTTATTATTGCTATTGAAAAAAAACACTGTTTACCGCAAAGCTCCCCGATTATTTTATGCCGTTATGGCCACCCACGACTCGGCCCTTTCTCTCTCCCTGTCTATGGCCTCGTCAAGATGCATAAGCATCTTTTCGCGGTCCTCCGGAAGACGCCCTCGGGTCCGTACCTCCAGATGGTCGTGGAAGCCGTCATAGCAGTCCACAGGGCAGGTCAAAAGCTCAAGAAGCCTTCTCTCCTCCAGCATGTTTTCAAGCTCTGTGGCGGGCTTGAAGATGCCCTTCTCTATATCTTTATAGAGAGGAGCTCTCCTGTGTATAAAGAGAGAGGTGTTTATTATCCTTCGAGGTCCGGTCTCATTCAAAAATCTCGCGGTATTCTCGGCATTTTCAATACCTCTGCCCGCTCCCGCCGTGCCGCACATGATATGGGCGCTGTAAATGAGCCCGGCCCTTTTCAGCCTTGAGATCTGCCTTGCAGCCTCCTGTGCGGTATGGTCCTTTTTCATGAATTCAAGAACGTCCTCCGTGCCGCACTCAATGCCGAGGTATAACTCCCTCACACCGTTTTCATAGAGGAGCCTCAGCTCATCGTCGCTCTTTTCTCCGATATTGGTCACGGTGGCATCCATATTTATGTCATTGCACTCGGGAAAATATTTATGGATAAGCTCCAATATCCCCATCATGTGCTCCGTGCTCATGCCGAAGGGATTTCCGTCCCCCAGAAATATCCTCTTGGGGTATCCGCCGAGCCCCCGGACTCTCAGGAGCTCCCCCTCCACCTTTTCCAAGGGAAGCTCTCTGAATTTAAGGTGCTTGAAAAGCATACAGAACTTGCATGCGTTGTAGGAACATCCCACAGCCACCGGAAGCATATATGAGCCTCTCTCCATAGGCGGCCTGCATATCTGACCTTCATAATCCATAGTCCGTCACCCCTTTCAAAAGCTTAAAACCTGTGTTTGATTCATTATACCATACTTATAGGAAAACGGACACAATCGCGGTGTATAAATTTATTTTTTAATCGTATATGTTCTCCACGTCCCAGTCGGTTATCCTGCCGCTTGCCGCGTCTATCTCAAACTCGTACTCAAGGGCTCCATGGAAGAATTTGCCCTCATACTGAAGCCTTCCGTCGTCATAGTCGGGATTTATCTGAATGAAGCTCACCTCCGAGGCCTGAAGTCCCGCCTGATTTAAGGCTATGTTCTTTGCCTCCTCCTGAGATACAGCCTCTCCTGTGGAGGCTGAGGAGCTTTCCCTCTGTGCGTTTCCGCCTCCGCCATAGCTTGCGTTTGAGTAATAGTAGTGAGCCTCTGCATCATAGTCGTAGCCTATTATCTCACCTGTGTAGGCGCTTATCTCATAGTCATACTCCTTGCCGTCGTTTGAGAAGAACTCCACCTCATAGGAGGCAAGTCCGTCGTCGTACTCAAGGTTTGCCTTCACAAAGCTCACGTCAGCAGCATTCCTTCCCGCATGGTCAAGCGCTATCTCCTTTGCCTTCTCCACGTCTATCTGAATATTTCTCCTGTCTGTGGGAATGGAGCTGTAGAAGCTCTGCTCGGCATCGTAGTCGTAAGACATCACTGTTCCGTCGTCGGCCTTTATCTCGTAGTCATACTCCTTGTAATCTTTTGTGATGAACTCCACGTCGTAGACCTGAACTCCGTGCTCCCAATCAGTCTTTGCAAATATGAATCCCACATTGTCCGAAGATACTCCCGCGTGTCCCAAAGCTATCTCCTTGGCTCTCGCCTCCGTGATCTGAGCTCCCATAACTGTCATAGCCGCTGCCGCCGCAATAGCTCCCGTAACCAATCCTGCCGCCAAAATCTTTCTCATTTATCTTTCCTCCGTTTTAATGAATTTTGTTTTTATTTAAGGTGTTTTTCCTTTTGATGACTATATCATACAGCCCGAAGATTAAAGAAAGATTAAAAAAAATACTTTTTTCGAGTTTTTTTATAGGATTTTTACCGCCGAAAAAAGATTTTAAAACCGGTTGACTTTTCTCTATAAATATTGTAACATAGGTTCGTTGTTTGAAGCGCCATCGCCAAATGGTAAGGCAACGGACTCTGACTCCGTCATTTCAAGGTTCGAATCCTTGTGGCGCTGTAACAGCCGAGATCGAAAGATCTCGGCTGTTTTTGTGTTTTCTATTCTTTTCGGATCCTTATTCCCTATGCTTTTGCAGCCAAGAAAAGTTCCCGTCCCCTACATCAAGATTTAATTTTTTCCTCTATCGCTCCCACAGGACATTCCTCACAGGCTTTCTTTGCGGCCTCCCGGTACTCGGGAGCCACCTCATCCTCTATGGCCTGTGCGACGCCATTCTCATTCATGGAAAAAACCGCAGGGCAGGTCTGCTCGCACATGCCGCAGCCTATACAGTTCTCATTTACAAAGTAACGCATATCATCGACCTCCTTTTTATCTGTGATATTATTATACCCCATAAGAAGGAGATAAGAAAAGCCTTGAGTCCCATTATAGTCAAGGAACTCAAGGCTTTTTCTCTCTGCCGGTGGCCGGGGTCGAACCGGCACGGGTATTTCTACCCACAGGATTTTAAGTCCTGGGCGTCTGCCAATTCCGCCACACCGGCGTTTTTTATAAAACAAAAATGGTTCCTCGGGGACTCGAACCCAGGACCGACCGGTTATGAGCCGGTTGCTCTAACCAACTGAGCTAAGGAACCATGATATCTGATAAAGGATTTGAAAAGCCGATATTCGGACTCGAACCGAAAACCTGCTGATTACAAATCAGCTGCTCTGCCAATTGAGCCATATCGGCTTGATCCGTCGCTCTACCCGAGCAACGAATGTAATTATAAGAGAAGGGGCTCGTTTTGTCAACCGATTTTTTATAAAAATTCCCCGGCGTGATTTAACTTTTCATGAGACCCCTGTCAATTCTCAATGACGGAGGCTATACCTCTGCAAAAACACTGTCTGATGCTGTAGTCCTCCTCCAATACCACAAGGTCCGCGTCCCCGCCTGCAGCTATCCTTCCCTTTCTTTTTTCTATCCCCAAACAGCCGGCGGGATTTATGGTGCAGGAGTTAACGGCTGTCTCAAGATCCACCCCGCATTTTTCAACAAGGTTTTTAAGGCCCTCATTCATCCTCATGGTGGAACCCGCAATAGTGCCGTCCGAAAGCCTTGCCAAGCCCTTTTCATCCACAGTCACACTCAGGCCTCCCAGACGTGAGGAGCTTCCTGCGGGAAGTCCCTTTACGCTCAGGGAATCAGACACCATGATCCCCCTTTCCTTTCCCTTGGCCCTGAAAAATATATTTACAGCCTCCGGGGCCACATGGACAAGGTCGCATATGATCTCGCTGTAGAGTTCCCTCATGTAGAGGGAGGCCCCTGCAAGCCCCAAGTCCCTGTGCTTGAAGGCGGACATGGCGTTAAAGGTATGGGTCACCGAGGAGGCTCCCTCGGAAGCCGCCAATAGGGCTGTCTCAAAGTCCGCCCCGCTGTGTCCCATGGAAACAGTCACTCCATGACTGCGGCAATACCTGATAAGTTCAAAGCCCCTGTCGTGTTCAGGAGCAAGGCTCAAATATATGATGTGTCCGCCTGCGGCCTCCTGATATCTCATGAATCCTTCGACGGAGGCCTCTCTTATGCACTCAGAGGGGTGGCAGCCCCTGTGTTTTCTGTCGATAAAGGGCCCTTCCATATGTATGCCCAATATCTCCGCCCCCTCACAGGCCTCAGCCATCACGGAGTCTGTATTTTCAAGGGCTCTAAGGAGGGCATCTTCATCCTGAGTGACTGTGGTGGGAAGGAAGGATGTCACCCCCTCATAGGGAAGGCTTTCCATCCATCTCCTAAGGCCCTCGGGCTCCCCGTCGTTCGTGTCAAAGCCCAAGGCCCCGTGGGTGTGTATGTCTATGAAGCCCGGAAGCACTCTCAGCTCTCCGAAGTCATACAGCTCTCCAATGTCCCGTGCCTGCTCACCACAATATGCCTCAGCCCTTCCATAGGGAAGTATCCGGCTTATCCTTTGCCCGTCAATGAGGATATCCGCAGGGGAAAATCCCCCTGTCATCCAAACGCGGCAGCTTCTTACTACCATAAGACCTCGCACTTTTACTTTTCCACAGCCCTCGTGGCCTCCCTCAGCCAGAGCTTCTCCTCCCCCTCAAGATAAGGAGAGATATTTTCATATACCTTCTCGTGATACTCATTCAGGAGCCTCACGTCGTTTTCCGTCATCACCGACAGATCCAGAGCCTCTGTGTCTATAGGAGCCATGGTAACGATCCTGAATTTAAGGAAGGTTCCGAATTCGTTTTCGTAATCCCTCTCGCACAGAAGGAGGTTCTCGGTCCTGACGCCGTGGCTTCCCTCTATATACATCCCCGGCTCGTCGGATACCAGCATACCCTCGTGGAAGGGATAGGAGTCAAGCCTCTCGGGGACGATCTTGTAGCGTATGCCCACAGGTCTTTCATGGACGTTCAGAAAATAGCCGACTCCGTGGCCTGTGCCGTGGTTGAAATTGAGGCCTCTTTTCCAGAATTCCTCTCTGGCGGCATAGTCCAGCGCCACTCCGCAGGTCCCGTCAGGAAACCTCGTGTCCGCAAGCCTGAGCATACTCATGACGCTGAGAGTAAAGTGCAGCCTCTCCTCCTCTGTCAGATCCCCGCAGGCCCAGGTCCTTGTGACATCCGTTGTACCCTCAAGGTACTGTCCGCCCGAATCCACAAGGTAGAGTCCCTTAGGCTCTATCACCGTGTCGTTCTCATCGCTCGGAGAGTAATGGCACATGGCGGCGTTGGAGCCGTAAGCGGATATGGTAGTGAAGCTCTCGTCCTTAAAGCCCTCGTTCCCGCTCCTGAACTCGTGGAGCTTCCTTGAGGTGCTCATCTCCGTCATAGGGATCTTTCCTATATTTTTCTTGAACCAGTACATATATCTTGTGAGAGCCACTCCGTCCTTTATATGGGCCTTTATGAGGTTTTCCCTCTCGGTCTCGTTTTTCACACATTTCATGAGAGTGGTGGGGAGGAGCCTGTTTATTATGCGGCAGCCCGAGGGGATGCGGCTCACCAGCTCATAGTTCGTCTTTTCCTCCTCTATGAGTATCCTTCCCTCAAGCTCTCTCACATCATCATAGATCCTCTCGGGATCCTCGCAGAGCTCCACGCCTATATCCGAAAGATAGCCTCTCACCTCGTCAGTAAGGTGCTCTCCCGCAGTATAGAGCACAGCCCTATCCTTTGATACCTGAAGATATGCGAGGAACACAGGATTGCAGGGTATGTCGTCGCCCCTTAAATTGAGGGTCCAAGCAATGTCGTCAAGCATGGTTATGATATTTACGTCGGCATTCAATTCAGCCATTCTCTTGCGAAGCCTCTCAAGCTTTTCCTTCGCAGGCTCCCCCGAGTATTTTTCCTCAAGCACGAATATCTTTTTGTAGTCGTGAGCGGGCCTGTCCTCCCAGACTTCTCCCGCCACGTCCCTGTCTGATTTTACAGCTGCGTTTTTTGCTTCAAGCTTCTCAAGGAGCCCCCGGGCCTCCGAGTATGCCACAGTCTTTCCGTTGAAACCGAAGCACCCGCCCATGGGCATATTGTCCGATATATAGTCGCTGATGTCGGGAGTTTTCTTCTCCCCCATGCGCATAAGGTCTATTCCCGTGCCCTCGAGCTGTCTCTCGGCCTGAACAAAGTATCTTCCGTCTGTGAAGAGCCCCGCCTTTTCAGCTGTAACCACCAGCTTTCCCGCAGAGCCCGTAAAGCCTGAAATATAGGCTATCTCCCTGTAGTGGGCCCCCACATACTCTGACTGGTGCTCGTCGTCCATGGTAATGAGATACACGTCTATCCCGTATTCGCTCATCTTTCTTCTGAGCTTTTCAAGTTCCTTCTTCATAAAACTGCGCTCCTTCTTTATGTAGTAATTATATTAGTAATATACTTTTTCTTGTAACTGTAGCTTCTGTCCGATACTTACTCTAAGGGCTTATAAGCCCCAAGCTCAGGCAGGCCTTGTATATGCCGTCATTTTTGATGTCCTCCGCCACAAAGTCCGCGCAGGCCTTCAGCTCCTTCACAGCGTTTCCAACAGCCACTCCTGTCCCCGCCGCCTTCACAATGTCCAGATCGTTCATGCTGTCTCCGAAGGCATAGGTGTCCTTTATGTCGACGCCGTAGTATTCGCACAGCCGCTTTAACCCATCGGCCTTTGAGTAGCCCTTCTCCACCAGATCTGCCCCCCTTCCGGAAGCGAAGGTCAAAAGCCTCAGCATGGGAAAGGCCTCACTGAATTTTCTGTCATCCTCATCGTTTCTCCCGGAGTAATACATTGCCCTCACGGGAAGCGTGTACAGCTCCGAAAAGGGAGCATAGTTTCTCTTTATGTATCTGTTATAGGATCTGTCAGCCTCGCTCTTTAATTCAGGATGTGTGAAGTAATCCTTGTCATTTACTGTGGTCCCGACGCTCAGTCCGTGTTCATCGGCATAATCCAGTATCCGCTTTACCAGGGCGGGATCCATCAGGTGAAGCATGAGAAGCTCCTCCCCCACGGTTATCTTGGTACCGTTTTGGTGGATGATGGCATCAGGCTTCACTATATCCTTAAAGGCCCTGCTGTAGTAATTGTCCATGTCTCTGCCGCTGGCAATGACTATATAATGATTGGGACGGAGCTTTTCCACAGCGAGAAGGGCCGAAGGACATATCTCGTTTTTTTCATTGTCAAGAAGGGTGTGGTCAAGATCGAAGCATACTATACCCTTTTTCTTTGAAGCTCCTCCCATCCTACCTCTCCTGTTTCATGTTCTTAAGCTTTTCAAAGCACATCATATCGTCATCGCTTATCTTCAAGTTTGTGACATACTCCCTGCCGGAGGGTTCCTTTACACTTATCTCTATCACGCTACCCTCCCTCACTCCGCTCTCGGACACGGCCTTTATAAAGGGCAAAAGCTTCGGATGATTTGCGAAAAACCTGTCCGAAAGGGCCTTCATCTCCATCAACTGCGACATCTGCGAAAAATTAAACATATTTACATTCTCTCCTCTTTCTATCTGTCTGCCTATTCCCCGGGGAAGCTCTATATCCGGCCCTCCCTGAGGATTCCTCATAAAATACCTCTTGTTCCACTTAAAAAGCGGGATAAAGAAAAAGCTGAAATACATGTAGGTCATGTAGACCTCTTTTGTGAGGTCTTTGACTCCATTCCCCACTCCGCCTATAAATATCATTATTTGACCCCCTCCGGCGCCATGTTATAAATGACTAACTTTGTATTCGAGGTTTATAATATATCTCCGTTACATAATCCTAATTATATAACCGCAAACCATTTTTGAAAATATCAAATTAAAACTATCTTTTTCGGGAGGGAGGCTTATACATGAAACTTAATAAAGGGATACCCGGAAATTCTTATCAGGTAATGAAGATTGATCTGCCCGTGCGCCTCATGCGAAGGCTTGAGGTCCTCGGCATGACCGGAGGCACGAGCGTGAGAGTCATGAATACAAAGAGCCGCGGTACTATGATAATAAAGATCCGCGGTACACGCTTTGCCCTTGGGAAAGGCATAACAGAAAACGTTGAGGTAAAGGAGGCTAAGGATTGATGGCTGAAATGACAAAGAAAAACTCCGGCACCGTATCTAAGGGTAAGCTCACCATAGCCTTCATCGGAAACCCCAACTGCGGAAAGACCACCCTCTTTAACGCCTATACCGGGGCGAACCTGAAGGTCGCTAACTGGCCGGGGGTTACAGTGGAAAAGGTGGAGGGCTCCATGAGATTTCAGGGCTATGACATAAAGCTTGTGGATCTGCCGGGCACCTACTCTCTCACCTCCTACACTATGGAGGAGAGCGTATCCAGAGATTTCATACTGAGCGACGATGTTGACGTGGTAATAGATGTGGTCGATGCCTCCTCCCTTGAGAGGAACCTCTATCTCACTCTTCAGCTTTTGGAGCTCGGAAAGCCTGTGGTGGTGGCTTTAAATATGATGGACATAGTGCAGAAGCGAGGCATGGAGATAGACCTTCACAGGCTTCCCGAGATGCTGGGTGCCCCCGTCATCCCTGTTTCCGCAAGGAAGCGCAGGGGCCTTGAAGTCCTTATCCACGCGGCGGTGCACCACAACGAGCAGAGACATCCCGATCCCCTCATACACGAGCACAGGGAATCGGAATTCGAGAGCAGGCATAAGCACGATCACCACTCGGAGTTTGCCATGGTCTACTCGGACGATATAGAGGACAGGATAGACCTGATAAAGGACAGGCTCAAGGAAAAATATCCCGAGATACCCAATCACAGATGGGCTTCCCTCAAGTATCTTGAGGGAGACAGCGACATAAAAAGCAAATATCCCATAGAAATATCGGACATATCCTCCGAAAGCCTCGAGGACAAGATAATCAACGAGAAATTTGACTTCATAGAGGAGATAGTCGACGAATGTCTTGTGGGAAAGGAGCAGAAAGCCGCCGTCACCGACAGGGTAGACAGGTATCTCACCGACAAATATCTGGGAATACCTATATTTCTCCTCATAATGGCCGTGGTATTCTTCCTTACCTTCACCGTGGGAGATTTTCTGAGCGGATACGTGGAGCTTTTCGTGGAGCTTCTCAACAGCTCCGTGTCGTCCTTGCTCCTCTCTCTTGGAGCCGGAAGCGCGGTCATATCCCTTGTCTGCGACGGAATCATCTCGGGAGTGGGAGGCATAATCACCTTCCTTCCCAACATATTCATGCTGTTTTTGGCCCTTGCTCTCCTTGAGGACAGCGGATATATGTCGAGAGTGGCCTTCATCATGGACGGGATAATGGGAAGGCTCGGCCTGTCAGGCAGGGCTTTCATACCCATGCTCTTGGGCTTCGGCTGCACGGTCCCCGCCCTCATGGCTTCAAGGGCCCTTGAGGATAAGCGCGACCGCATGAGGATAATGCTCATAACGCCCTTTATGTCCTGCAGCGCAAGGCTCCCCATATACATCCTGTTCTCGGAGCTTTTCTTCGGGAAATACGCCATGATCGCAGCCTACAGCATGTATGTCATAGGCATAGCCGTAGCTATAGGCACAGCCTTCGTACTGCATCACATCTCAAAGACAAAGTTGGAAAACGCCCTCCTTATTGAGCTTCCCGAGTACAAGCTTCCCGGGGCCCGCACTGTATTCATCTATGTGTGGGAAAAAGTAAAGGACTTCCTTCAGAAGGCCGGAACCACGATATTCGTGGCCTCTGTATTTATGTGGTTCATCCTCAACTTCGGCCCCTCGGGCTACAGCTCCGACATGGGGCAGAGCTTCGGAGCGGCTATAGGCAGATACATAGTTCCTCTCTTTGTTCCCATAGGGCTAGGATTCTGGCAGATAATAGTGGCTCTGATAGCCGGCATATCCGCCAAGGAGGTGGTTGTATCAAGCTGCGCCGTGCTGTTCGGTGTGTCGAATATCAACTCGGCCGAGGGCATGTCCTCCATGCTCTCACAGCTTTCCGCCATAGGCTTCGGACCCTTGAACGCCCTCTGTCTTATGGTGTTCAGCCTGCTTTACGTGCCCTGTGTGGCAACTATCATCACAATAAAAAAGGAGTCGAAAAGCACGGCTCACGCGACAAAATGCGTGCTGTTCCAACTCCTTACCGCTTGGGTAATGACCTTTATAGTATATAATCTGGGGAGGATGCTGATCTAATTTCCGCACTCTATTGATATCTCATTGAACTTAAGGAGTATATCCTCCACCTTGAGATTTTTCTTTTCCTCGCCCTTTATATCGATCACATTTCTGCCCTCGTGCATCATTATAAGCCTCGTTCCGTACTCCACGGCATAGCGGAGGTTGTGAGTGACCATGAGGGCTGTTATATTTTTATCTCTGATTATCCTGTCGGTGAGCTCCATTATTATATCTGCGGTCTTTGGGTCGAGGGCAGCCGTATGCTCGTCAAGTATCAGGAAGTCTATGGGCGTCATGGTGGACATAAGGAGGGCCATGGCCTGTCTCTGTCCTCCTGAAAGAGAGCCCACCTTCACATTGAGCTTGTTTTCAAGGCCCAAGCCCAAGCCCTGAAGCAGCTCTCTGTAATATTCTATCCTCTTTTTATCTGTTCCCTTCTTCAAATTAAAGGCTCTTCCCTTGGTGTCCGCTATGGCCATATTTTCAAGTATGGTCATGTCCGGGCAGGTCCCCAAAGCAGGATTTTGGAACACCCTTCCTATGTACTCGGCCCTCCGGAATTCAGGGGTCTTTGTGATATCCTTGTCCTCTATCAGTATCTTGCCGCTGTCTATGGGTATGCTTCCGCATATGATGTTAAGCATACTGGTCTTTCCCGAGCCGTTGGAGCCCACTATGGACACGAACTCCCCCTTATCCACCGACAGGCTGTAGTCTTCAAAGAGACACATTTCATTTACAGTGCCCGGATTGTAATATTTACATATATTTTCAAGCTTGAGCATTCTTCTTGTGCCTCTCTTTCTTCATATTGCTGAGCACCAGGATGCCGAGGAAGAGCACAGCCGTTATGAGCTTCAAGTCTCCCGGATCCATGCCGCAGTTTATGGCTATGGCAACGCAGGCCTTATATATGACAGAGCCGATTATCACGGCGGTGGTGGCCTTGACGAAGCTTATATTTTGGAATATCCTCGTTCCTATTATAACGTTGGCGAGGCCTATGACCACAGTTCCCGTTCCCATGTTTACATCGAAGAAGCCCTGCTTCTGGCACATTATACCTCCCGCAAGAGCGGCAAAGCCGTTGGCGAGGGCAAGCCCCAGTATCTTCACCATGCCCTTATCCTTTGCAAGAGCCGTCACCAGCCGGTCGTTGCTTCCCGCCGCACGAAGGAGGTAGCCTGAGCGTGTATTGAGATAAAGGTCCAAAAGCACCTTGCAGACCATCACTATCACAAACAGTATCATAACTGTGGCAAAGCTTCTCATCCCCTCGGGGAATACCGCTTTCACAAGGGCATTGCTGAAGATGGAGTCCTTTGAAAATATGGATACGTTGGCGGAGCCCGCCACTCTCAGATTCACTGAGTAAAGCCCCAGGCTCACGATTATTCCCGAGAGAAGATCTCTTACCTTAAGCTTCACATGAATAACTCCTGTAACTATCCCCGCCAAGACTCCCGCCAAAAATGCCACGGGGAAGGCCAAAAGGGGATTTGCCCCCGCCGCTATGAGAGCGGCTGTGACAGCCGCCCCTAAGGGATAGGTCCCGTCCACCGAGAGATCGGGGAAATCAAGGATCTTGTAGGTGATGTAAACTCCGAGGGACATGATGGCATATATCAAGCCCTCCTCAAATATTCCCAAAATAACTGTGCTCATCTCTTACCTCTGAAAATACCGGGCCATAGGGCCCTTTTTATTGACTATCTGCCTAGGGGGCAAAACCTTATGCCGAAGCTATTCCTCTATTAAGTCAAACATCTCCGACGCGCCCTCAGTAAGCTCTGCGGGAAGCTCTATCCCGAGGTTTTCAGCCACCTTCGTGTTTCCGTAGAATGCCGCTCCCTCAATGAGCTCATAGGGAAGCTCCGAAGCCTTGGCCTCTCCCTTAAGTACCTTTGCCGCCATGGCTCCCGTCTGCCTTCCCAGAGCCACGTAGTCAAGTCCCATCGCCGCAAGGCAGCCCTTCTTTACCTGCTCTATCTCAGAGCCGAACACAGGGATGTTCTTTGCAGATGCCTTTGAGAGGATCACGGGAAGGGAAGCCACCACTGTATTGTCTGTTATCATAGTCACACAGTCCACATCCTTAAGTAGAGTGTCAGCCGCAAGGGGTATATCTGCAGAGGTGGAGATGCCGCTCTCCACTATCTCAAATCCGTAGTCTCCCGCGAGAGCCTTGTACTCCTCCACCGAGGATTCGGAATTTACCTCCGAGGTGGTATACATGATGCCAAGCCTCTTTGCCTCGGGAAGTATCTCCCTTATCATCTTGAGCTGATCCTCCACGGGAAGCTTATCAGATGTCCCTGTGATATTTCCCACAGGCATCCCATCAGGGTCCACCAGCTCCGCCGCAAGGGGATCTGTCACCGCAGTATATATCACAGGGATGTCGGTGTCTCTTGTGGCCGCATATGCCGACTGTGCCATGGGTGTGGCTATGGCACATATGAGATCCACCCCCGAACCCACATAGCTCTGATTTATCTGGGAGGCTATGGAGCCGTCCGCATTTGCGTTATTATAAGTCACTGTAAGGTTCTCGCCCTCCACTATGCCCGCCTCGGCAAGCCCCTGCAAAAAGCCCTCCCGGCAGTTGTCAAGTGAGCCGTGCTCCGCAAACTGGCCTATGCCTATGCTGAACTCTCCGTCATAAAGCTCTGAGGTACCGCC
>CALWLK010000003.1 GCA_944381505.1 uncultured Lachnospiraceae bacterium
ACTGGGTGCGCCAGCGCCTGCTGTCCATTCGGATCAGAAATGAACTGACTGCCGAATGGAAACAGCGTGGCATGGAGAAAAGCCGGGAGTTTGCTATTCTTACAGACGAGATTACAAAAGCATGGGCCGGAATGAGCACCCGACAATATAAAAAACTGAAAGGGCTGAAAAAAGAAAATCTCCGGGATAATATGACAGATTTGGAATTAGTTTTAACGATGTTGGCAGAGGCATCTACGACGGATATTTCAAAGGTGGAACAGCCGGAAACATTTGAAGAAAATATGGATGTGGCCCGACAGGGCGGCGAAGTAGCTGGGGTAGCACGGCAAGCCTTGGAGCAGAGGACAGGACGGTCGGTTATTACTTCTCAAAACGCGCAGTATTTCCGGCAGTTGATTTCGGATGTCGTAGAAGATGTGGCGGCGTTGCCGGAACGGTCAGACGGAGAAAAGGAAAGCGAATAAGTTGAGGCCACCATGCGGGAGCAATTTCACACATGGTGGCCTCTTTTTATATTACTGAAAGTCGGCGTGAAAATTAAGATGTTTGTCATATTGATACATTCTCATAGCACTTAATATTCTTCTACATTTTAGGAGCAGACATGAGAACTAAATGAAATTCTATAAAATGTATAATTTAGTTTTCGGTTTGATGTTTACTATATAGATTTTATGGCGCTATAATTAAGCAATAGTGATATTTGCTACCCGGATAGGAGGCTCGGTTAGAATGATAAATCAAATTCTCATTATTGACGATGACAAAGAGCTTTAGGTAAAGTGAAATGAGTGACTTAAGTACTTATTTATCGAAACAATTATCGAATTGCGAATTTAAAAAAGAATGGGAAGATTTACAGCCTGAGATGGCAGTCATCCAAGCCTTGACAGATGCAAGGAAAGAGTCCGGACTGACTCAAAAAGAACCGGCAGAGAAGACAGGAATTGCCCAATCGGACATAAGCAAGCTTGAGACGGGAAATGCTAATCCTTCACTGAAGACATTGCAGCGTTTGGCTGCCGGACTTGGAAAGAAACTGCGGGTAGAATTTATAAATTAAATATAAGAGAAAGGAAAAGATGAAACTTAAGCTTATCAAGGGAAGCCCGAAATACAGAGATAAGATAACAGACATGCTTCGGGAGTGGACAGACTACAATAATGAGCATCCCGAGGCTAATATCTCTCCCCGGGCTATCTTTAAGGACGATTACAGAGATTTTGAACATTATATAGAAAATTTGGACCGCAGGGAGGCAAAGGACGGGTTCGTGCCGGATTCCACATGGTTTTGCCTTGATGAGGACAGGGATATGTTAGTCGGAGCGGTAAATATCAGACATTATCTCAACGATTTTTTGAGGATGTACGGAGGCCATATAGGAGACGGCATAAGGCCCTCGGAGAGGCGAAAGGGATATGGGACATTGATGATAGGGCTTGCCCTTGGGGAATGCAAAAAGCTCGGCATAGACAGAGCCCTTTTGGTGTGCAACAGGGATAATACCGCCTCCGCAAAGACTATCGCAAATAACGGGGGCATATTGGAAAATGAGGTGGAACACGAGGGTGAGATATTGCAGAGATATTGGATAGATATAAAGAGATGATCATTATATACAAGTATATTTACAGAGAGCCAAGCGCCAAGACGGTGCTAAAGCAGCAGATAAAAAATATCGCGGAATGAATGTGGGGCGTACTTTATTGGATCATGCCGTAAAAATAAAAGAGAGGAAAGGCTTTGACAGTGTGGAACTGCAGGTCAATGCTAAAAATCGCGACGCTTATGAATTTTATAAGCATTATGGCTTTTCGGAGAAGTCTGTAAATATGGAATTATTATAGCTGAAAAGAAAGGCTTAAGCGGATTTAAACAAGAGCTTCAGATGCTTTATAAACAGCTTTTCCCTTGCATTTATCGTATAATCGGCATCATACATCGCATAGGCACTCATTCCGCAGGGGGCGTTTATAACAGGGATCTCAACGCAGCCGTTGCTGTAGGGCTCGTCGGAGAAGCGCTTCATAAGGACGGTCACATACATGCTGGTGCTGATTGTGTCCAGAAGTCCGCCCCTGTCAAATACATAAAGTATCTTGTTGTCATTTTCAAATCCCAAGATCTCGAGCCACTCGTCAAATCTGAAGTTTTCATACATCACGAACTTGTAATTTTTTATATCGCCAAACTCTATCTCCTTTCTTTGAGAAAGGGGATTCTTTTTTGATGCGAGAAGTATGAGGGGCTCATTGTAAGCCAAGCGGATCATTTTCAGATTGTGTTTTTCGGCAAGCTCATGATACTTGTCGCTTACGCAGTCAAAACAATAAAAAAGTGTCATACGGTATTTTTGTTCAATGACATCTCTCACTGTCTGGATAAGCCCTGTTTCCTTAAAGGAATCCTCATATGTACGTGAAGGATATTCCTTCTTGAATTTTAAAAAGCAGTCCATCAGATCGAAGGAGTAGGCGCTTGATATGGACAGATTTTTCTTGTTCAGCATAAGTGAGGGGATGTTTTCAATAAGCTCCATCTCGGAGACTATTTTTTTGGCGGACTTTAAGAAAAGCATGCCTTCTTTAGTCAATACGATACCTGCCGTATTTCTTTTGAAAACAGAAAAGCCGAGCTCTTTCTCCATATTTTTGATGCTGACACTTAAGTTGGACTGCGATAAATGGAGATTTTTCGCAGCCTTGTTTATTGAGCCGCACTCGGTTATTTCAATAATGTATTTGAAATATTTTACATCCATATGCAACTTTCCCCCATCCTATTTTAGCACTTTTAAAGCATTTTCTGTTATATGAATATCCATATAACTTATCAAGGTTATGAATAACAAAAACGGCAAAAGCTCTGATAATATACCGGTATAAGATCTTGTCGACAATATCTGAAAACTAAATTAAAAATATGTAAATTCGGTGAAATATACAGCATTATATTTTGCCATAAGAGGAGGTATTGTCATGTCAGAAGTAAAACAGCCCGCAAGCGCTTTGTCATCTCCCAGATTCTGTAATATGGGGACATTTATGAGAATGCAGAAGGTAAACTCGGCGGAGGGATTGGATTTTGCCATAGCGGGAGCACCCTTTGACACCGCCAGCTCATTCCGTTCAGGCTCACGTTTCGGCCCTAACGCTATCAGGAACATTTCCGCAATGATGAAACCGAATAATGTAATAATGCAGGTGAACATCCTTGAGGAGCTAAAAGGCGGAGATATCGGAGATTTCAACGTTACTCCGGGATATATACATCCCACATACGACGCTATAGAGAAGGGCGTTGCCGGAATCTTGAAGGATGGAGCCTGTCCTATCGTACTTGGAGGAGATCACTCCATAACTCTCGCGGAGCTCAGAGCGGTAGCTGAAAAATACGGTCCTGTAGCCCTCGTGCATTTTGACTCTCACTCGGACCTCTGTGATGAGGTATTCGGACAGAAATATAACCATGGAACTCCTTTCAGGAGAGCTATAGAGGAGGGGCTGATAGATCCTTCCCACTCTATACAGATCGGAATGAGAGGCTCCCTGTATGACCCTAACGAGCATAAGATGGCCGCAGAGCTTGGCATGAAGCTCATACCCGCTCATAAGGTAAGAGAGATGGGTATGGACGAGCTGATAAAGACTGCTCTGGAGAGAGTCGGCGACAAGCCCTGCTTCCTCACCTTCGATATAGACTTTGTGGATCCCGCATACGCGCCCGGCACAGGAACTCCCGAGGTTGGAGGCTTCACATCCCTTGAGGCTCTTGAGCTTGTCAGAAAGATAAAGGATCTCAATTTTGTAGGATTTGACATAGTGGAGGTCCTTCCCGCCTACGATCACGGGGAGATCACAGCCTACCTTGCCGCAAATATTGTGTTTGAATATCTTTCGATCCTTGCACTCAAAAAGAAAGAGAAAAAATAATATTTCGGTTAAAGGAGAAAAAAGGTGGGAAATGAAAAAGACTTAACTGCTGTGAATCAAAATGAAAATTTGAATGACAACGCGGTGTTGGATGCCCTAAAGCTGACACCTGACCAATGGAAGTCAGGGATAGTCAAATGCATAGCTTTTACCTTGGTGGCTGTGTTCATATTTTTTGTGCCGGTCACCTTCAACGGGACCTCGGATGTTATATTCGGAGTAGTATACAAGAATATAAAGTCGGCTTTGGGCCTCTTCGGACTTTGGCTCTGCGGTCTGATAATTATAGGGAACGCCATATTCAGCATATACGGCAAATACATATGCCGGAACAAGGATTCCGAGGTATATAAATATTACAAAGAAGATTCGATCATACATCCTCTGCTCTATTTGTTCGGAGCCATAGGGGCAGTGATAGTCCTTCTGGGAGATACTGTTCCGGGATTCGTGGGGCCTGAGTTTATCTCAAATCCTGACATAGGACCCAATGTGTATGGTATAGCCACTGACGTTGCGTGGATAATCCCTGTAAGCGCCATATTCATGCCGTTTCTTATAAACTACGGTATAGTGGATTTTATCGGAAGCCTTATGGAGCCTTTGATGAGACCTGTATTCAAGCTTCCGGGAAGGAGCGCGGTAAACGCCATAGCCTCCTTCGTAAGCTCCTCCTCGGTGGGAGTGCTGATAACAAGCAAGCTTTACAGATCGGGAATATATACCCACAAGGAGGCCGTCCTTATAGCGACAGGCTTCAGCGCGGTCAGCGTGGGCTTTGCTTACAAGGTGATTGAAACAGCGGCTTTGCAGGATTATTTTATCCCCATATACTTTCTTGCTCTTTTGATAACGCTCTTGGTAAGCTTCTTTATGTGCAGGATACCTCCCCTTTCAAAAAAGCCCTCGGTGTATTTGAACGGACATGTGCAGACAAAGGAGGATATAGAAAGAGAAAAGATTCCCGCGAACCTCATATTCAAGACGGGAAGCGAAAGGGCTGTAAAGAAGGCGGCTACAGCTCCGAACCTCATAAAGGAGATAGTCTCAAGCCTGAAGGACAGCTTGTCTGTACTTCCGAAGGTGGTGTCACTCCTGACAGCGGTAGGGATCATAGCGATGATAATAGCGACATATACCCCGCTGTTTGACATAATAGGGAAGCTCTTTGAGCCCTTATTGAATATCTGCGGAGTTCCTGACGCGGCGGCTATCGCTCCCTCGTTCCCTGTGGGTATCGCCGAGATGTTCCTGCCTGTACTTCTCATAGCGGATAAGGTGGAGACTTTGGCTATGGGTGCGAGATACATGGTAGTTACGGTTTCAATGGTGCAGATAATCTTCTTCTCGGAAACTATAGTGGTGATGATGTCTACAAAGATACCGGTAACTTTAAAAGAGCTTATAATATGCTTTTTTGAGAGGACGATAATAGCCATACCTATAACGGCAGTATTTATGCACTTGCTGTTTTAAATGATTTACAGCATTATATATCAATAACTCAATGATGAGGGCGCGGGTCGAAAGGCTCGCGCTTTTGTCTTTATGTTTGTATCCGTTGTGTTCAATACGATATATGATATAATTTAATTGACACACCCGAAGAAAAGAAGCGGAGCAAAACGCAATGGTATTTGGGTAGTAATGTCGGATTAAATGTCGGAATAAACCGGAACTCCAAATTTAAAATTCAAATCAAAGGTGAAAGCTGTGAACAGAGAGGAACTTGGAACATATATTTCGGACACCTATGGTGTGGAGCCTGATATGCCTTGGGCGGACGAGCCCGGCTATGAGGTTTTCAGGCATGAAAACAACCGCAAGTGGTTTGCTGTGATCATGGACATTCCGAGAAACAGGCTGGGACTTCCCGGAGATGAGATGACAGACATAGTAAACCTGAAATGCGATCCTGTGATCTTAGGCTCCTTTCTTGCCGAGCCCGGATTTTTCAGAGCCTACCACATGAACAAGGAAAACCGGATCACTGTGGCCCTTGACGGAAGCTCCGATGAGGAAAAGCTGAAGTTTATCTTGGATATGAGCTTTGAGCTGACTGCCCCAAAGCTCAAAAGGAAAAAATAAAAGGCGGATCGAAAGGAGAAAGGCTATGGCTCAGCATGTGACGGTAAGAGAGTATGATCCTCTGTGGCCTGTTAAATATCAGAAGGAAAAAACAAAGATAGAGGCAATATTGGGCGAAAACTGCCTTGCGATCTACCATATAGGAAGCACCTCTGTCCCGGGACTTTCGGCAAAGCCTGTGACTGACATCATGGCGGCTGTGAGGAGCCTTGAATATGTGGATGAAAAGGCCGAAGACTTTGAACACATAGGCTATGAATATATGGGAGAATTCGGAATAGAGGGCAGGCGTTATCTCAGAAAGGGAGGGGACGAGCGCACTCATCAGCTGCACATCTTTTCCGCTGAGGATACGGAAAATATATGCCGTCATCTTGCTTTCAGAGCCTATCTGTGTGCCCATAAGGACGTGAGGGATGAGTATTCAAGGCTTAAAACAAAGCTTGCGGAGCTTTTTCCTTACGATATTGAGAGCTACTGCGACGGAAAGGACGAGTTTGTTAAAAAAACGGAAAAGGCTGCTCTCTCAGAGTATGACAGCTCTTGGGACAGGCTTTATCTGGCGGCAAGAAGGGTTCAGGGAGATAGAAAGCTCTCAGACTTTCTCGAGGCAGGCTCTGTGGCGGCGGCATTAATGACTGAAGCGGGAAATATATATGTGGGGGTGTGTATAGACACAGCCTGCTCCCTGGGTATGTGTGCGGAGAGAAACGCTGCCGCGAATATGATAACGAACGGGGAGAAGAGGATAAAAAAGCTGGTGGCGGTAATGCCGGACAAAAAGGCGGGACTTCCCTGCGGAGCCTGCATGGAATTTCTCATGCAGCTTGATGAAAAAAGCCCTGATATAGAGATACTTACAGATTATGAAAGGGGAGAAAGGCTGAGGCTTAAGGACATAATGCCCTCATGGTGGGGGAGAGACAGATACGGAGAGGGACTGCAGATATGATAAGGGGATACATGAATAAAGACAGAGACAGGCTCTGTGACATATGGCTTAAGTCAAACCTTGAGGCCCACAGCTTTATACCTGAGAAGTATTGGAGGGACAATCTCGGGTTTGTGAGAAAAAGCCTTAATGATGCCGAGGTATATGTTTATGAGGACGGCAAGATATGCGGCTTTATAGGCCTCTCCGACTTTCAGGACGAAAGCGGTGAGATATCGGGAAAATATATAGAAGGGCTCTTTGTGGAGGCCGCAGAGAGAAATAAGTCTATAGGGAAAAAGCTTCTCGATTTTGTAAAACAGAATAATGAACGGCTGTTTTTATCTGTATATGAAAAAAATAAAGGGGCTCTGAGCTTTTATCTGAGAGAGGGCTTCAGGGCCATGAAGGAAAATGAGGATGTAAATACCGGGGAGAAGGAGCTTTTTATGGAGTTTGTAAAAGACCCCTGCCCTCCCTCAAAGCTCACTTCGGACGAGGCGCTTCGGGTGGAAAAGATAGAACGGGATAAAAAACGCTTCCTTCACCTTCTTCTCATGGCGGATGAGGAGGAGCACATGTTGGATAAATACCTTGAGAGGGGAGATATGTATGTGCTCTTTTCCGGGAGCAAGACCCTTGGGGAGATCGTTGTCACAAGGGAAGCCCCGGATGTTTTGGAGATAAAAAATCTTGCTGTGGCCCCCGATGAGCGTGGGAAGGGCTACGGCAGATATCTCATAGACTTTGTAGGCGCCCGATATGAAGCAGAGAGCCGGGAAAAGCACCCCATAAAACTCCTTGTGGGAACCGGAGACAGTCCCGCCACCCTGCCTTTTTATGAGAAGTGCGGATTTTTACGCTCTCACGTCATAAAGGATTTCTTTACAGAGAATTATTCAAAACCCATATATGATGGCGGTGTGCTTCTTAAAGACATGGTTTACCTCAAGAAAAACATTTTATAAAAACTTAATACTCTCGGCTATTGAATTAATCAAACTGTTTTAATATTATTTAAGAGACAAAAATGATACTCTCTTTTTATGAGGGACATTTATGAAAAGTTTTAAACCTATCATTATAGCTGCAGCTTTTTTGTTGTCCGCAGCAGCTTACCTTTTTTTCAGTAGAGACAGCGGGGAACTGATAATAAATGCAGAGGAAAGCCGGGAGGAAGATGCAGATGAAGGAACTGAAACGGATCCGCCACCTGAGGAGGCATCTGTTTTGTACCGTGAGGCTGAGCTTGACGAGCTTAAACAGGAGCTGAGGCTTCTCAGAGAAGCCATAGAAATCTTGAGATCAGAGGGGATAAAGCTGAGTCTTAAAGATACAGGCTTGGAGGGGTCTGAGCTTCTCTTAAAACCTCA
>CALWLK010000004.1 GCA_944381505.1 uncultured Lachnospiraceae bacterium
TTTTTCCCGGTTTTTTGTTTTGTGGGTACGTCCGAAGAGAATGAAACCGACAAGCCTCAATAGCTCAGTTGGTTAGAGCATCTGACTGTTAATCAGGGGGTCCCAGGTTCAAGTCCTGGTTGGGGCGCTAAATATAAAAAGTTACAGGGATTAAGCTTATCAATGCTTAATCCCTTTTTTTAAAAATCGGAGGTGTAAAGATGAAACTTCAGAATGCGGAGAGAGCAGGATATATAGAGGATGTAATGGAGCTCTATGAGGCTGCCTTTCCCGAGGACGAGAAGAAACCTTTTGACTATATGATGTCTCTCGTGAGGGAGGGTAAGATGGAGATCCTTGCTATAGAGGAGGACGGGACCTTTGCAGGGCTTTGCATAACAGTTGCCGGAGGCAATGATACCTTCATTCTGGATTATTTTGCGGTGTCAAAGGAGAGAAGGTCCGCAGGCATCGGAGGCAGGGCTTTAAAACTTCTCTTGGATAATTACAGGGATAAAAAACTTATATTTGAGATAGAGAAGCCTGATCCCGCTGCGGATAATGCCGTTGACAGGGACAGAAGGAAAAGCTTCTATTTGAGGAACGGCGTTAAAGAGACGGGAGTATTTGCCAACGTATATAACACTGACTTTGAGTTACTGACAAATGACGGAAATTTGAATTATGAGGAGTATGTTGATGCCCTCAGGTCATGCTTCGGAGAGGAAAATTTAAAGAGATTAAATCCTTTTGAACTATTATAAAACTTTTATAAAATCTGTCTCTTACTCCTTGAATATAATCGGAATGAGTAATAAAATTCATCTATCGGCCCGATAGGTTTTGAACCGGGAAGGGCTGTATATATTCGGAAAGGAAACATACATAATATATGAAGATGTTTAAAAGGCGCAAAGCCTTGCTCAGCAGAGTCGGATTGGGCAATATTTTTGATGGCATGGACGGCAGCAATCATGGGATGAGCTCCGGGAGCGGAGGCAGCAGAAATTCTCAAAATCGTCCGGGGCAGGGGCCTCAGACGCCGAAATCCCCTTTGGCTTACTACACCATAGCTGTCATAGTGATAATGCTTCTTTTGAACTTTTTTGTCTATCCTGCTCTTGCAAAGAAGGATGTAAAGCAGGTGAGCTACAATGAGTTTATTGAAGCTCTCGACAAGAGGGCGGTTGATGAGATCGAGCTTGATCAGGATACCATAGCCTTTACCTTGAAGGACCATAATAACGTGGTCTTTGAGACAGGAAGGATAAATTACCTTGGCGAAGTTGACAGGATGCTTGACTCCGGGGCAAATTTTACTCAGGAGATACCGAAATCCGTATCCCCCATATGGCTGCTGATCTACAACATGTTCCCGATCATTCTGTTTTTGGGATTCGGATATTTCCTTTCAAAGAAGATGCAGAGCTCCATGGGTGGTGGCCTCGGAGGGATGCCCTTCGGAAAGTCCAATGCGAAGATCTATCAGAAGGATACGACAGGAGTCACCTTTAAGGATGTTGCCGGAGAGGATGAGGCAAAGGAACTTTTGACGGAGATAGTGGATTTTCTTCACAGGCCCGAAAAGTACAAGGCCATTGGCGCCAAAATACCTAAGGGAGCCCTTTTGGTGGGACCTCCGGGAACAGGAAAGACACTTCTGGCAAAGGCTGTGGCCGGAGAGGCTGACGTACCCTTCTTCTCCATATCGGGTTCCGAGTTTGTGGAGATGTTCGTGGGTATGGGAGCTGCCAAGGTCAGAGACCTTTTTAAGCAGGCTGAGGGCAAGGCTCCATGCATAATCTTTATAGACGAGATAGACGCCATAGGAAAAAAGAGGGGCGCCAACGGAATTTCCGGAAATGACGAGAGAGAGCAAACCTTAAACCAGCTTCTCACGGAGATGGACGGCTTCGACGGGACAAAGGGAGTTGTGGTGCTTGCCGCCACAAACCAGCCTGACGCTCTGGACCCGGCGCTCCTTCGCCCGGGAAGATTTGACAGAAGGATACCTGTCGAGCTTCCTGACATGCAGGGCAGGGAGGACATATTAAAGGTCCATGCAAAGGACGTGAAGATGTCGGGAAATGTGGACCTGACAGCCATTGCCAAAGCTTGCCCCGGAGCCAGCGGTGCGGAGCTCGCAAATATCATAAATGAGGCGGCTCTGAGAGCCGTGCGAGCAGGCAGGGAGAGAGTTGTTCAGTCGGATCTGGAGGAGAGCATTGAGGTGGTCATTGCAGGATACCAGAAGAAGAACAAGGTTCTCTCGGACAAGGAAAAGCTCATAGTGGCATACCACGAGGTAGGACATGCCCTTGTTGCAGCCAAGCAGACGGATTCCGCTCCTGTCCACAAGATAACCATCATTCCCAGGACCTCCGGAGCCTTGGGCTACACCATGCAGGTGGATGACGACGGAAACCATTACCTGTTAAATAAGGAGGAATTGGAGAACAAGATCGCCACACTTACGGGAGGCCGTGCCGCTGAGGAGCTCATATTCAAGACCTGCACCACAGGAGCATCAAACGATATAGAGCAGGCCACAAAGATAGCGAGACAGATGATAATGCGCTATGGAATGAGCAAGGACTTCGATATGGTGGCTATGGAAAATGTGGGGAACCAATATCTGGGAGGGGACGCCTCAATAGCATGTTCCCCCGAGACCATGACAGCCATAGACAAGGAAGTGGTGGAGCTTGTGAAGAGGCAGCATGACAAGGCCTCAAAGATATTGAACGACAATATGATGAAGCTCCACGAGCTAGTTAAGTATCTCTATGAGAAGGAGACTATCACCGGAGAGGAGTTCATGAGCATACTTAATTCCGAGGAGAACACTCTCACAAAGAGCACCGAGGAGATAGATAAATATATCGCGGCCGGTACAAAGTAAAAAAATATTAGGGGGGGGGGTAATCACCCCTCCCTTTTGTTAATTATATTACAAAAATCGGAAGACGCCCTTAACAAGGGCGCTTTCTATTGAATTTTAAGGCTATATCCTATATAATATTTACGTTAATCTCACCTGATTATATAAATCAACAAAAATACTTAGGGGGGGGGCAATGACTCAAATGGAAAGCCTTTAGAGAAGCATAGACTTCAAGGAAATGTACTCAGAGCTTATAGCTGCTCTGAACGGCATGTTCTACTCAGGACTTTTGGTGGAGCCTGAGAGAGATAAAGTCTTTGTATTTCAGAGCAGAGATTGGAAAGAGATGGAGGGAAGAGAGACCTCTTGGACGGATTATCTGGCGCGCTATGCGGCCATATTTTCCGAGGAGGACAGGAGGGGCATAGAACAAAAACTCTCCTGCATATCACTCAAAGAAGCGGCAGAGCGGGGAACGAAACCCTATATCTTAAATTATCCCTATAAAATCCACGGCAAGCAGGATCAGGTCAGTATGTTTGTCATGCCGAAGAAGAACACGGCGGGAGAGGCGAAGGCCTACATATTTGTCAGACATTCAAACGAGGACCTCATGAGGCGAAGGATCATTGACCTCTATGTATATGACAACTTTGATTTTTTCATATACCTTGATGCAAAGACAAA
This sequence comes from uncultured Lachnospiraceae bacterium, assembly GCA_944381505.1. Taxonomy (GTDB): domain Bacteria; phylum Bacillota; class Clostridia; order Lachnospirales; family Lachnospiraceae; genus Avilachnospira. The sequence goes on from CALWLK010000004.1 coordinate 3,551, forward strand.
CAGCTATGAAATGTTCAGCGGAAACAAAGAGGGCGCTTCCGCCTTGCCGAAGGTCTGCAAAGACTACAGTTCATTGGTGACCGAGTACACGATGGATTACGTGGTTCCTGAGGACAGGGAGATGGTCATACGGGAGATGCAGACGGAAAGAGTCATAGAGCAGCTGGACAGACATGGAGTCCACAGCTTCTATTTCGGAATAATGGATGAGGACCATAATTATTTGAGGAAGCAGCTGAGCTACAGATACTATGACCGTGAAGCGGGACGCATACTGATGACCCGCACCGATGTCACGGGAATATATCTCGAGGAGAGAGCAAGACAGAGGGAACTCAGGAAAGCAAGGCTTGGAGCCGAGACGGACACTCTCACGGGACTCTGCAATTACGGAGGCACAAAGCGGCGCATCACGGAAATGCTTGAGGGAAACGGAGAGGGAGCAGCTCTTTTGTTTTTGGACCTCGACAATTTCAAGGCCGTAAACGACAGGTTCGGACACCTTGTGGGAGACGAGCTCCTCAAAAAGACGGCGAAGGTGCTCAAGATGCAGACCAGGGAGAGCGACGTACAGGGAAGAGTAGGCGGAGACGAGTTCGTCCTGTATTTGGCGGACATAAAGGACAGGGCTCAGGCGGAGCTGTGTGCACAACGTATCTGCGAGGCCGTAAGCCGTATAGCGCTTCCCGAAAAGGGAGTGCCCACCATCACCTGCAGCATAGGAATAGCCATGGCGCCTTATGAGGGAAAGAATTACGACACTCTGGTAAAGGCGGCAGACAGGCGGGCCTATGAGGCCAAGGCTCGGGGGAAGAACAGGTATATGTAAGGCTGTTCGGTTACTTAGCAGAGGGTATTGTTCCTCGAGATGATAATATAGAGCTGTCTTATCGGTGAGAACATGAAAAACAAAAACTATTATATAAATCCCGAAGAGGACGACAAAAGAACTAATGAGAGATTAGAAAGGCTTCTGAGCAGGTCCTTTGCCAGATATTGGAAGAGGAAAAGAGTATTTGACATTTGTATGGCATCAATACTGCTTATATGTACCTCACCCGTAATGCTTTTGGTGGCTCTGGCTATCAAACTTGAGGACATGAAAAGTCCGGTGGTATATATGCAGAAGCGTATAGGCCGTCACGGGAAGCCCTTTGACCTTTATAAGTTCCGAACCATGGTCATGAATGCCGATGAACTGAAGGCGCAGCTGATGGATCGGAATGAAATGGACGGACCGGTCTTCAAAATGAAGGACGACCCGCGCATCACGCACATGGGAAGATTCTTAAGAAGGACAAGCCTGGATGAACTGCCCCAGTTTTACAATGTGCTTAAGGGGGACATGAGCGTAGTGGGACCGAGGCCCCCGCTTCCGGAGGAGGTGGAGCAGTATGATGATTATCAGAAGCTTAGGCTTTTGGTCACTCCCGGAATTACGTGTATTTGGCAGACCCAACCTAACCGAAACAGCATAGCTTTTGATGACTGGGTGGATATGGATCTGGATTATATAGAACGGCGCACTATGTGCTTTGATCTCAAATTGATCTTAAAGACACCTTTTGTCATGATAAAGAGGGACGGACGATAAGATGTCTTTCAGATAGAGCTGTTTTGAATATGAAGTGTTGTTTGATTTCCATGCAGTGACAGTTGGAGGATAAGATGGGAAGATTCGGATCATCATTTATCGGAGGATATAAAAAGGCTGAGGTAGATGAGTATATAGAGGTACTCATGGATCAGCTTGAACAGCTGAAGACGCGGGTGGACGGCTTGAAAACTCCCGACGTCAGTGATATTCAGTCTCTAAACAGTGAGTCTGACGCCCTTAAGGCGGACAAAGAGAGGTTGGAGAGCGAAAACGCCAAGCTGAGTTCAGAGGTCAAGGAGCTTCGCTCAAAGCTTGCGGAATATGAAGGCAGCTATGAGAGTCTGTCGGGAGTCATGTCGATAGCCAGGAAAGAGGCTGACAAGCTGGTAAGCAGGGCCAAGGAGGACGCTTCCGGCATAGTTGACAAAGCCAAAAATGAAGCTGATAAGCTGGTGGGTGATGCCCACAGGTCGGCAGAGAAGATCACAACTGACGCGAAGGTGGAGGCTCTCTACAGCAAGAAAAAGGCGGAGGAGGATATAAACCGGCAGTTCGAGCAGAAAGAACAGGGCATAGCCATGGCTAAAACCAGAGTGCTCGAATATGTCGAGGCATTTAATAATGCCCATGCTCAGATCATGGAGCTGCAAAAACAGCTTACGCTGCTTGCAGGCAGGCTTCCTATTTATAAGGAGGATATATTCTCCACAGAGCCGATGCAGATAGTTGAAAAGCCCTCTGAGGAGCTGATAAAGCCTTCCATAGAGGATAAACAGGGCGCGGTTGCGGAAGAGATACATACAGAGGAAAACACTGACGGAGCAGGTATAATCATCAGCGATGATGAGCCTGACAAAAGTATGACTGATGCTGAAAAGAAAAGAATCCGGTAAGAACGGAAGAACCTGCAAAAGAATAAGCCTTGTGGCAATCATATGTCTTGGAATACCAACTTTGATTTATGGAATCGCAATGAAAGGCCGTAGCCATCCGGTTCCGCTTTTTCAGGTATGTTGGGAGGACACTCCCAACAGCGACCGCTACTATGCGGTGAATATAGAGGATCAGTTATACGATATAAAAAAAGCGGTGGTGACAGCGCCAAAGGATACCGAAGGCAGAGCGGTATTTTACGACAGCGAAGGAGAGAGCATTAAAGAATACTCTATTGTTTCAGGGGAGAATACTTTGGAGCTGACGCCTGACACAGAGATAGTGGTAATAGAGGCGGGATCATCAGATACGCTGAAACTTGAGGGGGAGCTCTCGGAGAAGGGACAAAAGGAAATGGAAAATGCACATCCTGATAACCCTCTCTATGCAAAAAGCCTTTCTGTTTTGGGAGACAGCCTCAGCGCATATACCGAGTATATTCCTGATGGGTATCTTACCTTTTATCCGTCTGAGGATGTGCAGAGGGTTTCGGACATGTGGTGGTACAGACTTGCCAAGAGTATGGGGATGTATCTGTGCAAGATCAACGCTTCTGCAGGTTCGGGAGTTACGGGATTGGAGATCAGTGAGTCAGGGGATGCGGGAGAAAGGGGCAAAGAACTGCACCTGCCGGGATATACGCCGGATGTTATTTTTGTATGGTTGGGCGGAAATGATGCTTTGGCGGGTGTGAGTATGGAAAAGATAATGGAGGAATACCACAACATTGTGCAGGATATCCTCCTTGCATACTCTGATTCCGATATATATTTATGTACATATATTGACTTGAGCCCTGAGTTGACACAGCTCAATAACGGGATAAGGGAGACTGCCGATGAATATGGAGTGCAACTGATGGATGTAGCCGATTGCGGCATAACGGCTGAGAACTACAGAGACTATATTCCGGACGGCGCGCACCCTAATAAAAGAGGATTTCGCTTGATCGCCGCGTGGATGGAATCGAAATTAAAATGATGCAGTAGAGACGGAAAGAGCCGAAGAGACGGAGGCTAACGGAATGCAAAGTAAAAAAGCACAAAATACAGCGGGAAAATTGATTTGGGAAATAGCGTGCAGGCGCTTGGAAAAGACAGTGCCTACGGAAGTAATGACAGAAATTCATGAGATCAGGGTCCTGGGCTATGACGGCTCGGAGATCTCCTTGTCTTGCCCTGCCGGAAAGGGGCAGGAAGGATATGAGGAAAAGTACAGGGATATCCTTACAGAAAACCTGTGCTGGGCTGCCGGACACGATATCACAGTCAATTTTCAGTATAAGAAGAAGGGGCTTCCCTCCGGAAAAACGACTGAGAAAATTTCCGGAGAAAAGCATGTGCTCGGAAAGGCCGTTTTGATGCTTGTGATCGCCGCAGCCATATTCTGCGCTTTGATCTTGGGAGTCAACATAAATTCAAACAAAACGTTTCGAGAGACATTTTACGAAACGGCCTCGGGAAAAGTCGCAGACAATCTCAGGATCATTCATCTGTCGGATCTGCATAATTCTACTTATGGAGCGGATAACTCCGAATTGATCCGGCGCATAGAGCTGTTAGCCCCGGACATTATAGTTATGACGGGAGATATGACTGAAAAAAGCGACGGCACAGCAGATGTGACTGTTGAGCTTTGCAAAAGCTTGGTCAATACAGCGCCTGTCTATTATATCTACGGCAATAACGAAGAATCGGAGTTTATGAATTTTGAGGCCATGGAGCACGAGGAGATAGAGTCACTCTTCTTGGAGAAGGACAGGGAACTCAGGCTTGAAAGCTTCAAGGACTTGGACGGCGGCTTCAGAGAGCTTTTGGAGGCAGCCGGAGTAAATGTTTTGTGGAACGAGAAAGCGACGGTGGAGGTAAAGGGAGTATCAGTCGATATTTTCGGGATCCTCACAGGAGACACCGACAATTTCTGGAATTACATAGGGGAAGATTATGAAAGCTTTTTGACTGAGGATCAGGACCATTTCAAGCTGCTCTTGTCCCATGAGCCATACATTTTTGAGACCTTCGGACAGGGAGAATGGGCGGACCTCATTCTGTGCGGTCAGACCCATGGAGGAGTGGTAAGGCTCCCCAAGCTTGGAGGGCTGTATGAGCACAAGAACGGATTTTTCCCTGAATTAAAGGGTGCCTATGTTTACGGGCAATATGACTTGGGCGGACCGTCTCTTATTGTCAGCTCAGGGCTTACAAACCGCAAAGCCGTAAGGATCAACAATCAACCGGAGTTAGTCGTGGTCGATGTAGCCCGGTATTAGTAACGGAGGTAGTGATATGTCGACAATGAAGATAATTGGCATTTTTGGGTTGATTGCTGTAGTGCCGGGGCTTTTAGGCTTGCTGAGATTATATTTTAAATTCGGTGATTCGGCATGGAACACTTTAAAGCGGGGCTTCCGATTGGGGCTTTCGTTTAAGCTTGGAACAGCCGTGCTTGCCATAGCTTGTGCAGGGCTGTTCGGACTGTGCTATCAGGCTGCCTCGGGAGGAGAAGCCGTAGCGATCATTTCGCTGAATTATCCTGATGCGTCCAAGGGGCAGAATGCCAACGGAACCAGATTTAACATGTCGGAGATCCTGTGTCAAGAGGTTCTGGAGAGAGCTATCAGAAAAGGAGCGTTTGAAAATGTGACGGTGGAAGATCTTTCTGATTGTCTCTCCGTAACACCTACGGTGCAGGGAGATTCCACTTCAGAGGACGCCTACCATATCTCTACGGAGTACGCGGTTATCTACAGGGAAAACGAAAAGACAGCACATCTTGATGCGAAAAATGTTGTCGGGGTAGTGGCGAATGCATACAAGGAATTTTATATAGACAAGTATACAGATAATTTTGTGGCCTTGGATATCCAAATTGATCCGGAAGCTGATTTCAGCGGTTTGGACTATTTGGATATTGCAACCTATCTGGAAAATCAGACCAATGTGATCTCGAATTATATGTATGCGCTCGGAGACGAGAATCCCGGCTTCATCTCTTCAGCAGGCGAGTCCTTCTATGAGCTGGCGGCACAGATAAGAGATATACGGTCCGTTCAGATCAATGACAATCTGAAGGCTTATCTTCTTCAGAACGGGATATCAAAAGACAGAGACAAATATATCGGACGGCTGACATATAACAACACTCTCTCAGGCTTTGAAAGAGAGAAGGATACCGCTTCTTATGATATCAGAAATGAAGCGATAGAAATGTATTCCGAAGAAATGACCCGTGTGGTCCTGGTTCCTACTTGGGACGAGGCCGGAGAATACTATATGGGCAGAACCAAGGTGGGCATAGATACCCTCTCCGTGGAAGCGGAGGCCTATAGTCAGCAGGCAGCGGCCACACAAAAGGAGATAGAGACAAATGACGAGACCATTCGCGCAATGGAGCAGAATGGGACGGATGGAATTGATGAAAAAGCTGAGATGATGATAGCGGATATCAGCAGCTCCATTGAACAGATCGCTGATAAGGCGCAAAAGGCCGGCCGGGAATATTCTGAAGCAAAGCTAAATTCTCTTATGTCAGGTACGGTTATCGAAGATTCTTTCCTGAGAGAGGTCATTCCGGTGGCTGTTTTTGTAATTCTGTTCTATATGGCGCTGAATGTATTTGTCGGCTCTTTCCGGAAAAAGACATCAGACAGGATGAGATGATCTCATATGACCGGGATAAAGGCCGGTGGAAAGGATAAGTTATAGTATGAAGGAATTTCAGATTTCTCGTTATATCAAAAAGTGGCTTCCTCTGATAATCGTGGCATGTATTGTAATGACAGCTGCAGTATATCTGTTTTTGTCATTCTCCCAGTCCTATGTCGCCTCTGCGGTAATTCGCTTTAATAATGAGAATGCGGTGGAAGGAAAAAATCCGGACGGCAGCGATTTGGATGTAAATAGTATTAAAGCTTCATCTATCATGTCTCAGGTGATCAATAATCTTGAGCTTGATCAAAATCTGTATTCGGTGGACAGCCTGATCTCACGCATTCAGATCACCGAGGTGATCGACGAGGACGAACAGGAGCGTAAGGACGCGCTGCTTGAATTGGGCGAGGAATATACATATGAGCCCACCACATTTATCGTGTCCTTTGAGGCCACCAACAGCGAGGGCCGAGAATTTGCCGGAAAAGTGCTGGACGAGCTTTTGGACGTATATTTTTCAGACTACAGCGAGCTCTATATAAACAGCGCTTCAACTGTCAACTCCATAAGCGAGATCTACGACTCAAATTATGATTACATAGAAATGGTTGAGCTCATTAATGACAATATCGGCGACACGGTCAACACTCTTTCGAGCCGTATTTCAAATAACAGCACCTTCCGCTCGGCGACCACAGGCTACAGCTTTACAGATTTGGCTACGGAATTTAATTACATCAAGTCCGTAAAGATTTCCGAGCTTTTTTCTCAGATCTTCAAGTATCAGATAACAAAAGATAAGGACTTGCTGATATCAAAATATAATGAGAGGATCAAGGAAAACGGGCTTGCAGGCTCGGAAGCGCAGAAGAAGATCGACGATGTGCTGGAGCTTATGGATCTCTACGTTGAAAAAATGCGCGAGTCCGGAAATACCAACATTACCTCGGAATATATTTTGGATGAAGTACACAACAGGGATCTTACGGACATCTATGGTGAACTCGTAGGAAACGGAGCGCAGACTGTTACCTATGACAAATTGATTTACAGCTGGAGGGACAATAAAGACACAGATACATACGCCGTGATCGGTTCCGCGTACTGCAGATATGTACTTAATGAGTTTAATCGCTGTACAGGGGCGGACAGCCCGGCACCGATCGTATCGGAAGTCTCAGCTGCATCCGTGGACGGAACCGGGACGGACACTGCGGCTCAGACCGAGGCGGACGCTGCCGGATCATTTTTGAACCGGGAGATCGAAGAAAACACTTCTCCCTGCGCCGACTCTGATCTTACTTGCGCGGCTTTGAATACGCCGGGATATGACGGCATTGTAGAAGAGGTGCAGAATGAGATCCGCAGCCTGCTGGCGGAGCTGGATGAATTATACCGCATAGTTGAAGCGACAAACACTGAATATAATGAATATTTAGGCGCTGCCAACATTTCCACACTGTCTACCTCCTCCGTGAACGGAACTATAAATGTGGCTCTGTATACAGGGCTGGCGGCAGTATTTTTCCTGGTGATCTGCTGCTGCGGAGCTGTTCTGCTGGGACGCCTCAATGATATCATCCGATATGTATTCTACATGGATCATTTTGTGGAGATGAATAACAGGATAGCCTTTGACAATTATATCAAGACCTCGGGCAGGAAGCTTTTGAGCAATGATACCGCTTGTATCATGATTGCGATCAAAAACCAGAGAATGATCAACAATCAGTTTGGCAGGGACAGCGGAGACAAGCTGATCAAATTCTTTGCAGACAACATCAAAGAAACATTTGGGGAGGAAGGAAGCTATATTGCATATAACGGCAATGCTCAGTTCTTTGTGATCGAAAAAAGCATGCAGATGCCTCAGGCACAAAAGCTTTTGGAGTATTTCAAGCTTATTGTAGATAAAAGGGAGTTGCTCAGGGAAGCGGAAATCGAATATGAGATGGGACTTGCACATGCCGGACAGGAAGGCATACACAGGATCCGCAGTCTTGTCTCAAAGGCTGTAGCCAACCGAAAGAATTATGTTTCAAAGCCCGGGGATTAAGAAATGACCTTGGCGGAAAGTATATGAAAAGGAGAGAAGCCGGTGTTTGAAAAACAGGTAAGTAAAAATATAGCCGCAGTATACTTCATTGTACTTGCTGTATTAAGTTACTATTTTGTCGATAAAACACTCACGGCTACTATAGGTATCGCTTTTCGCCAAATTTTTGTTGTACTTTTTATCTTATCAGGCTTTGTGTGCTGGCTAATCAAACCGGATATCGCGAGGACCTCAATTTTATTGAGGTCCTCATTGGTACTTTGCGTTCCGCTTGCCGTAATGGTCTTAATATCCCTTTTCCTGTGGGTCTTTCAACAAACGGAGATAGAGATCATCGCTAATGCCTTTTATACGTATTTTCTGTATATGAACGAAATACTGGCTGTTTTGGTGGCGGTTGTGTTTCTGCTTTTATTTGGCGAAAGAGGGATATGGTACAACCTTTTTGCTATCATAATCGCCAACCTGCTTTTGATAGCAACTATCATGGCGGAGCATGGTGTCGGAGCATATCTTAATGAGCTGTGGATATTGATAAAGACCTTTGCGGGAGAGACCGGAGATATTATTAGGGAGGCGGAGATACATGAGCTGGCCTTTTGCCTCGGCTTGTACGAACTCTATATGATCTTGAATTTCCGTAAAAAGCTATGGTTTATTTTGCTCTTTATCGCAGCAACCTTCTGCTTTGTCTCCGCCTTTAAGAGGATCGCCATGGTCGCGATACTGGTGGCGAGTATTTTGGGACTGATATTAAAATTCCCGGCAAGGAGGAAAGGCGCGGCTACGCTTTCCAAGGTGATCATGATCATGGTGGCCGCCCTCGGCATATTGGCATATGCCTATATATTTGCGGTAAAGATGGGAGTCTTCCAACAGCTGGAGGAGCAGGGCGTCAACGTCACAGGAAGAGCGGATATATATGAGCTGTTTGATAAATACTATACTTTTTCCCCGGCGTATATAGGATACGGGATGGGCTATGTGTATTATCTTCTCAATTCAGAGATATCGCTGTATACCTCGGCGATCCACAATGATTTCCTGGGAATGTATATTGATCTGGGCTTTTGGGGATTTTTGATCTGGTTCATTTCAGGCTTTGCCCTGAGAGTATGGTATTTCGGGCGAAACGGAAAAACGGAGAATAAAGCTGTGGTATTTGCCATCATGGTCTACATGTTTATCGTCTTCAGCACGGATAATACCCTTACCTTCCAGATGGTATATTCCGTCACCGCGCTCATCATTATGGGCCAGGGATTTGACAAAAAAACCCGGGAAGAGGAAAAACGATTATTCGGCAGTGCTCAAAGGACATAAGCGGCGCCTGATGTTCTGAAAGAAGGGTGAATATGTATTTTTCAGTGATAGTCCCTGTTTATGGCATAGAAGACTGTCTCTGCGACAGTGTTGACAGCATATTAAATCAATCGTTTGAGGATTTTGAACTGATATTGGTGGATGACGGCTCGCCGGATAAGTGTCCTGATATCTGTGATGCATATGCAAAAAAGGATGGCAGGGTCCGAGTCATTCATAAAGAAAACGGGGGCCAGGCCGATGCCCGCAAGGCGGGGCTTCGACTCGCAAAGGGAAAGTATATTGTCTACATCGACGGCGATGATATGGTAGAAGAGTCGATGCTGGAGGATGCCTGTAAACTGTTGGAAAAATACCATGTGGATCTGGTGTCCTTTGCATATGCCTCGGGAGCAGGAAGCGATAGAAAAGCTTACAGTCAAGCTATATGTGAACCTGTGGCTGAGGGGTATTATGACAAGGAGAGAATGAAGCGGGAAATCTATCCGAAGCTGCTGTCAGACAAATATTCAAAGGCCATGTTTTATACGCTGTGTATAAAGGCGATTAAAAGGGAGTTGATATACAGCTGTCAGATGGATGTAGACAGCCGCTCACGCCTGTGCGAGGATATCATGTGCATCGTTCCCGCCTATCTCAAAGCGGACCGGATCTATATAAGCCATAAGGTAGAGTATTATTATCGCTACCGCCCGGAGTCGTCCAGCAGGCTTTTTCAGACCTCAAAGTTTTACGAGCTGATCCTGGGACTGCAGTTTTTTGAAAAGCTGCCTGTGAGCTATGCCTGTGACTTTTCGGGGCAGATCGACAGATATGCCCTGAGCATAAGCTTTAACATGCTTGATGCCGCAGCAAAGGGCGGAGACAGGGAGCAGCTTTCCGAGATATGCCGATACTTTGAAGATCCCGTTTTAAAGAGGCATATCTCAGATGCGCATTTAAAGAAAATGACTGTAAAAAAAAGGATCACAGCTAGATTGATGAGGCTTAACAAAATTAAATATGCTTGGCGCTTTTTGAGAGCATGCGCCTTGATAAAAGAGAGATTCGGATGAATATTGCAGAGCTGATCACAGAAAAAATAAAAACCGTCAGAAAACGGCTGCTGTACCACCATAGGTACAGCTCCGACGCCTATTTGAATCACCTTCGCAGAGGCGGTGCAAGGATAGATAAAACAGTTCAGATAGTAATGCCGGAGACTGTATTTATCGACGCAACAGCTCCGTATATGCTTGATATGGGGAAAAACGTGTTTATAGCAGGAGGTGTTACGATCCTCACCCATGACGCCTGCTGGATGGTACTGAAGGCGGAGGACGGAATGATCAGAGGACATGTGGCGCCTGTAAAGATCGGCAACAATGTCTTTATAGGGATGAACAGCACCATACTCTGCGGCGTCAAGATCTGCGACAATGTGATCATAAGCGCCAACAGTCTGGTTGCATCCTCTATCAATGAGCCCGGGGTGTATGCCGGAAATCCGGCGAGACTTGCGGTTCCTTTGAAACAATATAGCGGTATAAGGGAGGCGAGACAGCTGAGGGAGGCTTATCAGGTGGCCTCATGTTGGTTTTCCTCCTTTAAAACCAAGCCCCCCAAGGAGATATTCTCGGATTATTTTTGGCTGTTTGAGCCGAGGAAAACAGAAGAGCTTCCGGAAAGATTTTTGTTTCAAATGAGGCTGTGCGGGAATTTTGAAAAGACAAAGAAAGAGTTTTTGAATTCCGAACCGGAGTTTTCTGATTACGATGAATTTTGGGATTGGTGTATGGAGAAGATCAACAGGGAGAAATAGTATGTGTATGCCTCAGGTCTCAATAGTTATTAGCGTCTATAACGGCTCGGATTTTTTGGAGGAGGCTCTGGAGAGCATTATTGCTCAGACATATAAAAATTGGGAATGTATCGTTATTGACGACTGTTCATCGGACAAAACCCCTCTGATATTAGAAAAGTACATAGAGGAGGAAAACAGGATCATCGTCCTTAGAAATCCTGTCAATTCAGGGCTTGCCGCTTCGCTGAACCGGGGGATAGCGGCAGCCTCCGGGAAATATATAGTCAGGATGGATGCGGACGATATCTGCAGACCGGACAGGATAGAGCGTCAGGTAAGCTTTATGGAGAGACACCCGGAGGTGTCTGTCTCCTCCTGCAGGTTTTTTTCACTTTGCGGCTCTGAAGCTGTTCCTCAGATGCTCGGAGAAAAGGGCGATCCTGAATCAACCAAGGCCCTTTTTTTGTTTTTTGACCCCATACTCCATCCGGGAGTGATAGCAAAGACAGAAGACATGAGGGAAATGACGTATTCCTCGGAGTATTCGCGGACAGAGGATCTGAAGCTGTGGACCGAAATGCTGATCCGGGGAAAAAAGTTTGCGGTACAGGGCGAGTACCTTATGCTGTATAGGATCCATGAAAACCAAGTCACAGGCAAGTTTCACGAAAAACAGAGGGAGCAGTATAAAAAAATAATACTGCGGTTTTATGAGAAGATGCTGTTTTGCCTGTCTGAGGAGGAGGTGGAGCTGTTAGCTGAAGGAATCTACTATAAAGAAAAGGTTTCCGTGGAGGATTCCCGAAAATTCTTTGTAAAGGTCCAAAGGGAGAACAAGGAAAAATTCGACCGACAGGCTGTGAAATATGCTGTCTTTGACGCTTATAAGGGCTTTCGGCACTGTGGAGTTTCGAGAATAAAAATGCTTATAAGTATGCTAAGGCTCACGGGACTTTTATTTACACTTTCGGAATTGCTGCGAAGAAGGAGGGCAACCTGCGAGGATATAGCTTTGGCGGATGAGGCGGCGCCTATGTTCGGGTTGAGATTCAAAAGTAAGGATGGGAATATTTTGACTTATACAAAAGGAGAAAAATGATGGACAGAACGGCTGTGGAACAAAAAGTCAAGGAGATAGTTTCAAATCTGACAGGGACGGGTGATATAAGCCCCGAGATGGATATTATGGAGGATCTTGGGTTTTCTTCCATAAGCTTGATGGAACTCATTGACTGTTTAGAGCAGGAGTTTCACATAAGTATTAAAGTTACGGAGCTTAAAAGAATATTTACCTTCGGAGATCTCGTTGACATGACAGAGAAAAAAGTCGGGTAAGCGGAGGGAGCCTTAAGCTCGGCGCCCTGAAATGAGCTTTGAGACCGTGGCAAACATGGTGGAGAACTCCTTCGTTCGGAAAGAGAGAAGGAGGAAGATCAAGTTGGGAACGATCAGGCAGATCACGCACCGGATAAACAGCCCGGGAAGTCCGTCTGCTGTTACTGCCATACATATAAAGCCTGTGATAATACAGCCGGCAGCCGTTGCTGCGGTGTAGATAAAAAGTCGCAGTACAAAGGGCCTCATGCTGCAGTGAAACAGCTTGCGGTGAATGATCATAGTCTGCCAAGGGTAGGAGATCAGAAGGAGGGACAAGATGGTGGAGATCAGGATACCGTAAACGCCGATAAACTGCACCAAAACAATGTTTGCAATTAAATTGAACAGATTTGAGGCGTAGGAACGCCACATATCTTCGCGCCAGAGTCCGGCGGCATCTTTATAGGTGCTCTGGACATTTTTTAATTGAAATACATAGAAATATGCGCAGAAACAGATCACTACCCCAAAGTCAAACATCAGATCCTCTCCAACCCAAAGCTTCATAAACGGCTGATAAAGACAAAAGAGACAGACGGTGCACCAACCGATGAGCCAAGCGTTGATGAAGGTGAGATTCATGTAATCTCTGTAGTTTTTTTCGTCAGACTCTGTAACGATGCTGTTGCCTACTGAAGCCGTTATGGAATTATATACTGTTGAGATGACAGTGATGATCGCACTCATGATGTAGTAATAGTTATTGTATTTTGCCAGTACAATGAGTCCCATAAAGCCGGAGATCACTACGCTGTCCACCGCATTGTAGATAACCGTCGTTATCTTTACGCTCAGAAGTGCCGTCGTCTTTTGAAATATCTGCCGCCTTGTTTCTTTGCTGAGATGTCCATGGCAGGAGTATTCGGGGTAGGATCTTTTTGCCGCGTATGCCGTCAGAAGATTGGTTATGACGGAGGCCGCGGGAAGCATGAGCACGTAATAGTAGTAATTTTTCACAGTCAATAAAATAATGATTTGGATCGACGTTTTTATAAACTCCACAAAGAGGGTTATGATCAAGAAGACATCGCTTCGCTGGTGGGCTATGAGCAGGGAAGAGCTGTAACCGAAACATATATAGCTCAAGACTACATTCAGCAAGTTTATAAAATATAGGATATAAATATTTACATCCGCTTCTACCGTGCCTGCGATCAAATAACGGATAAAGGGCATGATAGCCATACCGATGGCAAAAATAACGATGCCGATGAGAAAGTAGATTTTTCTGTACAGATTTAAAAGGGCGCAGATCATTTCAGAATCATGTTCTGCTATGGGCTTATACATACAGAAGGTAACGGCAGTCCCGAAGCCCAGCTCGGCCAGGCTCAAAATCTTTAAAACAGAAGTAAACAGGCTGTTTAGGCCCAGGTATTCCGCACCCAAGGTTTGTATCATTACCGTTCTCAGCAGAAATGACAAAAACAGGCTGCCGAATTTTACGATGATCCCCCATATGGCGTTAAATTTCGCGCGCTCCATCCTTCCCGGACTCATTATATAGCTTTCCTTTCAATTTCAGATATGAGAATATCAGCTACCTGTTTGTCTCCGGTCCCGTCTTCCTCAAGGCCGATCTTTTTAAAGAAGGCAAGACAGTCCTCCCTGTATTGTGAGGATGAAAAACCGGATATGCTGCGGCACAGCTCCTCCGAGTTCGACGATAGAGTAAAGGGCAGCTCGAAAGGGCTGAAATACAGCCTGCGGTCACCGCTTATATAGGATTGAAGATCAGGCGTGTATAAGAATACAGGCTTTCCGGCGAAAGCGGCGTCAAACATGCAGGCTGAGTAATCTGTGATCAAAACATCACATACAGCCAACAACTCCTCCACATCCGGATAGTAGGTGGCGTTTTTTATCTTTTCTCCGAAATCACAGACCAAAGGGAGTGCGGAGACGTTAGGGTGCAGCCTTAAAAGAAAGACAAAGGGAGCACCATATAACCTGCTCAGACATTCAAGGCAGCGCAAATAGTCGAACAAATATATATCCGTTCTCATGTCTTTTCGGAATGTGGGGGCATACAAGACTGTTTTTGCATTAAGAGGAAGGGAAAAATATTCTCTCACCTTCCTGTAAACGGAATCCGGAGTGTAAAAAAGAACGGATAAACGTGGCACACCGCTCTTTATGACAGGCCCATGATACCAAAAGCGATTTTTGTAAAGCTCATATCGGAAATCGTTGTTCGAATACATCAGATCTGTCATTGCCGCATCCTGCCGGGCTGCCTCTATATAGCCCGGGGGAAGGGTATCGGAAGCGTCGCACTCCCCGGCCTTTAAGGCCAAGGAGGAGTGCCAAGTCTGGACATAAAACTGCCCCTTCTTTTTTTCGGGCTTTTCAAATCCCTTTGAATTGAAGACCCAAATGTGTGAGGTGCTCAATTCATAGCGAGCCCGTTTTGAACCGAATTTCACCATTCGCACATCGTCGGGAAGATCCCAAAACTTCTTTCCCTTGGAAGGATCGGATACGAGCCATACCAGATCCAACCCGAGGTTTCGGCGTCTGAGCTCCTCGCATATATATTTGGGATCGCATCCGTACCCATTTCCCTGAAAATTGGAAAAAACGATCTTGTTATTTTTGACCGGAAAAAGGGAAAAAAGCCTGTTTAAATGCCTACTGAGCCTTAATTTGCGGGACAGACCGGTATATAGAGATCTTATCATCCTTTAGAGTTTCCTTTGATAATATTGGATAAAATCGTGCTTGAGATCCCAACGGTATACGGAAAGTAGACGATCTGCACGTTAAGAGGAGCAAATACAGTCTCCCACCGGTCCCATTCAGGGGTCCCTCTCCAGTCAGAGCCGACAAACATTTTTTGAAAATGATATTTTTCCCAGGCTGCATATTTGTCCTTGTTTTCCTGAGGCACCACCTCGTCCACATATCTCAGAGCGGAAACGATGGCCGCCCTATCCTCGTAGGATATTACGGGACGCTTGTTTTTTGTGGATATGACAAGTTCGTCTGTGCTGACTCCGACAATGAGCCAATCGCAATGCTCCTTTGCCTGTCTGATTATATTTAAGTGTCCTATATGAAACAGATCGAAGACTCCTGTAGTGTATCCGATAATCTTTTTCTCCATAGCCGGTCCCTCAAACCTGTGATACTGCCTTCGGACTACAGATAAAGAATAACATTTTGCAGGTTATAATTCAAGTATAACAGGGGGGGGGTAAGGCGTATTTATGTTGCAGTCGATTTAAGATTATGCTACGATGAAAAAAACCGGTTGTCAGACCTTATTTAAGGAGAAACGGGTAAACGGAATGAATGTGTTGATGGTGGGAGTGGATCAAACCTTTCCCGGAGGGATGTTTACAGTAGCGGAAAATTATCTTGGAGATGAAGAGTTTTGCAAAAAGACAAATTTGATTTATGTCCCGACGGCGACACGGTCGGGCAAGTTGGCAAAGATAAGGTTTTTCCTTAAGGCGTTGGCGCGGTTGGTGAGCCTGATACACAAAAGGAAAATCGACATTGTTCACATCCATATGGCTGAGAGAGGCAGTGTTTTCAGGGAGGGCTTTGTGGCTTGGCTGGCAAAAAGGATGGGAAAAAAAACAGTGATCCACATGCATGGGGCAACCATTGAGGACTGGTATGACAGGCAAGCCGGGCTCACACAAAAGCTTGCCTCATATTTGTTCGGACAGGCCGATAAAATGATCGTGTTGGGATATTCGTGGCTTCCTTTTATGGAAAGAGCTATGGGAATAGGAAAAAAAGACAGGATCTCGGTGCTTCACAATGCTGTCCCCATATGGCATGAAAACAGATATGATCCCGATGCTTTGAATCTGCTTTTTTATGGAGTTTTGGTTCCGAGAAAAGGAATAGATGATCTCCTTCAGGCTTATCAGAGCATTCTGGAAGAGATCCCTGAAAATATAATTTTGACGATTTACGGGGCTGACATTGAAAATAATATCCTCGCAAAGATCAAAGCGTATCATTTAGAGGGCAGAGCTGTTTATTGCGGCTGGATGACTTCGGACGAGCGCGAACAATGCTTTTCAAAAACGATGCTGCATATTTTGCCCTCCTATAATGAGGGGCTTCCAATGACGATTTTGGAGACGATGGCCTTCGGCATACCCAATATCGCAACTGATACTGCGGCCATACCCGAGGCCATAACAGACGGAGAAAACGGTCGCCTTGTGAGCCCCGGGGCCCCGGAGCAGTTGGCTCGGACAATGAAGGAGCTGATCGGTGACCCCGGGCTTCGCAGGGAGTACAGCCGAAGGGCATACCGGAGGGCGAAGGAGGAATTTTCGCTGCAAAGACATATGGATGATCTTTACGCAATATATCAGAGCTTGCTTGAATGAATAATACAAAAATATATGAGGGGGGGTATATGGCTTCAAAAAGGAAGTTTTTATTTTCGGATCTGCCGATCGATGATCTGACAATGGATGAGGCGATCGAGTCCGTCAGACAGAAGTTGAAGAACAAAGAGAGCATGTTTGTCGTCTATGTGAACTCCGATGTGGCAGTCAAGGCTGAAAAAGATGAAAAACTGAAAAGAGCGATCCGGTCGGCAGATATGATCTTGGCTGACGGGATGCCCTTGGTCTGGATATCCCGTTTTTACAGACAGCCTCTCAGACAGAGAGTCGCAGGGGCTGACATGGTCCCCCGAATTTGCGAAATGGCTTGGAGAGAGCAATACGGCTTGTTCCTTTTGGGAGGCAGAGAGGACGTGCCGGAGGCTGCGGCTTCGAATCTTAAGAAGCGTTTTCCCGGCATCAAGATAAACGGAGTCTATTCGCCTCCGGAGGGCTTTGAAAAAAACAAGGAGGAGCTTCAAACAATCAGGGATAAGATACGAGATTCCAAGGCGGAGATATTGATAGTCTGCTTTGGCTGTCCCAAACAAGAAAACTTCATCTACGAAAACAGAAAATCTTATGGCGCGCCGGTATCTGTCTGTGCGGGAGCCACAATAGATTTTTTGGCGGGACGTGTAAAGCGCTGTCCGCCATGGATGGGAAGGCTTGGCTTGGAGTGGCTGTACCGTTTTTTGAGGGAGCCGAGAAGATTATTTAAGAGGTATTTCATTGACGATATGTATATTTTTTATCTGGCAATAAAACATCGCAGATAAGGAGGCGGGAACGGATTGGAGCAAAAGATAAACAAGAATGTCATCGGGATGTGGGATGCGCTTAAGGGCGGCCTTGTTTTGGTCGTAATATTGGGGCATACCTTTGCCACGGCGGCAGAGATTTGCCAAGTGTCGGAGTGGCCGATACTGTTTCGACTGATCTCAAAGAGTCAGGGAGTCGTAATATTTACCTTTTTTATCATTAGCGGATATTTGTTCAAGCCCAAGAAGAACGGAATCGGAAAACAGTATTTTTCTTATCTGAGGATATATCTCATAGCTTCTGTTGGGATAGTGTTTGCACAGATCATACATAATTATTTTTCCGGGACAGCTTGGAATGAACAGCTTGGAAGGCTGATTTTGGGGCTCTTTTACGGGGCGACAAGCCATTCTGTATTAAATGGAGTACGATTGATCTCCCCGGTCGCCATGTGGTTTTTTTTAGTCTTTATGAATGGGAGCCTGATCTTGCAGTGGATTATGAGGCTTAAGAAAGAAAAAATCAGGAATATGGTCATTTTCGGTGGAGTGATCATATTTTTCCTATGGTATGGCCTTACCGGACAGTGGGGAAAATATCCTTTTACAGATGCCCCTCTTTTTCCGATCCAGACAGGAGTGGCGGTCGGCCTGATGTATATAGGGTATCTGCTGAAAGAAAACAAGGTGCTGTTTCGACCCTTTAAGCTGTGTTTTTGCCTCACGGCAGCTATGTTCGCGTTGGCGGTTTTCTATTACGGAGATATGGATATAGTTAACAACCAATATAGGTTGGGGATCCTTGATTGGGCAGGAGGCATATGCGGAGCTGTCACGCTGATAGCGGTTTATATCAGGATCTGTAACCCTGATTGGAAGATCATAGAATGGCTGATGTGGTTAGGAAGGCGGAGTATGTGGATCATCCCTATCCATTCCGTGGAGACGATGCTGATCCGCTGGGATGAGAGACAGAGCCTTGCAGCCGCAGGTGTTTGGCCCGCCGCCATTATCATATTTATTTTAAGATGCACGATCATTGTTTTTATATGTCAAGTAATAGAAAAGTTGCAAAGAAAAATACAAATAAAGAAAAGGAAAACGGCAGTATGAACAGAGAAAAGATTTTAGAGTATATCATAAGCTCGATAGAAAGCATGGATACGGATGAAGCAGTAGACCCCGAGGCCTCCTTGATCGATGATCTGGGGCTGGAATCTCTGCAGATCTATGAATTGATCGCAGAACTTGAAGCGGTCCTCGGTATCCGTATCCCGGAGAAAATATTGATGAGAGTTGACACGGTGGAAGATCTGGCGGATGAAGTCTACCGATTGACAGGAGAGAAATAGCATGGTCGCATATCTGGTGGAAAAGCTGAGAGAGAACCCGAAGGACATCACAATAGGCTCTGAAGGAGAAACAACAGATAAGGATCGCTTTATTTTCGATATCGAAAGAGCCTGCGGATTTTGGAAGCATTATCGGGAGGGGAAAGGACATCATATCGGACTGATAGCGGAGAACAGTTACCTATGGCTGGTTCAGTGCATGGGGATAATAGCCTCGGGAAACATTGTGGTAGCATATAATTATTTCCAATCAGAGGCGGATCTCAAACATTTGACAGAGCTCTCGGATACGGAGGTACTGGTGTGCGATGGGGGGTCGGCAGATGAGTATAGCGGTTTCGGGCTGCCGGTTTTGGAATTCCCGGAGGCAATGTCGGAATTCCCGGAAGCCATAGAAGAAAATCCGGAGGACGAGGTGGTTGCGATCCTTTTTTCCTCGGGAACAGGAGGAAAGAGCAAACCGGTCCCCTTGACAAAAAGGAACTTTTCGGCTTACGGCCTGATATGCCCGAAGGAGGCCTGCGGGGAGATGACACTGATGCCTCTTCCTCTGTATCATATAGGCGGGCTGTATTGCTATTATGATCTGGTGAAGGGCAACGATCTTATCATCAGCAGCGCAAAGAGATGGCTTCGCGATATTGAGAGAGGAGATATCACAAGGCTTTTTGTAGTTCCCGGAATGCTCAATCAGCTTTTTCAGAAGCTGGATTCAGGAACTCTTAAGTATGAGAAGCTTGAAAGCCTGAAAAATGTAGTTTCCCTTGGGGCCGCCTTGACAGAGGATCAGGAGGAGAGGCTCCTCTCAATGGGGATCCGGCTTGAGGTCTTCTATGGGTTGACAGAGACGACAGGGCTTATCTCGGGCCCGGGCGGTGAATATAAGAAGGGCTCATCCGGAAAGATCATGCCTTACGTGGAGGTAAGGACAGAAGACGGAGAGATCGTGGTCAAAGGCCCTAACGTCATGGGAGGATACTATAAGCTTGAGGCACAGACCGAGGCTGTATTAAAGGACTCTTGGATGTACACAGGAGATATGGGGAGAACAGATGAGGACGGCTATCTGTATATATCAGGGAGGAAAAAGAATATCATCATTTTGGGAAACGGTGAGAACGTAAGCCCGGAGGAGCTTGAAGAAAAGCTGTATCGCTGTCCTTTGGTGTTGGAATGCAGAGTGTATGAAAATGAAGGAAGGCTCAATGCGGATATCTGTATGACAAAGGGGGAGCTTAGCTTGGAGGAGGAGCAAAGGGAGATAGAAAGGTTTGTAAAGACTTTAAATAAATCTCTTCCTTTGACACATCGCATCACAGCCTTCAGGGCTTCCCGGGAACCTTTGGAAAAGACGGCTACCGGTAAACTGAAGAGAGATTGAGAGGGGAACATGCCTGCGATAACAGTGATAGTCCCTGTGTACAATGGGGAAAAATACATAAAAAGGTGTCTGGATTCCCTTTTGGTGCAGTCGTTTCGGGATATGGAGGTCCTGATGATCGACGACGGCTCCACAGACTGCTCCGGCGAGATATGCAGGGAATACGCTGAAAAACATAAAAGCTTTCGTTATATATACAAGGAAAATGGTGGTGCGTCCGAAGCCAGAAACTGCGGAGTCAAAGCGGCTATGGGGGATTGGCTTTCCTTTGTGGACTGCGATGACTATGTGGAGAGAGATTTCCTTAAAAAGATGTGGGAGCAGGCTGTAGGATGTGGGGCACAGATGGTCTGCTGCGGCTACCTTTATGAAAAGAACGGCTATGCGAAGCCCTATTTCTACCCTGTCTCGGGGCTTATCTCCCCTGTGGATTTTTGGAAAAGTATCTTGCTCGGAGAAGAGATAGGCGGATTCATGTGCAACAAAATGATGAGAGCGGATATATTTCGAGGAATAAGATTCCCTAAAGGGAAGATATTTGAGGACAAGTTCATTCTCCCGCAATTGACGGAAATCTGCTCAGAGATCGCGGTCTTATCGGACACCCTATATCACTATGTTTTTCGCGGGTCTTCCTTGTCCAACGGATTCACAAAAGAAAAGGCCTATAATCTTATAGAGGCCCGAAATCGGGTCTACAGTTATGTGCGCGAAAGGTTCCCGGAATTGGAGGCGGTCTGCGAGATCTCCCGCATGAGGGAGGCTGTAGTCCTGTTTAATTCCATGGCAAAGAGTAGTAGCCTTGGCATGGATGAGATACTGAAAGGCGAGAGGGAATATATACTATGCCATTGGAAATATCGGAGATATTTGGAGCAAAAATTAAGGCTTGGCGCTCTGATGATCAGATTGATACCCGGAGTGTACAAGAGACTGCAATATCTCAGAGGGATAAAAGAAAGAGAAAAAAATGAATAAAAAAAAGCCTTTGATAAGCGTGATCATCCCTGTTTACAACACAGAGAAATATTTGAACAGATGTCTGGAGTCTGTTACAGGACAGAGTTATCCCGACCTGCAGATCATCCTTGTGGACGACGGCTCGACGGACGGAAGCGGAGCGGCCTGTGACGAGTGGGCCAAAAGAGACGACAGGATACGGGTCATACATAAGGACAATGAGGGCTTGGGCCTGACGAGAAATTGCGGGATGAGGCATGCGGAGGGAGAGCTTGTCACATTCGTGGATTCCGATGACTATTTAGAGCCTGACGCCATGGAAAAGCTTTTGGGAGAGCTGCAAAAAAGAGGCGGAGATGCCTGCTATGGAGGCTGTATAGATGTGGCTCGTGACGGTTCAGAAACATATGGGACGCCTCCCTCAAAGACGGAGTACACAGGCAGGGAGGTCTTTGCGGGATTTGTGGGGGAGATCTTGGGAGCTCCGCCTGAAAGCTCAGGGAATGCGTTTGCAGGAGTAAGCGTTTGGGGAGCTTTATATAACTTGGAGTTTTTAAAGAAAAACTCCATATATCTCGAATCGGAGAGAGAGGTCCTTTCGGAGGATATTTTTTTTAATATTAAAGTATGCAGGGCAGCCGAAAAAATCATTATCGCTCCTTATTGCCTCTATTGCTACTGTGAAAACGACTCCTCCCTCACAAAGAAATACAGAGAGGATCGCTTTGAGGCGGTAAAAGGAATGCGGGCGCTTCTAAAGGAACGACTGGCACCTGAAGTGTACGAGAATGAGGAGCTGAAGCGGCGGATGGACAGAAATTACATGGATAATCTGATCCACTGCATGAGGCTTGAGGTGATCTATAGGAAAAAAAACGGGCGCCCGTGGTGCATGGCGAAGCTGAGAGAAATGGCGGAGGATCCGGTGACACGGCAGGTCCTTGGCGAGTATCCTATCCGCCGCTTGGGCAAAAAACAACGGCTGCTTTTTCGGGCGGTAAATGCCGGCAGAATCGGTATCATATATATATTGGTGAAGCTGCGGTACAGGATATGGTAAAAATTTTTTAAATTTCTGTGTTTTTGATACTTTTATGTGTTTTTGACACTTTTACCCCTTGCTTTTATCAAAAGAAATGCTATAATATATCCTGATATTGCTGATTGGTTTAAGGAGTGGACAGAAGTTCACTCCTTATAGTTTGCTTTTAAGGGGAAATCAGAGCACGATGAAGGATTATTTAAAAAGGATCGACGAGTTTCTTTTGCCCTACCTTGAGAAGGAGGGCTATACCTTGGTGAAGACCGAGTTCGTGGAGGAGGATCACAATTGGTATTTGAGAGCCTACATCGATCTTATGGAGAAGACCGAGGAGAAGGAAGGCGTCGCCATCGAGGACTGCGTGAAGGTATCGCGGAGGCTGAGTAACTGGCTTGACAAGGAGGACTTTATAAAGGAGGCATATACCTTGGAAGTATGCTCTCCCGGATTTCTAAATCCCCCTTCTGAAATCGAAGGATCTGAAAATTGTCAATAAAGGCGGAGAAAAAAAAAAAATGAACACCGAACTTAAAGAAGCACTGCAATTATTGGGAAAGGAAAGGAACATACCGGAGGACGCGCTCCTTGAGGCAATAAAGAACTCGCTTCTTATCGCCTGCAAGAATCACTTCGGAAAGGCCGACAACATCACTGTAAATATCGATCCCGACACCTATGAGTACAAGATACTCCAGCAGAAGGAGACTGTTGAGACTGTGGAGGATCCGGTCCTTCAGATAAGCCTTGCCGACGCAAGGATGATAGAGCCGAAGGCCGAGCTCGGGGATATCATAAGCATAGAGATAGACTCAAGAAAATTCGGGCGCATAGCCACTCAGAACGCGAAGGGCGTTATAGTCCAGAAGATAAAGGAGGAGGAGCGCAACTCCGTCTACAATGAATTTGCGGCCCATGAGCACAGCATCATGACGGGAACCGTTCAGCGCTTCATAGGAAAGAACATCTCCATAAATCTCGGACAGGCCGACGCCATACTTGCGGAGAGCGAGCAGGTAAAGAGCGAGAGCTACAGGCCCCAGCAGAGGCTCAAGGTCTACGTCATAGAGGTAAAGAACAATCCCAGAGGCCCCAGGATATCAGTATCCCGCACTCACCCCGACCTTGTGAGATGCCTTTTCGAGCAGGAGGTATCGGAGGTAAAGGACGGCACTGTGGAGATAAAGGCCATTGCCAGAGAGGCGGGCTCAAGGACAAAGATGGCTGTTCTTTCCCACGACGAAAATGTTGATCCTGTGGGAGCCTGCGTGGGTGTGAACGGAGTCAGGGTAAACGCTGTTGTGGACGAGCTTCACGGTGAGAAGATAGACATCATAAACTGGGACGACAATCCCGCATATCTCATAGAGAATGCCTTAAGCCCCGCAAAGGTCATCTGCGTCGTTGCGGATGAGGACAACAAGGAGGCGAAGGTGATCGTGCCCGACTTCCAGCTCTCCTTGGCAATAGGAAAGGAAGGCCAGAACGCAAGGCTTGCCGCGAAGCTTACAGGCTACAAGATAGACATAAAATCAGAGACTCAGGCTCAGGAGTCCGGACTCTTTGAGGAGCTGGGAATGGATGTTCCTCAGTATGACGAGGACGACGAGTACTACGCCGAGAGGATGGCGGAGAGGCTTTCCGCCGACGCTGAGGAGGCCGAGGCAGATGAGGTCGAAGCCGACTACGGCGAGGAAGGCTATGCCGACAGCGACTATGCCGAGGAGGACTATCCGGCAGACTATGACGAGGCTGAAGCCGAGGCGGGAGAGGACGAGTAATTTCGCGGAGAGCATTATGTCGGAGACGAACAGGAAGAAAAAACATATTCCCGGGAGGACCTGCGTAGGCTGCAGGGAGAAAAAGGAAAAATCGGAGCTTTTAAGGCTCGTTGCGGCGGAGGACGGAAGAGTCCTTCCCGATGAGACGGGGAAGGCCGCAGGGAGAGGGGCGTATCTTTGCAGATGTACCTCATGCCTTGAGAAGGCCATAAGATCCAAGGCTTTGGACAGGGCACTTAAGCTCACTGTGGTACAGGAAAACAGAGACCGCCTCACAGAGTATTTCTCGGAGAGATTCGGGAAGAAAGCGGATTAGGAAAATACCGGAGTTTTTGTATGAATGATATAGAGAGAAAGAGAGTTTACGGGCTGATCGGCCTTTGTGCCAAGGCAAGGAAGCTGGTCTCGGGAGAATTCAGCACCGAGAGGTCTGTAAAAAGCGGAAAAGCCCGGCTCGTTATCGTGGCGAGCGACGCCTCCGACAATACCAAGAAGAAGTTTTCGGATATGTCGGAATTCAGGAAGGTCCCCTTCATCTCGGATCTGTGCGACAGGGATACACTGGGACACATAATAGGCAGAGGCTTCAGAGCCTCGGTGGCGGTGGAGGACGCAGGGCTTTCCAAGAGAATATTATCGCTGATAAACGGAGGGAATGAGAATGGGAACAGATAAGAATGAAGATATAAAAAAGCCGCAGGGAACGGACGGCGCGGCGAAGGCACCTGCAAAGAAAAAGCTCAGTGTGGTATTCCGTTCTCAGAACTCACAGAGTATGAAGGAGCTCCCCAAGGGCCTTAGAAAGGCTGTATCGGGGGAGCAGGGCGCAAAGGCTAAAAGCCCTGCTTCAAGGGAGCCTCAGAAGAAGGGCCCCAGGCCCCTGCCTCCGGGAACAAAGCCCGTAAAGCCTGCTGTCTACGGTGAGGAGAAGCCCGTGCACAGAAGACCGGAGGATACGGTGAAAGCGGTTCCCGCTCAGGGAGCAAGGCGTCCCGAGGGAGAGCAGAGAGCTTCCGATCAGACAGCAAAGCCTCGCTTCGACTCAAGACAAAAGGGAGAGTTTAAGGAGCGCGCCGACAGGCCTCAGTCAAAGCCCGGATTCCGCAAAAACGGAGCTGAGGGACAGAGGTCTGATGATGGCGAGCAGAAGAGGGGCGGTTTCTCACAGAAGGGAGAGGGAAGGCCCGGCGACAGAAGGAGAGGCACAAAGCCCGGGTCAAGGGACAATGCCCCCGCCTTTGAGGAGCCCTCGTCAAAGCCCTCTCAGAGCAGGACAAAAAATAACCGCACCTCGGACAAGAAGCACGACAAGAAGGACAAGTACAAGGACGATATCAGCGACGTAAAGCTTCAGAAGCCGGGAAAGGGAGCCTTCATAAAGCCCGAGCCTAAGAAGGAGAAGCCCGAGGAGGATATAAAGGTCATAGTCCTTCCCGAGAGCCTCACCATAAGAGAGCTCGCAGAGAAGCTCAAGGTCCAGCCCTCCATCATTGTAAAAAAGCTCTTCCTTCAGGGAAAGATGGTGACTCCTAACACGGATCTCTCCTACGAGGAGGCGGAGGAGATTGCCATGGAGTACGACATCCTCTGCGAGAAGGAGGAGAAGATAGACGTTATCGCCGAGCTTCTTAAGGAGGACGAGGAGGACGAGAAGGACATGGTTCAGAGAAGCCCCGTCGTATGCGTGATGGGACATGTAGACCATGGAAAGACCTCGCTTCTCGACGCCATAAGGCAAACGAACGTCACAGCCAGAGAGGCCGGAGGCATTACCCAGCATATCGGAGCGTCTGTGGTAAGGGTAGGAGACAGAAAGATAACCTTCCTTGACACACCCGGTCACGAGGCCTTCACCGCTATGAGAATGAGAGGCGCCCAGTCCACAGATATCGCCATACTGGTGGTTGCTGCGGATGACGGAGTTAAGCCTCAGACCATAGAGGCCATAAACCATGCGAAGGCTGCGGGAGTTGAGATAGTAGTAGCCATAAACAAGATAGACAAGCCTGCCGCAAATATAGACAGAGTAAAGCAGGAGCTGGCGGAGCAGGGACTCATAGCAGAGGATTGGGGAGGCTCCACCACAATGGTGCCCGTCTCCGCAAAGTCCCGCGAGGGAATAGGAGATCTCCTTGAGATGGTACTTCTGGAGGCGGATGTATTGGAACTCAAGGCAAATCCTAACCGTAAAGCCAGAGGTATAGTGATAGAGGCCGAGTTGGATAAGGGAAGGGGCCCTGTGGCCACAGTCCTTGTCCAGAAGGGTACACTTAAGGTGGGCGACAATATAGCCGCGGGAGCTTCCTACGGCAAGGTAAGAGCCATGATAGACGACAAGGGCGGCAGAGTGAAGAAGGCCGGACCCTCTACTCCTGTGGAGATACTGGGACTTAGCGATGTTCCCAATGCGGGAGAGGTGTTCATGGTCTGCGACAATGAGAAGGATGCGAGAAATATCGCGGAGACCTTCATCTCCGAGAACAAGAACAAGCTTCTTGAGGAGACAAAGCAGAAGATGAACCTTGACGACCTCTTTGACCAGATAAAGGCGGGAAATGTCAAGGAGCTTCCCATAATCATAAAGGCGGACGTACAGGGCTCCGTGGAGGCTGTGAAGCAGTCCCTCTACAAGCTCTCAAACGACGAGGTGGCGGTAAATGTCATCCACTCAGGCGTGGGCGCCGTGAACGAGTCGGACGTGAACCTTGCTTCGGCTTCAAACGCCATCATCATAGGCTTCAATATAAAGCCCGATGCCACGGCAAAGAGCATTGCTGAGCAGGAGAAGGTGGACATAAGGCTCTACAAGGTCATCTATCAGGCCATAGAGGACGTGGAGGCAGCCCTCACCGGAATGCTTGCTCCCGTGTACGAGGAGAAGATAATAGGACACGCTATAGTGAGACAGCTGTTTAAGGCCTCGGGAGTGGGAACCATTGCGGGCTCCTACGTTACCGACGGACAGGTGGAGAGGGGCGCGAGCGCCCGCATATTCAGAGGCAAGGACAAGCTCTTTGAGGGCCCTATAGCTTCTGTAAAGAGATTTAAGGATGACGTCAAGGAAGTAAAGACAGGCTTTGAGTGCGGACTTGTATTCGAGGGCTTCTCGGATCTTGCGGAGGACGATAATATCGAGGTCTTCAAGATGGTGGAGGTTCCCAGGACCGCAAAGAAGCAGAATGGATAACAGGTTATGAAAAAAGGCAGCATAAAAAACAACAGGATAAACGGAGAGGTGATGCGCGAGCTCTCCTGCATTATAAGAGACGAGGTGAAGGATCCCAGGATTGATCCTCTCCTCAGCATTACCCACGTGGAGGTCACTCCGGATCTGCAGTTCTGCAAATGCTATATCTCGACTCTCGGCGGAGACAATTCTATGAAGAGGACCATCGAGGGGCTGAAAAATGCAGAGGGCTATATAAGGAGAGAGCTTGCTCACAGAGTGAATCTCAGAAAGACTCCGATAATACAGTTCATAGAGGACAGAAGCATTGAGTACGGAGTCAACATGAGCCGAATGATAGACGAGGTGGCCCAAAAGGATAGGGAAAAAGGAAGCGCAGAGCCTTATGATGAAGGAGAAGTTTAACGAGCTTTTGCGGCAGGCGGAAAGCATATGCGTGTTGGGGCACATAAGCCCTGACGGAGACTGTGCCGGTTCCACCCTTGGCGTGTACAATTACATAGAAAATATTTGCGAGAAGGACGGCCTTCGAAAGAAGGTCAAAGTATATCTGGAGGAGCTCTCGGATAAATTCGCATATTTACCCGGATACAGCGGGATATGCCACGACACCGAGGAGAAGGAGAGCTATGAGCTTGCGGTGGTGTGCGACTGCGGAGATTTCGGAAGGCTCGGCAAATATATGAGGTACGCAAAGGAGGCGAAAAGCGTATTCTGCGCGGACCATCATATAACAAATTCGGGCTTCGGAGACAACTCCGTAATAAAGCCTGATGCCTCCTCCACCTGCGAGGTGGTCTATGACCTCTTTGATGAGGCGTATATAGACAAGGACGTGGCCGAGTGCATATATACGGGGATAGTCCACGACACGGGAGTGTTCAGGTATTCCTGTACCTCGGGGCACACTATGTCCATTGCCGGAAAGTGCATGGACAAGGGTATAGACTTCGGAAGCATAATAGACGACAGCTTTTTCTCCATGAGCTTTCAGCAGAAAAAGATATTGGCGAAGGTCCTCACGGACAGTGCCCTCTCGGAGGATGGAAAGATAGTGACGGCCTACGTGAATTCCGCGGACATGAAGGCATTTTCCGTGGGCAAGAAGGATATGGACGGTATAATCGACGAGCTGAGGACCACGGGAGGCGTACTCTGCGCCATATTCATGTACCAGATGATAAACGGGCAGTACAAGATAAGCATGCGCTCAAATACAGACGAGCTTGATGTAAGCACTGTGGCGGCGTTCTTCGGCGGAGGCGGCCATGTGAGGGCTGCCGGATGCTCTCTCTCGGGAAAGCCTGAGGACATCATTGCAAAGCTCACAGAGAGGATCCGTCTCCAGATAGGATAAGATGACGAAAAATATATACAACGGATTTTTAAACGTATACAAAGAAAAGGGCTGGACCTCCATGGATGTGGTGGCAAAGCTCCGAGGCATCCTGGGGATGCGAAAGATAGGACACGGCGGCACCCTTGACCCGATGGCGGAAGGGGTGCTTCCTGTTGCATTGGGGAAAGCCACGAAGCAGATAGACGCTGTGACTGAGGGCACGAAGACTTATGTTTGCGGGATGCTTATAGGCACGGTGACTGACACTCAGGACATAACCGGAACTCCTGTAAAAAAGGCGACGGAGTCCGAGCTCTGTGAGTGGCAAAACCTTGAGGGAGACCGGCTCTCGGAGCACATAGCCGAGGCGGTAAAGAGCTTTGAGGGGGAGTACGAGCAGCTTACCCCCATGTACTCCGCGAGGAAGGTCAACGGCAGAAAACTCTACGAATATGCCAGAGAGGGCAGAGAAGTAGAGCGAAAGACAAAAAAGATAACGATTGATAATATTGTAATAGAAAAAATAGATTTTCCTCATGTGGTTATGACTGTAACCTGCAGTAAAGGTACTTATATCAGGACTCTTTGCCACGACATAGGTGAAAAACTCGGTATAGGAGCCTGCATGGAATCCCTTGTGAGGACGAAGGTCGGAAGATTTTCCATTGAAAACGCGCTTAGGCTTTCCGACATAGAAAGGCTTCGGGATGAAAAGAGGGTGGACGAGGCCCTTGAAGTAGAGACCGACACGGCCGTGGCAATAGGAAAATTTGACGGCAGCCACTCCGGGCACAAAAAGCTCTTCAAAGAACTCATAAGGGATGCGGAAGGGCTCAGGCTCAAGACCTGCGCCGTGGTCTTCGATATGAACAGAAAGAATCTCAACAGCCTCGAGGACAGAAAGTCCGAGATATATGATCTGGGCATAGATTACGTGATGGGGCTTCCCTTTACCGACGAGCTCAGAAACATGGGAGCTGAGGATTTCGTGAGGGAGATACTCATAGGCAAATACCGGATGAAGCATATCTGCGCGGGACCTGACATAAGCTTCGGTTACAACAAGGAGGGAAATGCAGAGCTCCTTGAAAGCCTGTCTGAAAAGTACGGCTATAGCGTACACATCATAGAAAAGCTCACAGAGTACAACAGGGAGGTAAGCTCGAGCTTCATAAAGGAGGAGCTCTCTGAGGGAAATATGGAGAGAGTAAACGAGCTTCTGGGCTACAATTTTTCTTTCACGGGAACTGTGGTACACGGGAGGCATCTGGGAGAGACGGTGCTCGGCTTCCCCACCATGAACCTCATAGTTGACAAGGAGAGGATGCTTCCACCCTTCGGAGTGTATGCAGTGAGGGTGTTCTTGTACCCTGATACCGGGAGGCCGGGAGCCTGTGCAAAGTCCTTGCAGGGAGGAAAAGCAGGGAGACCGGGTGAGCCCTTGCTCATGTACGGGATAGCAAACCTCGGATTAAAGCCCACGGTGTCAGACGAGCCCGACTATGACCCTGAGAGAGTGGATCTCGAGACCAATGTGTTCGGTTTCTCGGGGGATGCCTACGGAAGGCGGATAAAGGTGGAGCTTTTGAGCTTCATAAGGCCCGAGAAAAAGTTCGGAAGCCTTGAGGAGGTGCGGGAGCAGCTTCTCAAGAAGGATATAGGGAGGGCAAAGGAGATACTGAAAGAAAAATATAGTATAGAGCAGTTCTGAGCTTGAAGAAGCCCTGTAAAATAATTTCCGGAAGTACCCATGACAGAGTGGATGCCTCCGAACTACATACAGGGGGGGGAGGTGGTGCTTATGACAGCATTTGAGATGATCTCGGTTATCTTAGCCGTTGCGTCCTTAATGGTCGCAGTCGGTATGTTCATAGTCGCACTGCTTACCTTTCTCGACAAGAGGAATAAGCGTAAATAAAAACGCCACCCTGTCTGCCAACAGGGTGGCAGTGTCTTTTATAGACACATAATCCACTTGAGGCATCCACTTTTGGAGTGGGTACTTTCTTTTCATCTTTATTATACTTAACATAGACCTGAAATTCAAGCAAATATGTGAAAAATAGGGAATTGACATTCCGGCTCACTGATGATAAACTCTAACAGTTGAATCGCCCGGGCACGGTCTTTAGGAACTCCACCGGAGGCTTTGTTTGAGGCAGGTATTCATCAGAAATACTGATGAAAAGCTTTAAGGAGGAAAGAAAGATGATAAGCAAAGAGAAGAAGCAGGAGATCATGAAGGCTTACGGCCGCAAGGAGGGGGATACAGGTTCACCCGAGGTTCAGATAGCGGTACTCACAGAGAGGATCAACGAACTCACCGAGCACCTCAAGAAGAACCCTAAGGACCATCACTCAAGAAGAGGACTTCTCATGATGGTAGGTCACAGAAGAGGACTTCTCGACTACCTTGCAAAGAAGGATCTTGAGGGCTACAGAGCACTCATTGCGAAGCTTGGAATTCGTAAGTAATTCAAAATATACAGGTATTGAAAACACCCCTTGGCAGAAGAAAGCTTTTGCGAAGGGGTGTTTTTGAGAACTAAAATGCTGTTTGATTATGGTTAGCAGCTTATTTTAAGAGAATTTTCTCTTGTAAATATCTGCAAATAGTTTAAAATAATATAGGACTTTAGAAGAGAGTTGGAAAGATAAGAAAGGAAAAGGAATAAAAGATGTACGATGAATTCAATACGTACTCCAAGCCTTCGGAGAAGGAGTACAAGACTTATTCCATGGAGCTCTGCGGCAGAACGCTTTCGGTGGATATCGGCAGAGTGGCGGCACAGGCAAACGGCGCCGCATTTATGCATTACGGAGATACTACAGTGCTCTCCACAGCTACGGCTTCAAAGGAGCCCAGAGAGGGGATAGATTTCTTCCCTTTGAGCGTTGAGTATGAGGAGAAGCAGTATGCCGCGGGAAAGATACCCGGCGGTTTCAATAAGAGAGAGGGAAAGCCCTCGGAGCACGCTATACTCACTTCAAGAGTTATAGACCGTCCCATGAGGCCCCTTTTCCCCAAGGATTACAGAAATGACGTTACCTTAAACAACCTTGTGCTGAGCGTTGATCCCGACTGTGCCCCCGAGGTCACAGCCATGTTGGGAGCATCCCTTGCCACAGCCATATCCGACATACCCTTTGACGGCCCCTGCGCCGCTACTATGGTGGGACTCGTTGACGGAGAGCTCGTGTTCAATCCCACAAATGATGAGAAGCAGAAGTCGGATCTCTCCCTCACAGTTGCCTCCACAAGAGAGAAGGTCATCATGATCGAGGCCGGAGCCAACGAGGTTTCTGACGAGGTGATGATAGACGCCATCTACAAGGCTCACGAGATCAACCAAAAGATAATAGCTTGGATGGACGGCATAGTTGCCGAGGTCGGAAAGGAAAAGCACAGCTATCAGTCCTGTGCAGTCCCCGAGGAGCTTATGGAGGCCATAAAGGCGGAGGTTCCCGCAGAGGAGATGGAGACCGCCGTATTCTGCGACGACAAGCAGCAGAGAGACAAGAACATTGACGAGATCACAGCCCGCCTCAAGGAGAAGTTTGCGGACAACGAGGAGTGGCTTGCCCTTCTTGGAGACGCTATCTATCAGTACGAGAAGAAGACCGTGAGGAAGATGATCCTCAGAGACAGAAAGAGGCCCGACGGCAGAGGCATATCGGAGATAAGGCCCCTTGCAGCGGAGATAGACGTGGTTCCCAGAGTACACGGCTCGGGAATGTTCACCAGAGGACAGACTCAGATCTTGAATATCTGTACTCTTGCGCCCCTCTCGGACGCTCAGAAGATAGACGGACTTGACGAGAATGTTACTCAGAAGAGATATATGCACCACTACAACTTCCCCTCATATTCTGTGGGAGAGACCAAGGTCTCAAGAGGCCCCGGAAGACGTGAGATAGGACACGGAGCTCTGGCCGAGAAGGCCCTCATCCCCGTGCTTCCCTCCGAGGAGGAGTTCCCCTACGCCATAAGGACAGTCTCCGAGACTATGGAGTCAAACGGCTCCACATCTCAGGCTTCCGTCTGCGCGTCATCACTTTCCCTGATGGCTGCCGGCGTGCCCATAAAGACCATGGTTGCGGGAATATCCTGCGGACTTGTGACAGGTGACACAGATGACGATTACATCGTGCTCACAGATATTCAGGGACTTGAGGACTTCTTCGGCGACATGGACTTCAAGGTTGCCGGAACCCACAAGGGTATCACCGCCATCCAGATGGATATAAAGATCCACGGCCTCACAAGGGCTATCGTGGAGGAGGCTATAAAGCGCACTCACGAGGCTCGCCTCTACATCATGGACGAGATCATGGCTCCCGTTATCAGCGAGCCCAGAAAGGAGCTCTCAAAGTACGCTCCCAAGATAAGGATGACCTCCATAGATCCCACGAAGATAGGAGATGTGGTAGGAAAGCAGGGCAAGACCATCAACAAGATCATCGAGGAGACAGGAGTTTCCATAGACATAGAGGACGACGGAAGAGTATCTGTCTGCGGCACCGACGAGAAGATGATAGAGAAGGCTATCGAGATCATCGAGGGCATAGTCACAGAGGTGGAGCCCGGCATGGTGGTATCGGGAACGGTATTCAATATCATGAGCTTCGGAGCTCAGGTGGAGTTCCTCTACAACAAGAAGGGACTCATCCACATCTCAAAGCTTGCAGATAAGAGAGTGGGCAAGGTCGAGGATGTGGTAAAGGTCGGAGACGAGGTCACAGTCAAGGTCCTTGAGATAGACAAGATGGGAAGGATAAACCTCAGCATGAGGCCTTCGGACATAAACGCGGGAAACAGAGTAAGACGCGAAAAGCATGCGGATAACAGCGAAGCGGAAAAGAATGATCAGGAATAAAAACAAACTCACGAAAATCCTAACAGTCTCACTTATGATTACCATGGGAGCTTCTCCCATGGTAAATCCATATGCCGAAGTGATATATGCTCCCGGCACGAGCGTGAACGCAGGTCCGGGGGTATCGGGAGGCTCGGGTGCGGAGACGGATTGGAGCAAGGTGGCTCAGGGAGCCATGGTCATAGATCAGAGCATTCCCGAAGGTACTGTGAATTTCACCGCCATGGAGGTGCCTGATCCCATAGTCAAGGTCCCTGACATGTACACCTATGATTTCATGGTCCACGATATCGAGGAGCTGAGAAAGGCCTACCCCGAGCACATGACCGTGAGGAGCATAGGACAAAGCCATGACGGGCGGGAGATATATGAGGTGATGATAGGAAATCGCAATGCGAGGAATCACGTCCTCATACCTGCGGCCATACACGGCAGGGAATATATCACGACCAACTTGGTCATGAAGCAGATAGAGTATGCCCTCTGCTACTATGACACCGGAGGCTGGGACGGGAAGCGGATTTCGGATATGTTTGAGGAGACCTGTTTACATTTCGTGCCTATGGCGGACCCCGACGGAGTGAGCATCAGCCAATTCGGCCTTGAGGGCATAAGGAGTGAGGAGCTTAAAAAGGGTATAGAGGAATGCTACGCAAACGATGTGGCTGCGGGGAGGACTTCGGACACTTTTGAAAATTACCTCAAAAGGTGGAAAGCAAACGCTCGGGGCGTAAACCTCAATCAGAACTTCAACGCCAATTGGGAGACCGGAAAGGGCTCGGCTACCGCCCCCTCATACTCCTATTACGGCGGGCCTTATCCTGAGTCCGAGAACGAGACGAAGGCCCTTGCAAGCCTCTTTAAATGCAGGAGCTACAAGGCTGTGATAAACTACCACTCCATGGGAGAGGTCATCTACTGGGATCTTGACGGGAACAAGGTCAGAGAGAAATCAAGATTTCTTGCGAACAATGTAAGCGCCTTGACAGGCTATACCCTGCTGTACTCGGGAGAGGGAGCGGGATTTAAGGATTACGTTCAGCTCTTCGGAACAGGGACTCCCGCAGTGACTGTGGAGGTGGGAAAGGGAACAGCGCCCGTACCCTCCTCTCAGATGAGTGAGATCTGGGCGGAGAACAAGTTCGTTTGGCTGTACGCCATGAAATACGCTGCGGAAGGTTATTATCAGTATTAATATAAGGAGCAACTGATTGGATATGGAAAAGATAAGGACTCGCTACGCCCCTTCGCCTACAGGACGTATGCACGTTGGAAATTTGAGAACCGCGCTTTACGCTTATCTCATAGCAAAGCATGAGGGAGGAGATTTTATCCTGAGGATAGAGGACACCGACCAAGAGAGAGAGGTGGAGGGCGCAGTAGATATAATTTATGATACTCTGAGACAGACAGGCCTCGTGCACGACGAGGGCCCTGACAAGGACGGGGGCTGCGGGCCTTACGTCCAGTCCGAGAGACAGGCAAAGGGTATCTATCTCGAGTACGCAAAAATGCTTGTGGAGAAGGGAGAAGCATACTACTGCTTCTGTACTCCCGAGAGGCTCGAGAGCTTAAAGACCGTTGTAAACGGCGAGGAGATAATGCAGTATGACAAGCATTGCCTCTCTCTGACAAAGGAGGAGGTGGAGGAGAACCTCAAGAAGGGGATGCCCTATGTCATAAGGCAGAACAATCCGAGAGAGGGGCAGACCACCTTCCACGACGAGCTTTACGGGGATATAACCGTGGACAATGCGGAGCTCGACGACATGGTGCTCATAAAGTCCGACGGCTTCCCCACCTATAATTTTGCAAACGTGGTGGACGATCATCTCATGGGCATAACTCATGTGGTCAGAGGAAACGAGTATCTCTCCTCGGCCCCCAAGTATAACAGGCTCTATGAGGCCTTCGGCTGGAGGGTGCCCGTGTATATACATTGCCCTCTCATAACTGACGAGAACCACAAGAAGCTCTCAAAGAGGAGCGGACACTCCTCCTTTGAGGATCTCATAGATCAGGGTTATATACCTGAGGCGGTGGTCAATTTCGTGTCGCTTCTCGGTTGGTCTCCGGAATCAGACAGGGAGATATTCAGCCTTGAGGAGCTGGTGAAGGAGTTTGATTATCACAGGATCTCAAAGAGCCCTGCGGTATTTGACATGGTGAAGCTCTCATGGATGAACGGAGAGTACCTTAAGGCTATGGACTTTGACCGCTTCTACAAGCTGGCGGAGCCCTACCTGAAGAAGGTCATCACAAAGCCCTACGACTTAAAGAAGATTGCCAATATGGTAAAGACCCGCATAGAGGTGCTGCCTGACATAGAGGGACACATAGATTTCTTTGAGAAGATGCCCGACTATGATATTTCCATGTACAATCACAAAAAGATGAAGTCCACGCCTGAGACCTCTCTTTCGGTTTTGAAGGATGTCATTCCCTTGCTTTCGGAGCAGGAGGACTTCTCAAACGACGCCCTCTTTGAGACTCTCAAAAAGTACGGGGAGGAGAAGAGCTATAAGACAGGCTTTATCATGTGGCCCATCCGCACCGCTCTCTCGGGAAGGGAGATGACTCCCGCAGGGGCGACGGAGATAATGGAGGTCCTCGGCAAGGAGGAATCATTAAAGAGACTTAATGCGGCTGTGGAAAAACTTTCCGCTTGTTAAGGGAAATGTAAGCGTAAAAATACGTTTTTTGTAAAACACGCGAAGTCCGATTGTGTTAACATTATATTTAAAATCGACTGTAGTATGTATTTTATGAAAGAGGCGGAGAGTTTTATGAGAAGATCGCTTAAGACAATATTTGCGGCAGGGATTTTTTCCGCGCTGCTTTCTGT
The DNA here is from genome assembly GCA_944381505.1 of uncultured Lachnospiraceae bacterium. Lineage (GTDB taxonomy): Bacteria > Bacillota > Clostridia > Lachnospirales > Lachnospiraceae > Avilachnospira. The sequence continues at coordinate 40,147 of CALWLK010000004.1, forward strand.
AAGCGCCTTTGCGGCGGGGTGGAAGCAGACGGGAGATGTGTGGCATTATATTGACGATGAGGGCAATGCCTTAAAGGGCTGGCACAATATCAAAGAGGAAAACGGAGACAAGACCTACTGGTACTACTTCGATCCCGACACAGGGGATATGGCTACCGGCTGGAGAGAGATAAAAGAAGCAAACAGCGACGCAAGGCACTACTATTTCTTTGACGAGGTAAACGGGGCCATGTGGGTCGACATGGTGACTCCTGACGGAAACTACGTAAACGCCGACGGCGTTTGGATAGAGGAGGGAAAGCCCGAGGAGAATGCTTCGACAGCGGAGACAGGCTCTCAGTCCGAGACCTCCGAGGAGCAGACAAAGGCTGAGACCGAGACCGTAGGGAACGATTCTGAGGGAGCTTCCGTTGACAGCGTACAGAGGAGCGAGGAGGCCTATGCCGAGAGGCTCCTTGAGCTCCTCAACGAGAGGAGGAGAGCCGAGGGACTGCCTGACTTTAAGACGGATGAGAAGCTTGCGGAGGGAGCCCGCATAAGGGCCGAGGAGCTCACCCGCTCCTACAGCAGCTTGAGGCCCGACGGCAACAAATCAAAATATGCCATAGACGGCTGGGAGAATTACTCCGCCCTTGTGGAGATAAAGGACAGAGCTTCATCACCTGAGGAGACTGCAGCCGACTGGGCCGTGGAGGGAAGCTCGGAGGAGCTTATACTCAGCGACAGCTTTGTTCAGGGAGGCAAGACCTTCAGCTTTACTGATATAGGCATAGGATGTAAGGAAAAGGACGGAGAACTCTTCTTCGCCGTATTCCTCAACGGACATTCCGATTGACAGACAGGAGAAACGACCTGATATATGGACTTCAACAGCGCGCAGCTTAAGGCTGTCAGACATAAAGACGGACCTATGATGGTTCTTGCGGGACCGGGCTCGGGAAAGACAACGGTGCTTACCGAGAGGCTTAGATTTTTGACAGAGGAAGAAAACGTGCCTCCCGAGAGCATCCTCGTTCTGACCTTCAGCAGGGCTGCCGCGGAGGAGATGCGAAGGCGCTACGAGGAAAAGAGCCGGGACAAAACGGGGAGGATATGCTTCGGCACATTCCACTCCGTTTTTTTCGCTATACTCACAGAATATGGAGGATATACGAGGGCTTCCATAGCGGACGAAGGGCTGAGAAGAGCGGTGATAAGAGAGCTCTTGCAGCGGGATGGCGAAAGCGTAAGCTACAGCGACGAGACCGCGGAGGCCATACTCTCGGAGATAAGCTTCGTAAAAAACACAGGGCAGGAGCTCTCCGAGGTCCCGGAGGAGAGGTTTGGATCTCTTAAGAAAATGGACTTTCTGAGGATATTTGAGGGCTATGAGAGGCGCCTTCGGGAGCAGGGGAAGCTTGACTTTGACGACATGCTCACAAAATGTACGGAGCTTTTTAAAAAGAGGCCGGATGTTCTCGCAAGCCTTCGCAAAAGGTACCGATATATCCTTGTGGATGAATTTCAGGATATAAACAGCATCCAGTATAAGGCGGTCCGCCTGCTTGCATATCCACTCAACAATCTTTTCATAGTCGGAGACGATGACCAGAGCATCTACAGCTTTCGAGGGTCCGATCCTGCCATCATGCTGAATTTTCCCAAGGATTACAAGGATTTAAAGAGCGTTCTGCTCGCATCAAATTACAGATCTTCCTCAAAGATCGTAGAGACTTCATCAAAGCTCATTTCCCACAATAAAAACAGATATAAGAAAAAACTCATATCGGAGAGAGGCGGAGTCTCAGGCTTTAGAGTGCTCTCCTTTGAAAATGAGGAGGAGGAGACGGAGCACATAGCCGGAGAGCTTTTAAAACTCAAAAAGAGCGGTAAGGATCTCTCGGAGGTATGCGTTCTCTACCGCACCAACAGGACCCCTGAAAGGCTCTGCGCAAGGCTCATAAAAGCGGGCCTCGAATTCTCGCTGAGAGAGAGCTGCCCGAACCTGTTCCACACCTTCAGCTCAAGGGATATTTTTGCCTATCTCTATTTTGCGGAGCTTTTTTATCTGTACAAAAGAGGCGTGAAAAAGGAGGTGGCGGCGGAGGAGTTCATAAGGATAATGAACAGGCCTGTGAGATACATAAGCAGGGCCGCTGTGGCGTCATCCGACAGGCGGGACGTGAAGGCGTTCTTTGACTCATTATCGTCCTTTTACGGTGAAAAGACAGAGATAAGGAGAAGCATAGGGAGGCTGTACGCGGACTTGGAGGAGTTGGCGGAGCTTCCGCCTCAAAAGGCGATATTTTTTATAAACAAAAAGATTGGCTATGAGGATTGGGTAATAGATTCTTTTGAATCCGAAAAAAAGTCGGAAATATTAAAGGACATGGACAGCCTCCGGGCTCATGCAAAGGGGATAAAATCCTTCAGGGATCTCAGGGCATATGCGAAGGAGTACAGCTTAAGACTTGAGGAGGCCTCCCGGAGGAAGAAGGAAAAAAGTAAAAATTGTATTAATTTTATGACCTTTCATGCCTCAAAGGGGTTGGAGTTTGATATAGTATATATAATAGACGCCATAGAGGGGGTGACTCCCTACAAAAAGGCCTCCGAAAGGGACATGGAGGAGGAGCGCAGGATGTTCTATGTGGCCATGACGAGGGCCAGGAACGTTCTTCACATATTCTACACAAAATCTCATTACAATAAGCCCTGTAAAAGATCAAGGTTTGTTTCTGAGATAACGGAGGGAAAGATAAAACTGCCATGGAAGAACTTAAGGTTTTGATAGTAGACGATGAGGAGAGGATGAGAAAGCTGGTAAATGACTTCCTGACGGCAAAGGGTTTCAAGGTATTGGAGGCCGCTGACGGAGAGCAGGCTATAGATCTGTTCTGTGCCGAAAAGGATATTGCCCTCATACTTTTGGACGTGATGATGCCGAAGATGAACGGCTGGGAGGTGTTAAAGACCATACGAAAGATATCCAAGGTCCCCATCATAATGCTGACGGCAAGGGGCGAGGAGCAGGATGAGCTGCAGGGCTTCAAGCTGGGAGTGGACGAGTACATCACAAAGCCCTTCTCCCCCAAGATACTGACGGCAAGGGTGGACGCCATACTGCGAAGGACCGGCACCGGGAAATCCGACCGTATGGAGTGCTCGGGCATAAGTCTTGACAAGACCGCCCACGAGGTGACGGTAAACGGAAAGCGTGTGGAGCTGAGCTACAAAGAATTCGAGCTTTTGGATTACTTTATGCAAAACAAGGGCATCGCCCTCTCCAGGGAAAATATATTAAATAATGTGTGGGATTATGATTACTTCGGAGACGCAAGGACCATAGACACTCACGTTAAAAAGCTTCGGGCAAAGCTGGGGACCGCCGGAGAGGCGATAAAGACGATTTGGGGCATGGGCTATAAATTTGAGGCTTGATGTCCGGGAACAGACCTTTAAAGAGGCCTGACAAAAAAGAGAAGGACGACATGAAACATTCGATAAGGACAAGATTTACCTTAATATTCATAGCTATAGTCGCTTTGATACTTATGGCCATGTACGGAGTAAACAAATATTTTCTCGAGGACTACTACATGGATAATAAGGTGGAGGTGCTGAAGGAGGCCTACATCACCATAGACAAGGTGATCCTGGGAATAGAGCGGGACGGGAAGACCCTTACAGGGGTCATAGCCGAGGAGTTTGGAAAGAACATGGAAGACTCGAAGACCGTCTCCTCCTTCAGAGAGCTGAACGACAATTCCAATATAAACATTGTTATGATAGACCCCGAGGGAAATGAGATAATCGCTGCCAGCAGAGAGGGAGATTTCCTTATTGACAAGCTCAAGCTCTATATCATGAGCCAAAGCGGCACCAAGGAGGACAGCTTCACCTCCCCGTTTTTTTACAGGATACGAAATATATTCGACGACCGCAATCTGAATGTGGCGGGGGAGTTCACCTTCGACTTTGATCCCTTGGAAAATGCCGAAAATATTTATCAGAATGATTTTTACAGGATACAGAGGACCTTTGACAAAAGATCCAACACGGCCTATCTGGAGAGCTGGGGCTACTTCACAGACGGTGGCACCATCTTCCTTATGTCAATGCCTGTGTCCCTCATCCATGACAGCGTGGATATAACGAATCGCTTTCTGCTTATCGTGGGTATAATAGTCATGGTTTTGGGCAGCATAATAGTCTACGTCACCACGGGAATAATCACCCGCCCCATAAACAGGTTGGCAAAGATATCCGAGAAGATGACTGCCCTTGACTTCGATGCAAGGTACGAGGGAAAGGCCGAGGACGAGGTGGGGATACTGGGCCACAGTATGAACATTATGTCGGAGCGTCTGGAAAAGACTATTGCCGAGCTCAAGACCGCCAATAATCAGCTCATTCAGGATATAGGCGAGAAGGAAAAGATAGACAAGATGCGCAGAGATTTCATCGCAAATGTCTCCCATGAGCTGAAAACGCCCATAGCCTTGATACAGGGCTATGCCGAGGGCCTTACCGAGGGCATGGCCGAGGATCCGGAGAGTAGAGATTATTACTGCAGCGTGATCGTAGACGAGGCCGGAAAGATGAACAAGATGGTAAAGCAGCTCACCTCCCTGAATAATCTCGAATTGGGAAATGACAGGACGGAATTTGAGCGCTTTGATATAGTGGGGCTCATAAAGAGCTTTTTGGAGAGCCAAAGGCTTATAATTAAGAAGAACGAGGCGAAGGTGGAGCTGAAAGCCCCTGAGCACGCCTATGTCTGGGCCGATGAGTTTAAGATAGAGGAGGTCCTTACGAATTATTTCAACAATGCCCTGAATCACTTGGCCGGAGAAAGGGAGATAGTAATAAGCGTTTCAGAGGAGACTGCGGCGGAGACCGGAAAACGACAGGAGGAGGACATCCTCCCCGAAAAGAGGATAATAAGGGTCAGCGTGTTCAACACAGGAGAGAATATACCTGAGGAGGACATAGAAAAGATATGGGACAAGTTTTATAAGGTTGACAAGGCCAGGACCAGAGCCTACGGCGGCAGCGGAATAGGGCTGAGCATAGTCAAAGCCATAATGGAGTCCCACAATCAGAGCTGTTCCGTGAGAAATGAAAAAAACGGCGTTGAATTTGATTTTACTCTTGACGCGGATAAATAAGTATGCTATAGTATCTATCGTTCGCAAAGGACAACATAGGATCGGGGTGTGGCTCAGTTTGGCTAGAGCGTCCGGTTAGGGACCGGGAGGTCGCAAGTTCAAATCTTGTCACTCCGACTATAGCAAAATGAAGGGAAAAGCCCTGAATATCGTTAAAAAGACGGTATTCAGGGCTTTTTCATGCGTTTTGTGATCTCTTTTGCGCTTCCCGATTAACATAAAATATAGTCTGAATATCATAAAATACAGTAAAAATTTGCCACGAAATTTGCCACGGAAACTTTAACGAAAAATATCATTCAGGTGGGAGATCGTCTTTTCAGACATCTCATTTTTGTGATCTTCCAGAGTATGCCTGTAAACCTGATTTAAAACGGCTTCTGTTTTCCATCCGCCTTCCTCCATGATGTAGGCATTAGGGATATTCAAAGAGTGTGCCGATGATGCGTAGTAATGTCTCAGCTTGTGCAGGGTAAAGCGAGGCAGCTCAAGTTTGTCCAAGGTACGCTTGATGTAGTCCGTTATACTTTTCGGATGTCCCTTATAAATGTAGCCCTGCTTTTTTATGGTTTCTATGATTATAGGAGGGACTTCTACGGTTCGAGTTCCTGCAGTGGATTTTGTATTATCCCTTATAACCCACTCCTTGTCCTTATTCAGGAGTTTTGTGTTGTGGATATATATTTTATTGCCTTCGATGTCGTCGAGGCTCAAAGCGCATATTTCAGAGCGTCTGAGACCACACGAAGCAAGCATGACAGCCACTTCATAACGACTGCCTTTTATATGCTCGGCGAGCCTTTTTACATCTTCATCAACAGGGATATACACTTTCTTCTTTTTGGGCTGCGGCAATGTCGTATTAAGGATGAGCCCCGGAGAGGAGTATTTCAGGACAGCGCTTATAAAGCCATGCATATCTCGAACGGTCTTGGGATCTGTGGCGGCAGCATAATGATTTATAAGATTTTGAACGTCTTTTTGAGAGATACGCTTGACAGCTTTTCCTGCAAATTTGGGATAATATTTCTTTAGATAATTGTTTTTGCGATCATATTCCCTGACGGAAGAGGGACTGAGGACATTATCTTTATCATCAATGTATTCTTTTGCGGCTTTAAAAAAATTAAGTCCTTTTCCGTCTTCTCCGTTGCCAAGGTTGATCTCGTTCATTATAAGCTCGGCCGCCTCAAGCTCGGTAGGCTCGTAGTTGACCGTCACTTTGTAAGATATGCCTTTATAATTCTTCCTGATGCGGTAATTGCCAGAGGGAAGTCTTTCAATATTAACGGTAAATTTTTTTGCCATAATTATCCTCCTGAGAGTAATAAAAACAGCCTGAAGGAGAGTACACCTGCCTCTCCTTCGGCTGTGAAGGATTCATTACCGATTAAGTTTTATTGCTTCCACACCTTGTCCGCTGCAACGGATTATCGAAGATTCAAAATTTTTTCATT
>CALWLK010000005.1 GCA_944381505.1 uncultured Lachnospiraceae bacterium
TATGAAGCGACGATTTGCGTCGTAGGAGGAGATCTCCCCGTTATGTACTACGGAGTAATCAAGAAGAGCAAAGGGATGAGCCCCTCCCCACCAGCCGGGAGTGTTGGTGGGGTAGCGGCCGTGGGCTGTCCAAGCATATGCTTTGTACTCCTCCAGTCTGTAAAAACGCCCTACGTCTTCGGGATATCCTACAGCCTTAAACGCTCCCATATTTTTGCCGGAGGAAAAGACATAAGCTCCCTTTGCTGCGGAATTTATCTTCATAACCGTCCGTACAACAAATTCTCTCTCGTCTGTCTGAGCCCTTTTCAGCTCGGATCCGAGGGGACGGAGAAAATATCTCCATATCACAGGCTCGTCGGTGATCTCCGGGAGCTTCCTTGTGGGAATGATCTCCGACTCGGCTATCTCAAAGCTCTCCTTTAAAAATTCCTCGCAGCTTTTCCTTGCGCTGCGATCGTCAAAGAACATATGAAAAGCGTATAGATCCTTATACTCGGGATATATGCCATAGGCTGCGAAACCGCCGCCAAGCCCGTTTGAGCGATCGTGCATAGGCTCCATAGCTTTTATGATCGTATCTCCCGGCATCCGGCGCCCCTCCGTGGAGATGACGGATGCTATGGCACAGCCTGAGGGGATACGCAAAAGACCTTCTTTTTCCATAAGATTTCCCTTTCATATAACAAAAAAGACGCTCATTAAAGCGCGGAAGACCGCAGCCTAATGAACGCCTTTGCTCATTTTTAAACATCCTATAACTTATTTGAAAAAATGTCAAGAAAAGGTTGACAATTATTTTTTGCGGATGTAAAATGCCGACAAACAACAGGCGAAGGATCCGCCTGACAATTTAATTATAAAGGCAATGGCGTCTTTAGTGTTTTTATGGCATTAAAGGCGGCATTGCCTTTTTATATGTGGCAGAGGGCGGATCGGAGTCTCAATAAAACAAGGAGGGATTTATGGAAGCGGTAAGGGATTATTTCGGATGTATGGTATTTGATGACAGGGTAATGAAGGCAATGCTCTCGGCAAAGGTGTATTCCTCTCTCAGGAAAACTATTGATGAGGGAAATGAATTGGACATAGGGGTGGCAAACGCTGTGGCGGACGCCATGAAAGATTGGGCTGTGGAGAGGGGAGCGACTCATTATACCCACTGGTTCCAGCCCATGACAGGTATTACGGCGGAAAAGCACGACAGCTTTATAAGCCCTGCTCCTGACGGAGGCGTGATCATGGAGTTTTCCGGCAAAGAGCTGATAAAGGGGGAGCCTGATGCCTCCTCCTTCCCCTCGGGAGGACTTAGGGCCACCTTTGAGGCAAGAGGCTATACCGCATGGGACCCTACCTCCTATGCTTTTATCAAGGGAAAGACCCTGTGCATCCCCACAGCATTTTGCTCTTACGGCGGACAGGCATTGGACAAGAAGACTCCGCTTCTTCGCTCCATGGAGGCTCTGAACAGGCAGGGACTCAGGATACTCAGGCTTTTCGGAAATTCGAAGGCAAAGTGTGTGAAGCCTTCGGTAGGCCCCGAGCAGGAGTACTTCCTCATTCCGAGAGAGCTGTACGACAGACGCCCTGACCTTCGCTTTGCAGGAAGGACCCTTTTCGGAGCGAAGCCTCCCAAGGGTCAGGAGATGGACGACCATTATTTCGGAGTTATCAAGTCGTCCGTTGCAGCCTATATGGAGGAACTTAACACTGAATTATGGAAGCTGGGTATACCGGCAAAGACCGAGCACAATGAGGTAGCGCCCTCACAGCATGAGCTGGCCGTCATATATACCACCGCAAACGTGGCTACAGACCATAATCAGCTCACCATGGAGGTGATGCAGAGGGTAGCCGAGAAGCACGGTCTGGTATGTCTCTTGCATGAAAAGCCTTTTGCAGGGGTAAACGGAAGCGGAAAACATAACAACTGGTCCCTGTCTGACGACTTGGGAAACAACCTGCTTTCACCCGGAGAGACTCCATATGAGAATGCCAGGTTTTTGCTCTTTCTGTGTGCTGTAATAAAGGCTGTGGACGACTATCAGGATCTTTTGCGCATCGCTGTGGCCACAGCGGGAAACGATCATCGCTTGGGGGCCAACGAGGCTCCGCCTGCAGTTGTGTCGGTATTTTTGGGAGATGAGATCACGGCCATCCTCGAGGCCATAGAGAGCGATACGCCCTATAAGGGGATAAAGAAGACGCGCATGAAACTGGGAGTTGATGTGCTTCCGAAATTCAATCGCGATTCGACAGACAGAAACAGGACCTCACCCTTTGCCTTCACAGGAAATAAATTTGAATTCAGGATGCCGGGCTCCTCGGACAGCATAGCCTGCACCAATATCATGCTTAACGCGGCAGTGGCGGAGAGCCTTAAGATATATGCCGATCGCTTGGAGAGAGCAGAGGATTTTGAGAGCGAGCTTCACACATTGATACAGGAGACAGTGAGAGATCACAAAAGGATAATATTCAACGGGAACGGGTATTCCGAGGGCTGGATAAAGGAAGCCACAGAAAAGAGAGGACTTTTAAACTATCCGACTACGGCAGACTGTATGCCTCATCTTTTGGACCGGAAAAATGTGGATATGCTCACCTCACACGGGATCTACAGTAGGGCGGAGCTTGAATCAAGATGTGAGATAATGCTGGAGAACTATTGTAAGACCATAATCATAGAGGCAAATACCATGACTGATATGGCTATGTCCATGATCATTCCCTCCGTTGAGGGCTATGTGAGAGAGCTGGCGGAGACAGCTGCGGCAAAGAAGTCGGTTGATCCCACGATAGCGTCAGGATTTGAGGCCGAGCTTATAAGAAGGCTTGCGGACCTTACGGATATCATTCACATGAAAACACGGGAGCTTAAAAAGTCTGTGCTCCACTTAAATGAAGCCGAGGATGTGGTGGCGGAGTCAGAAATGGTGAGAGATGATGTTTTAAAGAAGATGGGTGAGCTCAGGGTGGCCTGCGACGAGGCGGAGACTATGACCGCGAAGAGATTTTGGCCGTATCCCACATATGGAGATCTTCTGTTCAGTGTAAAATAACAGCTTTTATCATAACTTTTATCATAATTATCGGAGGTATATTTTCATGTGCTCGATCATGGCGTACTGCGGAGAGGGTATAAGTCGGGAGGAGTTTTTAAAGGGGTTTGAAAGGACTGTATCAAGGGGGCCTGATGAGAGCCGCACAGTGGACACCGGAAACGGCATAATGGGATTTCACAGGCTTGCCATTATGGGGCTTTCGGAGGCCGGAATGCAGCCCTTTGAGCTTAACGGAAGCTATGTCGTATGTAACGGAGAGCTCTACGGCTTTGAGGCTCAGAGGAAGGAGCTTCAAAAAAAAGGCTACAGCTTCAAAAGCGGAAGCGACTGCGAGAATATCCTTCCCATGTATTTTGAATACGGGACAGATATGTTTGCCATGCTTGACGCCGAGTTTGCCATGGTGATCTATGACGGAGAAAAAGGGGAATATATTGCGGCGAGGGATCCCATAGGCATAAGGCCTCTCTATTACGGCAGAGATGAAAGCGGAAATATGGTCTTTGCCTCCGAGCCTAAAAACCTCACAGGCATATGTGACAGGATAATGCCCTTTCCCCCGGGATGCTTTTGGAAGGACGGAGCCTTTCACCGATATATGGACATATCGCGGCCCGATAAGGTATGCCATGACAGCCTTGAGGAGGCCTGCAAAAACATAAGGGAGAAGCTTACAGCCGCTGTGAGAAAGAGGCTTGTCTCGGATGCAAAGGTAGGCTTTCTCCTTTCAGGGGGACTTGATTCGTCTTTGGTATGCGCCATCGCCCAAAAAGGCTCAGAGGAGCCGATACGTACCTTTGCCATAGGCATGAGCGAGGATGCCATAGATCTTAAATATGCGAGGGAGACGGCAGAGTTCATAGGGAGCAGACATGAGGAGGTGTATATGACCCCCAAGGAGGTCATCTCCTCTCTGGAGAAGGTCATATATATACTCGGGACCTATGATATCACAACGATCAGAGCCTCTGTGGGGATGTACCTTGTGTGCAAAGCCATACATGAGAGAACGGATATAAGGGTGATACTTACAGGGGAGGTATCGGACGAGCTTTTCGGTTACAAGTATACGGACTTTGCGCCCTCTGCCGAGGAGTTTCAGAGGGAAGCGGAAAAGAGAGTGAGGGAGCTCCACATGTATGACGTGCTGAGAGCGGACCGCTGTATATCGGTAAACTCTCTTGAAGCCAGAGTTCCCTTCGGAGATATTGATTTTGTTAAATATGTCATGTCCTTGGACTCTGAAATGAAGCTGAACAGATACAAAAAGGGGAAGTATCTGCTGCGCCACGCCTTCGAGGGTATGGGCTATCTTCCGGAGGACATACTGTGGCGGGAGAAGGCGGCCTTTTCAGATGCGGTGGGACACTCTATGGTGGATCACCTTAAAAACTATGCCGAAACTGTATATTCGGACGAGGAGTTCAGGAAAAGGGCTGAGAAGTACGACTATGCAAAGCCCTTTACAAAGGAGTCCCTTCTTTATAGGGAGATATTTGAGAAATACTATCCCGGACAGGCGGAAATGATCGCGGGCTTTTGGATGCCGAACAGCTCTTGGGAGGGCTGCAAGGTGGATGATCCCTCGGCCAGAGTCCTGTCCAATTACGGAGACAGCGGAAAATAGAGCTTAAGCTCTCGAAAATGAATAAATATAAGGAGAGAGAATTCAGCATGGAGAGAAGGCCTGACAGAAAACTTATTTTGGAGAGCGGAGAAGAATATCTCGGATACGGATTCGGAGCCCCGGCTGACGGCAGAGTGTTGGAGCTTGTATTCAACACCTCAATGACAGGGTATCAGGAGATAATGTCGGATCCCTCCTACAAGTATCAAGCGGTAGTCATGTCCTACCCGCTTATAGGAAATTACGGAATGAACAACGAGGACTATGAGTCGGATATTCCCGCTATAGGAGCTTTTATAGTGAGGGAGTATAACGACCGCCCTTCAAACTTCCGCTCGGTGGAAAGCTTGGGAAGCGTGATGAAAAGATACGGTATCCCCGGGATAGAGGGGATAGATACGAGGAGGCTTGTGCGATCTGTGAGGGATAAGGGAAACCGCAAGGCCCTTATTGCAAACTGTGATACGCCCTTGGAAAAGGGACTTGAGATACTTAAAGAGACTGATATTCCGAGGGATGCGGTATCAAGGGTAAGCAAAAGGGCAGTGAAGATATATTTGGCGGACAAAGAGCGATACAGAGTAGCGGCTATAGATTGCGGTATGAAAAAAAATATACTGCGCTCTCTGAATGACAGAGGAGTTACTGTGATAGCGGTTCCTTGGAACACAAGGGCGGAAGACATCATGGAGCTTTATCCGGACGGCATATTTATATCAAACGGTCCGGGAGACCCTGAGGATGTCAGAGAGACAGTTGAGACAGTAGGAAAGCTCATAGGGACATGTCCTATCTTCGGAATATGCCTTGGGAATCAGATAATAGCTCTGGCTTACGGAGCGAAAACCTACAAGCTGAAATTCGGACATCGAGGAGGCAATCACCCTGTGCTTAACCTTGAGACAGGGAAAATAGAGATCACCTCTCAAAATCATTCCTACGCCGTGGATCCCAAGAGCCTTGAAAAGACTCCTCTCGCCATCACCCATGTGAATCTTTTGGACAACACCGTCGAAGGCGTAAAGTGCGAAGGAGACAGGGTGTTCGGAGTGCAGTATCACCCGGAGAGCGCTCCGGGGCCTTTGGACAGCGGATATCTGTTCGATTCTTTTATCAAATTGATGGAGGAGGAAAGAAAAAATGCCTAAGAGGACAGATATAAAAAAGGTGCTCCTGATAGGCTCGGGCCCTATAGTCATAGGACAGGCTGCGGAATTTGACTACTCGGGGACTCAGGCCTGCCTTGCCCTCAAAGAGGAGGGCATAGAGGTGGTGCTCTGCAATTCCAACCCTGCCACCATAATGACAGACACGTCAATAGCGGACAAGGTATACATGGAGCCTTTGACCTTGGAATACGCTGCCAAGATAGTGAGGCACGAGCGCCCTGACGGGATACTTGCAGGGCTTGGCGGACAGACAGGACTTAATCTCTGCATGGAGCTTGAGAAAAAAGGCGTCCTTAAGGAATGCCAAACAGAGCTTTTGGGAACAAGGCCGGAAAGCATTGAACAGGCTGAGGACAGGGAGCTTTTCAAGGAGCTGTGCGAAAGGCTCTCGGAGCCTGTGCTTCCCTCGGACATTGCAACCGATATCGAGGGAGGGACTAAGATAGCTCACAGGATAGGATATCCTGTAGTTTTAAGGCCTGCCTTCACCTTGGGAGGCACAGGAGGAGGCTTTGCGGAAAATGATGAGGAATTCGCGGAAATAATGAAAAACGCCTTGGCCCTGTCTCCCATAGGGCAGGTTTTGATAGAAAAAAGCGTAAAGGGCTATAAAGAGATAGAATACGAGGTCATAAGGGACAGCCGGGACACAGCCATCACAGTATGCAACATGGAAAATATCGATCCGGTAGGTATCCACACCGGAGATTCCATAGTCGTATGCCCGTCCCAGACACTGACTAATAAAGAGTATCAAATGCTTAGGACGAGCGCTCTCAAAATAATCAGAGCCTTGAAGATAGAGGGGGGCTGCAATGTCCAGTTTGCCTTGGATCCCAATTCCTTCGACTATTATGTCATAGAGGTGAATCCCAGGGTATCAAGGTCCTCGGCCCTCGCCTCAAAGGCCTGCGGATATCCCATAGCCTCGGTATCGGCCAAGATAGGCATAGGCCTTACCTTGGATGAGATAAGGCTTGAAAACACACCCGCATCTTTTGAACCCACCCTCGACTATGTAGTCACAAAGATGCCGAGATTCCCTTTTGACAAGTTTCCCGATGCGGATAACAGGCTCTCCACACATATGAAGGCCACAGGAGAGACTATGGGCGTGGGAAGGACCTTTGAGGAGAGCCTTCTTAAAGCTGTGAGATCCCTTGAGACAGGACATTACAGCCTCAGAAGCCCCGAAAATGATGGAAAAACCACGGGGGAGCTTTTGGAGTATGCGTCGGAGGGCAGATACGACAGGATTTATGCCATAGCGGAGCTGTTAAGAAGGGGGAAGGAGCCGGAGGAGATAAGCCTTGCCACGGGGATAGACAGGTTTTTTATAAGGAAAATGCTTAACATAGTCTCAATGGAGAAGCGTCTTAAGGAGAATCCTGAAAAACTCGATATCCTCAGGGAGGCAAAGCGGATGGGCTTTTGCGACAAAACCATAGGAGAGCTGTGGAAAGTAGCGGAGACCGATATATTTTCTCTTCGCCGTAAGGAGGGCATCATGCCCGTGTATAAGATGATAGATACCTGTGCCTCCGAGTTTGAGAGCTATGTCCCTTACTTCTATTCCTGCTATGAGGAGGAGAATGAATCGCACATTTCCGAAAAGAGAAAGGTGATAGTTTTGGGAGCAGGGCCGATACGTATAGGCCAAGGAATCGAATTTGACTATTCCTCGGTACATGCAGTAAAGACTATAAAAAACCAGGGCTATGAGGCAATTATCATCAACAATAACCCTGAGACGGTGTCTACAGATTATAACTGCTCGGATAAGCTTTATTTTGAGCCTCTTTGCACAGAAGACATAATGAACATTATTGAATTGGAAAAGCCGGAGGGAGTTATAGTCACCCTCGGAGGACAGACCGCCGTAAATCTCGCCGCCCCGCTTTCGGAAAGGGGAGTGAGGATCATAGGCACAGACTGTGCTGCAATAGAGAAGGCTGAAAACAGAGACAGCTTTGAGAAGCTGCTTTCCGAGCTGTCCGTCCCTCAGCCCCGAGGGAGAGCTGTCCTGAGCGTTGAGGAGGGCATAAAGGCCGCCGAGGAGATAGGCTACCCTGTTTTGGTGCGCCCCGGCTTTGTGCTCGGAGGCAGGGCAATGCAGATAGTGGCGAAGGAGGAGGAGCTTCGCAGATATCTGAAAACCGCCTGTGAGATAAACAGGGATGAGCCTGTGCTGGTGGATAAGTATATAAGAGGCAAGGAGGTAGAGGTGGATGCCGTCTGCGACGGCAAGGAGGTGTTCGTGCCGGGAATCATGGAGCTTGTGGAGCGCACAGGAGTCCATTCGGGAGATTCCATAAGCGTCTATCCGCCATACAGTATATCTGAGGCGGTCAAAGGAAAAATATTGGACTATACAAGGAGGCTTGGGCCGGCGATAGGGATAATAGGGCTTTTCAATATACAGTATATAGTGGATAAAGATGAGAAGGTATATGTTATTGAAGTCAATCCCAGGTCCTCAAGGACGGTTCCCTTCCTTTCAAAGGCTACAGGGTATGACTTGGCGGATATAGCCGTAAAATGCTGTCTGGGAATATCCCTCAGAGAGCAGGGCTTCACGGAGCTCTATCCGAGGGAGAGATCACGGTTTTATGTGAAGGTCCCGGCCTTTTCCTTCTCCAAGCTTTCGGGCATGGACACATATCTGTCTCCCGAGATGAAATCCACAGGAGAGGCCATAGGCTACGACAAAAAGCTGCACAGAGCAATGTATAAGGCCATGATCGCCTCGGGACTCAAGCTCCCTAATTACGGAACCATACTTGTCAGCGTGGCGGATGAGGACAAGGCTGAGATACTTCCCCTCGTGAAGAGATTTTATGATATGGGATTCAATATCGAAGCCACCACTCTCACGGGAAAATATCTGAAAGATCACGGCATAAGGACGAGAGTGCTGGCAAAACCAAGCGAGGGAAGGCAGGACGTCATCAACTCCATAAGCTCAGGCTATGTCAGCTATGTCATAAACACAAGAGCGGTGCTGTCGGGAAACCATTACGGAGACGGCGCTATGATACGGCGCTGTGCGGCTCAAAACAATGTAACTATCATGACCTCTCCGGACACGGTAAAAATGCTTCTCGACGTGCTTGAGGAGCTGACGATGGGTATATCTACGATAGACGGATAAAAAGAAAGGTGGTCAACAGATGCGTTTTACAAAGATGGAGGGTTTGGGAAACGATTATCTCTATGTCTATGGCGAAGTGCCTGAAAATGCGGCGGAGCTCTCGAGGCGGCTTTCCGACAGACATTTCGGACCGGGGGCGGATGGGATGATATTCATATCCGAGTCTGATAGTGCTGATTTCAGCATGAGGATATTTAATGCAGACGGCAGCGAGGCTCTGATGTGCGGAAATGGAATAAGGTGCGTCGGAAAGTATGTGTATGATAAGGGATATACGGATAAGAGGGTACTCAGGATAGATACCCTCTCGGGCATAAGGACTCTAAGGCTCTTTGCTCAGGGAGGAAAGGTAAAAAATGCGGCCGTGGATATGGGGATCGCGGAGGTCTCGGAGGAGCGCATGCTGAATGTCGAGGAGAGAAAGATCCTCTATACTTATGTGTCCGTAGGAAATCCCCATGCAGTGGTCTTTGTGGACGATATAGATAAAGTCATGCCGGAAAGATTGGGAAAACTAATAGAAAATAAAGTAGACTTTATAGGTGGAATAAATGTGGAGTTCGTTCAGCCTGTGTCCCGAAATAAGCTCAGGGTCAAGGTATGGGAGAGAGGAAGCGGGGTAACTTTGGCCTGCGGCACAGGGGCCTGCGCGGCCTCTGCAGCAGCCGCAAGGAAGGGGCTCTGCGATTTAAACAGCTCCATATCGGCTACGCTCGACGGGGGCATGCTTGACATATGTATTGACAGCGATTACAGGGCTTCTATGACAGGCCCTGCAAATACTGTATATGAGGGGGAGACGGACATATGCTGACAATGAACATGAATTACAAAAACTTGAAGGAATCCTATCTGTTTGCGGAGATAGGAGAGAAGGTGCGGACATACCAAAGGGAGCATCCGGGAGAGCATATATATCGCTTGGGCATAGGAGACGTGTCGCTTCCGCTTCCCTGCACAGTGATAAAGGCACTTCACAGGGCTGTTGACGATCAGGCTTTTAGGGAGAGCTTTCACGGATATATGCCGGAATGCGGTGCTGATTTTCTCAGGGAGGCTGTGAGAAGATATTACGGGGAAAGGGGAATAGAGCTTTCCTCAGACGAGGTATTTATCTCAAGCGGGGCCTCTGACGAGCTGGGAGATATACAGGACCTTTTTGACAGAAGCACAGCTGCCCTCTTGCCGGAGCCCGCCTACCCGGCCTACTATGACGCCTGTGTAATGGCCGGAAGGAGGGTAGAGCACTTAAAAACAGTTAGGGAGAGAGATTTCCTTCCGGAACCTGAGGGCAGACTTGACGCAGGATTGATATATATATGCTCTCCCAATAACCCCACGGGAGCGGTATATGGACGAGAGCTTTTGAGGGATTGGGTGGACTTTGCCCGGGCAAAAGGATCGGTAATAATCTTTGACGCCGCCTATGAGGCGTTTATTGATGATGACAGCCTTCCGAAAAGCATTTTTGAGATAGAGGGAGCCCGGGAATGTGCCATAGAGATATGCTCCCTGTCAAAGACAGCCGGATTTACCGGAACACGCCTCGGATACACCATAATCCCCAAGGCTCTTGAGAGGAACGGCATGAGCCTTAACGCAATGTGGAGGAGGAACAGGACAACAAAGACCAACGGAGTTTCATACATCATACAGCGGGGAGGTGAGGCCGTGTTCTCACCGGAGGGACAGCAGGAGATCCGGAAGAATATCCTCGTCTACAAAAAAAACGCAAGGGAGATAATGAGAGCGATAGACGACTCGGGCTTGTGGTATTGCGGAGGCGATAACTCACCTTATATTTGGATGGAATGTCCCTTCAATATGAAAAGCCGGGAGTTCTTTGACTTCCTGCTCAACAGGGCGCAGGTAGTGGGAACTCCCGGAGTGGGTTTCGGAGCGGCAGGCGAAGGCTATTTTCGACTCTCGGCCTTCGGCAGTCCGGAGGACACGAGAGAGGCCTGCTCACGCCTCAGATCTGTTTTGAGAACTTGATTTATTTATCGGTCTTTATCATTATCAGGACTATGAGAGCTATGAGGCCCATCACTACAAAGAGGCCCAGCATCCCCTGCCACATCATGTTAAGTGCTGTAATGAGATTTTGATCCATTTATCTTACCGCCTTTCTTTTGGACTTGGTTATCTGAAGAATCCAAGGATTATGCCTCCCGCAACAGCCGAGGCTATCTGCCCCGAGACGTTTGCTCCCACGGCGTGCATGAGGAGATGGTTGGTGGGATCCTCCTCAATGCCAAGCTTCTGGATGACTCTCGAGGACATGGGGAAGGCGGAGATACCCGCAGCTCCCACCATGGGATTTATCTTTTTCTTTGAAAAGATATTTATGAGCTTTGCCAAAAGGCACCCTCCTATAGTGTCAAACACAAAGGCAAAGAGTCCCAGGGCCATTATAAGTATGGTGGTGGGCTGTACGAACTGCTCCGCCCTCATGCTGAAGGATATAGTGATGCCGAGCAGAAGGGTTATGAGGTTTGCAAGTCCGTCCTGAGCCGTCTGCGACAGAGTGTTCAGGCATCCGCATTCTCTTATGAGGTTTCCGAACATTATCATTCCCACGAGGGAGATGGAGTCGGGAGCGACAAAGCCCGCTATAAAGGTGACTATTATGGGAAAGGCTATCCTCGAGGCCTTTGAGACCTTGTTTTCGTTATAGGGCATCCTTATGAGCCTCTCCTTGCGTGTGGTCACAGCCTTGATGGCAAAGGGCTGGACTATAGGGACGAGGGCCATGTAGGAGTAGGCCGCCACAGCTATGGGCCCGATATAATTTGAGTCCAGCACCTGTGATACCAGAATGGAGGTGGGGCCGTCGGCGGCGCCGATTATTCCTATGGAGGCGGCGTCCTTTAAGTCAAAGCCGAGGAGCACTGCAAAAACTATTGTGAAAAATATTCCGAATTGGGCTGCCGCGCCAAAGAGGAACATCTTGGGATTAGAGAGAAGGGGGCCGAAATCTATCATGGCTCCTATGCCTATGAAGAGGAGGAGGGGGAAGGCCTCGGAGGCCTCTATGCCCGTCTCAAAGAGCCACTGGATTATTCCGTGGGTCTCTCCGACTCCCGCCATGGTCTGATTTATGGCCGCAGACATGGGCAGATTCACAAGGATGGCCCCAAAGCCCATAGGAAGGAGCAGGGAGGGCTCATAGCCCTTTTTTATTGCCAGAAAGATGAGGGCTATGCCCACCACATACATGATAAATTGCTGCGGGGTGACGGCTGTTATGCCTTCCCACAAAAAGCTTAAGCTGTCCATATCCGGTGTACCTCCATTGTATTAAATTCAGTCAAGAAGATATTAAATAATTGTCTAAAAATTGTCAATATTTCAAATGCTGAAAAACAGGAGCATTTTTGATATAAAATGTAGTATAATGTAAAAAATGTTGCCGAATCAGTTTTAAATAATATCACGGAGACCTGAAAATGATATATACAGTAACCTTTAACCCGGCATTGGATTACATAGTGTCCGTGCCTGAATTCAAGCAGGGATTTACAAACAGGACAGAGACCGAGAAGATACTCCCCGGAGGAAAAGGGATAAATGTCTCTATAGTTTTAAAAAATCTGGGGCTTGATACAGTGGCTCTGGGATTTATCGCGGGCTTTACCGGGAAGGAGATAGAGAGGCGCCTAAAGGAGAGCGGGCTGTTCACAGATTTTATAGAGCTCAAAAAGGGCATATCAAGGATAAATGTAAAGATAAGGAATATGGAGGGCACAGAGATAAACGGTAAGGGCCCTGACCCTGATGAGGAGAGCCTTGGGAAGCTCTCAATGAAGCTTGACTCCCTCTGCGACGGGGACATTTTGGTGCTGGCGGGAAGCGTACAGAATTCTCTGCCTGATTCCATATACAGAGACTTTATGATAAGGCTGTCGGACAAGAATGTCAGGGTGGCGGTGGATGCTTCGGGAAAGCTCCTCACAAATACCCTTGGGTACAGGCCCTTTCTGATAAAGCCGAATCTTCATGAATTGGAGGAGATATTCGGAAGAAGGCTGTCCTCGGAGGAGGAGATAAAAGACTGCGCTTTAAGGCTTCGTGATCAGGGAGCCCGAAATGTCCTTATATCAATGGGAAGAGACGGAGCCCTGCTCGTTGATGAAGACGGGATCTTACACAGAAAAAAAGCCCCCGAGGGGAGGCTTGTAAACGCTGTGGGCGCCGGAGATTCAATGGTTGCAGGCTTCCTATACGGATATCTCAGCTCCGGATGCTGCGAAGATGCCTTCATCTATGGCATAGCCGCGGGAAGCGCAGGAGCCTTTTCGGGGGAGATGCCCTCAAAAGAGGAGATAGAGGACCTGAAAAAGAAAATTAATTTATGATCAATAACTTACATTTGTCGGCTCTGACTAAGCTTTTTGTGAGTATAACAGGGCTGTCATTGTATGTGTAACAAACTCTTGACAGCAGCATTACCGGCATATCAGTATTTATTTTTAAATAATTAGCCTCAAGCTTTGAGGGAAGGACAGGCTCGATAACATTGCGGGATTTTACCAATTTTATGCCCAGCTCATTCTCAAGCACATCGTAAATCTTCTGATTGAGATCCTGCTCCTTCAGTTTTTCATAGAGCTCTTTTTTTAAATAAGACTTTTCCAGTACGGAAGGCTCGGTCTCGTTATTGAAATATCTCAATCGATATAATTCTGTGACAGCCTCACCATGGGCTATTCCTAAAGCCTCCGCAACAGAGGATGAGCATCCCTTTTTTGATATTTCCAGAAGCTCATGTCTTCCTCCGAATTCTTCAGGAAAGTAGAAACGCAGGTAGTCTCCCTCGAATGAGGGGGAGGCAACATATGTCCCGGAGCCCTGTTTTTTTACACAGTGTCGGCTGCGGCTATTGCCC
>CALWLK010000006.1 GCA_944381505.1 uncultured Lachnospiraceae bacterium
GATTTAGAAACGGCTGTGCTCTCCTTTCTGCATATTATTTGCATATTATTGAGATATGCGCTTCTGAGAGCCTTATTTTACGCGGGTTTCAGAGCTCATAAAAGCTTCGATTCCCGTTGGCGTCATAATAGCCTTAAAATCTAAGTATACTTAGGTTTTAGGGCTTTTTCATTTTTTGTAAAACCATCATTTTTTATACTAAAAATGGCTGTTAGACCAATTTTAGCCCAAATAATAACAAACTCTCTTATATAAAATCATCTTGGAATCTCTCCCGGAGATATCTGTAATCGGACACGCCGGTTATTCGCTAACAGAGATTATACTTTGTTAAAATCAGGATTACCGATAATGAAACGGTTTTTTCGAGTATGCGATCAGAGGAAATTGGCAATATTTCCCTGTTGGAATTGTATCGCCATGGTAAAAATGGTAGAATAATTTCATTAAGTTTTTCAAAGGAAACAAATAGAGCAATGATAAGTGTAAAGGATCAAAAAGCGGCTGCAAAAAAGTTTGCCGATGAATGGAAAGGTAGAGGCTATGAGAAGGGCGAGAGTCAGGCATTTTGGCTTACTCTTTTACAGAAAGTTTATGAAGTAGAGGAACCTGAAAAGTATATCAGCTTTGAAGATCAGGTAGCTCTTGACCATACCAGCTTCATAGACGGATATATAGAAAATACTCATGTGCTTATTGAGCAGAAGGGGCTGGGGAAGGACTTGTTGAAGCCCATAAAGCAGTCTGACGGTTCAAAACTGACACCCTTTGAACAGGCGCAGCGTTATTCTATGGTATTACCTTACTCAAAACGTCCGCGCTGGGTGGTAGTCTGCAATTTTGCCACGTTCCACATCTACGATATGGAAAAGACAGGCAGCACTCCCGAGATCGTAGATCTTAAAGATCTAGAGCGCGACTGTTACCTGCTTGATTTTCTTGTAAATAAAGAAAATGATAACCTGAAGCGGGAAATGGAAGTCTCCCTGACGGCAGGAGAGCTTGTAGGCGAGCTTTATGATGAGCTTCTTAAGCAGTACAAAAACTCCGATGATCCTGAAAGCCTTAAGAGTCTCAACAAGCTCTGTGTCCGTATCGTATTCTGCCTTTATGCTGAGGATGCAGGCATATTCGGCTCTTACGGATATTTCCATAAATATATAAAAAGTATAGCAGATAAGGATATAAATGACGTAAGGCCTGTTTTGATCGAGCTGTTTAAAGTCCTTGACACCAAGGAGGAAGACAGGGATCCATACATGGATGATGACCTTGCGGCCTTTCCTTATGTCAATGGCGGCCTGTTTGCCGATGAGGATATAGAGATCCCCCGATTTAACGAAACGATAGTCGATCTGATACTCTCAAAGGCCAGTGCGGGCTTTAACTGGAGCGAGATCAGCCCCACGATCTTCGGAGCTGTATTTGAAAGCACCCTGAATCCCGAGACACGACGCTCAGGCGGTATGCACTATACTTCTATTGAAAATATCCATAAGGTCATAGATCCCCTGTTTCTGGATGATCTAAATGAAGAATTTGATGAGATCAGAGCCATAAAGGTCATACGGACCAAAACGCAGAAGCTTAAAGCCTTTCAGGAAAAGCTCTCTACGCTTACATTTTTAGATCCCGCCTGTGGCAGCGGAAACTTTCTTACTGAAACTTATCTATCTCTCCGCAGACTTGAAAATAAGGTCATTCAGGAGCTTATAAATGCCGAAAAAGGGCAGACCGAGGGACAGATGACCTTCGGCGGCCTTGGTGGTGGTTTTGAGCCTATAAAGGTATCCATCAGCCGGTTTTATGGAATTGAGATCAATGATTTTGCCGTGACCGTCGCAAAGACTGCCCTGTGGATCGCAGAAAGCCAGATGATGCAGGAAACGGAAAATATCATACATGAAAATCTTGATTTCCTGCCCCTTAAAACCAATGCCAACATCATTGAAGGCAATGCTCTGCGTCTTGACTGGGAAAGCGTCGTTCCTAAGGATAAGCTTAACTATATTATGGGTAATCCGCCGTTTGTGGGCTACTCATTGCAAAGCAAAGAACAAAAAGCAGATATCCTTTCCATATATGTAGACGAAAAAGGAAAGCCTTATAAAACTGCAGGTAAGATAGATTATGTGTCAGGTTGGTACTGGAAAGCTTCAGAACTGATGAAAGGCACAAATATAAGAACAGCCCTTGTTTCAACAAACTCTATTACTCAAGGCGAGCAGGTCGCAGGAGTATGGAAACCTTTATATGATAGATTCGGCATCCATATTGACTTTGCCTATAGGACATTTAGATGGGACAGTGAGGCGAGTATCAAAGCTCATGTACACTGCGTGATAATAGGATTCGGTACTTCACAAAATGAAAGACCCAAAATACTATTTGATTCGGACAGGTATCAGGTTGCCAACAATATCAATGCCTATCTTCTGGATGCATTAGACATATTTATAGAAAGCATCAAAACTCCTATTTGTAATGTTCCTGAAATGATATATGGAAATAAGCCAACTGATGGCGGATATTTCTTCTTGACACCAGAGGAAAAAGTAGAAGCAATAAAAAATGAGCCGTTTATTGCTAAATATATTCGGAAAATATATGGTTCTACAGAGTATATAAACAATAAAGAGAGATATTGTTTATGGCTTGTTAATGCTTCTCCCACAGAAATCAGAAAATCAAAATTCATATCAGAACGAGTAGAGTGTGTAAGAAGATTTCGACTGAACAGTACTAAAGCAGCAACCAGAAAAAGTGCTGAAACACCTACATTGTTCCAGGAAATTCGTCATCCAAAATCGGATTATATTATTGTTCCGAGGCATTCTTCAGAAAATAGAAGATATGTTCCTTTTGGGTTTGTTTCACAAGATATAATTGTTAATGATGCTGTTCAAATCATTCCTGAAACAAACTTATACCACTTTGGCATACTGACATCAAATGTTCACATGGCTTGGATGAGGACTGTCTGCGGTAGATTAAAAAGTGACTACAGATATTCAAAGGATATCGTATACAACAACTTCCCCTGGCCCACCCCTACGGAAGAACAGAAACAGCGCATTGAACAGACTGCAAAGGCTATTCTTGACGCAAGGGAGCTTTATCCTGACAGCAGTCTTGCCGATCTTTATGATCCGCTTGTGATGCCTCCCGAACTTAAGACCGCTCATCAGAAAAATGACGCTGCTGTCATGGCAGCATATGGCATAAAAAATGGAGACCCTGAATATAACAGCGAAGCCGCCTGTGTAGCGTTTCTGATGAAACGCTATCAGGATATAGTTTCAAATCTTTAAGAGGTTTATCTTTTTTGTCGGTGACGGATTAAAAGACCTTGGATTTGATATGGATTGCGGCAGGTCACTTGATGAAGCGTTTCCAACTTCAGGAGCGTTAAAGGATACAGCTTCACTAAAAAAGACACTGGATCAAATAGACATACAGCCCTTGGGAAACGCCATATACAGCCGGTGGCGGTACTTCAACCACTGGAATATGGCTCCAATGGATGAAGATGATTATGAATGGTTTATAGTGGCGTTTTCAAGGCTTGCGGAATTGGCATCTGATGATTAAAGGCTTGTTTTTCCCTATAAAATAGGGTATAATGTTTTGAGAAAAAAGGCAGCCTTGAAGGCTTTAGTGACATAACTGAAGGAAGGGATGCGGAAAGGAGAAAAGGATAATGAGTGAGCTTTTCAATGATCTTGTTACAGGATTAAATGAGGCGGTACAATTTGAAAGAGGCCAAGAAAGGGCAAGGTCGCGCACCTTTATCATTGAGCCTGTAAAGCGCTATAACAAAAGTGAGATCAAGGCAATTCGTACTCATGCGGGCATGACTCAGGCGGTATTTGCCAATTATATGGGTGTATCTCCCAAAACTGTGGAAGCATGGGAAAAGGGAACCAACCATCCTACAGGATCTGCCTGCCGCCTGCTTGACATCCTTTCCTCTGACTATATAAAGGATGTGCCTTTTATCAGGTCTGAAAGCGCCGTTATCTAAGTGTATGTTTTTAAATGTAGGAGCAGCAAATGATCACTTTCATTATTGATGAGATAATTCCTTGTCTAAAAGATGTGGAGACAGGGGAAATATATGAAACCGAGGTTGTACGTTTAAGACGTAAGAGTTTCCTTTCAAAATTCAATAAACGCACAGGTTGGTATATTAACTGGGGAAAATTTGATGACACTACAGAAATATATGCTCTCGTTCTCAAAGGGACGGTAGATATTCAAGGATTGATAGCAATACGCTTCGATGATGAAAACAAAGCTGTCAATATAGTATGGGCATGCACAGCGCCACAGAACAATGTATGGAAGTATAAGAAACAAAAGTTTTCCGGAGTTGGAGGACATTTGTTTGCGATAGCTTCTGAATTATCAGTCAAAAAAGGCTATGATGGTTTTGTTTATGGCGAAGCCATAGATGAAGCTTTATATCATTACTATTTAGAGCATTTTTGGGCCTACCCGCTTCCTGCAATCAACAATAATCCATTCAGGTTCATGTTAAGTGATGAGGTAACTTCAAAACCAAGAGAGGTGTATAATTATGAGTGGAGCAACGAAGAACTTTGATAATACTCAGAAAGTCGTAGATAGCTATCTTGAAAAAAATGATATATATACTCCCATTAAAATTCCAAAGTTTGATTTCCGAGGATATGCAGCTTTTATTAAAAAAAACAATTTAAAAGCTACGGATATAACTCCTTCAATGCTAAAACAGTTTTCACCATGACTGATTTTTATCACGGGTAAAATCAGCCCGTTGTAAGACTTTGAAAATTCAGAAACGGCTGTGCTCTCCTTTCTGCATATTATTGAGATATGCGTGCCTGAGAGCACAGCAGGCCCTGTCTCTTTATCTTAATTTCTTTATCTTAATTGTAATATTTGCCTGTAATCTCCTCAATTTCTATCCTTATCACTGCGGTGGCTTTCACAGCCTTCTCGGGCATCTCATTTTCTGCAAGCTGAGGGGTGTATTTGGAAACGATGGACTTAAGTGCCTCGGTTTTCTCGCAAAGATCATCCAAAAGAGATGCCTTGCCCTTTATGACCACACTTATATAGGCTGTGTTTGTACTGCAGGGATTTTTGTTCTCAGGGAGTATGAGTCCCTGCATTTCATAGGCGGAGAGACAAACAGAGGGATTTGCCTTTATATTTTCGATCTTTTGACCTGCTGGAAGTCCATGAACTATGACGGCATTCTTGTGACAGGCGAAATGTACCGGAACACAGTAGGGGTGCCGTCAGTATTTACGGTGGCAAGGACTCCCACAGGGCACTTATCTATTAGGGATCCTATCTCAACCTTCTGAAGCTGATGTGTTTTCATTCTGTTCTGCATAAAGCTCTACCTCCTTTACCTGAAAAATGAAACATTAATACATCGCATAATTTATTTTAACCATGTGAATATGATCTTCACCCCCTTAAGCTCCGGTTCGGTTCAGATATTATAATATTATGTATAAGGGTATTATACAAGTTTTTTTGCGCAGGTATAACCTCCAGCTGTTGCCGGGGATCGAAAGCCCGTTGTCGTCATAAAAAACTCTGAAATTCGCAAAAAGTGATTTCAGAGTTTTTTGTTTTATTGTATTATGAGATATGCGCATTTGTTGTACGGGTTTTTACTTCAGGAGGACATCAATGATAATACAGACACCTTTTGCAACTGTTAAGAATAATGAGCTCTATATTGACGATGTCAGAGCGACCGCGCTTGCCGAAAAGTACGGGACGCCCCTTTACGTAATGAGTGAGGGACATATAAGGCATCAGATGAATGAGCTGAAGACCGAGTTTATGGACAAATTTGATAATGTACTGCCACTTTTTGCCTCCAAGGCCTTCAGCTGTCTTGAGATCTACAGGCTGGCCTCGGAGTATGGCATTGGAATAGACTGTGTCAGCGCAGGGGAGATATCCATAGCTCTGAGGGCCGGATTTGACCCCCAAAAGATATATTTCCACGGCAATAACAAGCTTCCCTCGGAGATAGAGTATGCGGTGGAGCACAATGTGACTCACTTTGTGGTGGACAATTTTTATGAGATAGAGCTCATAGAAAAGCTTGCCTCAAAGCCTGTCTATGCCACTGTGAGGGTCACTCCCGGAATAGAGGCCGGAGGCCATAAGTACATAATGACTGCGGCCACAGACACCAAATTCGGATTTTCAACCCATGACGGATCCCATTTTAAGGCGATAGAGCTCATTCTCAACTCAAGGAATATAGTATTTGAGGGCATACACGCCCACATAGGCTCTCAGGTATTTGAGCTTGAAAAGTATGAGGAGGCCATGGAGAAGTTTGTGGAGATATCCTATGAGATATATGAAAAGTTCGGAGTGGTCATCTCAAAGCTCAATGCAGGGGGAGGCTACGGTATCGCCTATACTCATGAGGACAGGCCCATGGACTTTGTCAGCATTACCGAGAGGATAATGAAGGTTATAACAGAGGGCTTCGAGAAAAGAGGATGGCAGCGCCCCATGGTTCTGATAGAGCCCGGACGCTATGTGGTCGGAAATGCGGGAATAACACTCTACACTGTGGGAGCTGTAAAGGACATCCCCGGAATAAGGAAATATGTGAGCGTTGACGGCGGAATGTCCGACAATATAAGGACCGCTCTCTACGGAGCAAAGTATGAAGCCCTCCTTGCAAACAGAGCCGAGGAGGAGCCTGTGGAGACGGTGAGAGTGACGGGAAAGATATGCGAGTCGGGGGATGTGCTTATAGATGAGATAAAGCTTCCCAAGGTAAACTACGGGGATATTTTGGCTGTCTTTTCCACAGGGGCATATCACTACACCATGTCAAGCAATTATAATCAGCTTCCGAAGCCTGCCATAGTATTTACCTATAAGGGCAAGGCAAGGCAGGTTGTAAGGAGGCAGACCTTTGAGGACCTTGTATACTGCGATGTGAGGGAGGACTACGTAAATGGATAAAAAAGAAGTCTCTGAGATAAGAAAGGCGGTCACGAGCTATGGAATAATATCAAAGCTCTGCGGCTGCTATGTAAATCATGAAAAGAGAAAACTTCTTGTATATAAAAATCTGTTTGCCGCATTGGAGGAGAAAGAGGAAAACAGATATACGTCTCTCATAAGAAAATCTCTCTCAGGAAAGATCGATGGGAGCCTTTTTAATCTGGATCTCGTAAAGGCTGCAAGGGAGAAGCTTCCCATGTACGAGCTTTTGAGAAGGCTAAACGATTCGGCATTGTCTGACGACAGTGTCATAGATGAGTTTTACGACGCTATAATAGAGCGTTTTCCTTATGGGGAGAACTACCTGATATTTCTCGTTAACAGCGCTTACGATGTGCCCGGAAAGGCCTCGGACGGAAGCGAGCTTGAGGATGCGTCAGACTATATACACAGATTTATAAACATCATAATCTGCCCTGTGAAGCTCTCGAAGGAAGGCCTTTTCTACAACGAGGACAAGAACAACATAGAGACCAGGATGACGGATTGGGTGGTGGGGGATCCCTTGTCCGCCATGATGTTCCCCTCCTTCAATGAGAGATATACGGACGATCACGAGCTGCTTTTGTATCTGAAAAAGGATGACTCGGCTGTGGCGGAGCTTTTGAAGAATATGTTTGACTGCTCTGTGCCTCTCTCGGCAAAGAAGCAGAAGGCCGCAGTGACAGAGCTTCTGGAGGAGACTATAGCGGGCAAATGCAGCCCGGAGACAGTCACAGACATATACGGAGAGCTGGGGAGAAGGGCCGACTGCGAGGAGGATTACAAGAAAAATATAACCGGAGAGGAGCTTAAGAACATACTCTCCGACAGCGGAGTGCCGGAGGAGGTCCTTTCGGGCTTTGAAAAGAGCTATGAGGAGAAGCTTTCGGGGAATGAAAAGATACCTGCGGAAAACCTGATAAACAGGAAGGCGGTTATCATAAAGACGGGGAACGTGGAGATAAAGGCGGAGCCCGAGATCGCCTCCGATATTGAGGAGAGGACCATAGACGGAAGGAAGTATCTGCTGATACCTGTCAGCGAGTATATAAAGATAAATGACGTCAGAACAAAGCTGTGACAGGCCGAAAAAGTGTTTTCAGACCGGACTCTTTGATTAAGTATAGACAGGTTTGTTAAAATTCTATCTATAATATACAAAAATATTCCTTAAAAATAAATGAAATTTGTTGACATTGTATATATTATCCATTACAATCAGATTGTATTTATTAAAAAACAATTTTTAAAATCTGATAAAAGGAGAGAAAACGCATGAAGAAGGAATATTTTGAAAAGATAGCCGAGCACGGACAGCTCATAGTTGTTTCAGGACCTGAAGGCGCAGGGAAGAGCACAGTCATAAAGAAATATCTCAGCGAACACCCCAACGCCATGATATGTGTTTCCGCCACCACCAGAGAGAAACGCCCTGACGAGGTGGACGGAAGGGATTATTATTTCCTTTCTCTCACAGAATTTGAAAGAATGATAAGGACAGGGCAGATGCTGGAGTACGGCTACTTCAACAATAACGCCTACGGAACTCCCAAGAAGGCGGTGGAGGACGCCCGCAGGGAGGGCAGAAACGTTATTTTGGACATAGATGTGGTGGGAGCCATGAAGGTGAAAACTCTCTGTCCTGACGCAACGCTCGTGTTTATCCTTCCTCCCTCCTGGGATGAGCTGGAGGCCAGACTGGTAAAGACAGGATACTACGACGAGAAGACCGTCGGAAATCTCCTTCAGATAGCGGGAGAGGAGATAGAATGTGCGAATCTCTACGATTACGTAATAGTAAATGACGAGGTGGACAAGGCTGTAAACAGATTTGCTCAGATAGTCCACGGAAACCGCTACGGAAGAAACAGCATGAAGGGCTTCCTTGAGTCCTACATAGAGGGAGAGGTAAAGCCCCATGTGAGGGATCTGTCTCAAGCCCTCGCGTAAATAAAGACTGCAAAAGTAGGAAGATAAATTTTAATATAAAAGCTTCAAAACAGCTCCGGACCCAAAGGTCGGGGCTGTTTTTTTGCAATAGCGCAGGTATAATGTATTTATATAATTTCAATTTGCAGGGGAAGAAGATATGAAAACGATTCGGAAAGCCGGGTTTGCGGCCTTGGGGGCGGCAATGATTTTATCAGGGAGCATAGACGCATTTGCAGCGGCTTTCAGCAGGGGGTACTGTTTTGATAACAGTAAGATGTATTCATACGATGAGCTTATAACAGACCTCAATTCTCTGAAAAAGGAATATGCAGGGGAGGTCCCTCTGAGTATCACTTCTCTCGGGAGCACTTCGGACGGCAGACAGCTGCCCTTGGTTTCGGTGGGAAACCGGGAGGCCGACAAAAAGGTTTTGATAACAGCAGCAATACACGGACGGGAATATATCTCAACTCAGCTCGTCATGCTGCAGCTTAGAGATCTTTTGTCCGGGGCAAAGGAGGGGGAGAGCTATAAGGATTCACCCCTTTCTGAGATGCTTGAGTCGGTGGAGGTGTATTTCGTTCCCATGGTAAACCCCGACGGGGTCACTCTGTGCCAATACGGCCCGGAGGCCATGAGGAAGGAGGAGACTCTTCGGAGGGTAGAGGAAATCTATGAGGCGGACGGGGCGAAGGATCCCGCGGAATATTTCAATCAGTGGAAGGCCAATGCAAGGGGCGTTGATCTCAACAGAAATTTTGACGCTGATTGGGAGGAGTACGACGATGGAGTGTACCGGCCCTCGGCAGATCATTATAAGGGCGAGTATCCCGAATCCGAGGAGGAGGCCCGGGCTCTGGCAGAGCTCACCCGAGAGAAGAAATTTGACAGGACCATAAGCTATCACACTCAGGGAGAGGTGATATATTGGTATTATAAGCAGGAGGGGGAGCTTAAGGACATTTCATTTGACTTTGCCGAGATGGCGTCGAGGGAGACAGGGTATTTTATAGACTCAGACTATGAGAGCCTCGATCAGGGAGGCTACAAGGACTGGGCCATATTGAAGGAGGGGATACCGAGCCTTACCATAGAGGTGGGAAAGGGAAGGTCCCCTGTGGAACCTTGGCAGATAGAGGATATATATGAGGAGAATAAAAATATCTGCATTGAAACGATGTACGAGGTATTTAAAGAAGGAGATGAAAAAAAGGAACCGACAGTATCGGTTCCTTAAAAGGCGACGACCGGATTTGAACCGGTGATCAGGGTGTTGCAGACCTAATCTAAAATTTGTAAAAACTCTTTATTTTAAGCCATTATATAAAGATTGTGAGAATAATTTCCCTCACTTTTTCCCTCAATTTACATTATAATATCATTCTTAAAAAAAGCAAGTAGAAGATAAAAAGGACTTGAACCTTATAAACAAAATGTTTTATTTACGGGGACTGCAAAAATTTCCCA
>CALWLK010000007.1 GCA_944381505.1 uncultured Lachnospiraceae bacterium
GATTCGGAGCCTTACTCAACATAAAGCCGTATTTAGGCAGAAATTGACGGAAAAGCCCAAGTTATAGTTGACAATACCGAGGCAGCTATGTATAATATCTAAAGTTGTTTCAAAACGGAATCGACTGGAACGGGCTTTTCCGATTGAGCTTAAAACTAAAGCTTAAGAAAAAGGAGGTGTAGACATGTCAATCTGTCCTAAGAATAAATCATCAAAAGCCAGAAGAGACAGCCGCAGAGCTAACTGGAAGATCAGCGCACCCAATCTGGTAAAGAGCAGAAAGAGCGGCGCACTTGTTATGCCACACATGTTGTGCAAGAGCTGCGGAAGCTACAACAAGAGAGAGATAGTTAAGGTAGAGGACTGATTTCCCGCCTTTGATCAGAGATGCCGAGCGTTTAAAAAGCGCTCGGCTGTTTTTTTCTCACCGGATTGTCTATAGAGTCGTGGCTATGGTATAATTATAATATCATTAAATAGAAGGAGGTAAAGATATGGAAAGAATCGTAGATGTTGCTCAGTATATATTTGACGAGTACGAAGCGGAGTCCGGAGAAATAATAGATGAGATGAAGCTTCATAAGCTGCTTTATTTCGTGCAGAGAGAGTCCTTTGCCATTTTAAACTCTCCGATGTTTGAAGAAAAATTCGAGGGCTGGAAATATGGGCCTGTTTCAAGAGATGTCAGGGCCTGCTACACGAAAGACGGGATGTATATTGATTCTGTAAACGAGCTGTCCGCGGAAAATGCCTACATAGTAAGAAGCATCATCGCTCAGTATGGCGCTCTTGAGTCATGGAAGCTCAGCAAAATGTCACATGATGAGATATCATGGAAAAACTCGAGAAAAGGCTTACTCTCCGATGAAAACGGAAGCGTAGAGTTAAAGATTGAAGACATTAAGGAGGATGCGAAGAAGGTACGTCCCTATGATCCTATCTGGGATATGTATTATGATGAATTTGAAGATATAGAGGTAACGCCATGATAGGTATGCTCTACACTGCTGCCATGCAGTTTTATGATAACAAAAATAATCGAATGGCCTATAAGGGCAGGCCGGTAATGATAATAGGTCAGGCAGATGAAAGTGATTATATAATTCTTCCGGTATCAAGGGTAACACAACGACAGCATCTGAGTGCAAAGTATGATTTTAAGATAGATCCTGCGGTTTATACTTTTTCCGGATTATCCTGCATATCGTATGTAAGGACTCATAAACAGATGATTATAAATAAGGGACAACTAAGTAGGGCCATATCTGATTTCAGAAGAGAATATCCGAAGGAATACAAATCTATAATAAATCTTGTAGATGAATTTCAAAAGGAAATGATAAAGGCTTCTTTATCATTATGAAAAACTTCAAGTCAAAATCCACCTCAGATTTCGTTGCCTGTATAAAAATCTATCTTATCTTCGGCAATATTCTTAGAAGCCAAAAAGATATCATCATACAGAAAGAAAGTTTCTTAAAATTCCCCACAAAATGAAAATTATAATAAGAGCAGCTACGATGATACTGTCAGCCTTACTCTCGCCGTTATATCCAAAACGTACATAGCGGTATGCGCTGTGAAGCACGAGATATATTATCACCGGAGACGATGCGAAAAGGACTATATTCGCTCGAAGGGCCTTACAGATATTTCCCTCTACGAGGGCCATGAACATGGTGGTAACTCCGCAGCCGGGGCATTTGAGGCCTGTAAGGGCGTGGAAGGGACAGGGGATAGCCAATCCCGTAACAGAGATGAAAATATAATAGGAAACTCCGCATAATAAAAGCAGGCAGCCTATTTTCATAAGCTGCCCGGCTCTCTTTTTTTGAAGCTCATTTTTCCGAGAAGGCTTACTGCACATTGCCGAGAGTATCTCTGTCTGCTATCTTGTTGAGCTCGGACTGGATGAGAGCATAGTTGACTATGCCGAGACCGAATATTCCGAGAACGAGATAGAGGATGTGAAGGCTTCCCGAAGGATCGTTATTTCTCTGATGGAGCCTGTTTATCTTCTCGCCTGCGCGGTAGTACCAGTAGAGAGTGTATATACCGCAGGTGATTATCGAGAAGAGAAGAACCATTCCGGGAGAGGTCTGCTTCCCTTCAGGTTCAAGACTGTTTACCCCGTCAGCCAAGCAATAGAGCCAGTATAAGGCATAAATGCCGCAGGTGATGATGCTGAACAAAATACACAGCCCGATACTTCTTCTTTTCATACTCTTATTCGGACGAAGGCCATCGAATCATATCGAGGCTTTGTCCTTCCCCTTTCCTTTTTTCTATAATATATGACAAGTAAGAAGCTATGTCAAATCCCCGGATATTAATTTTATCTTAATAAAAAACGATAGATTTAACATGCCGAAATTTTCAGAAAATCCAAGGTTTTAAAACTTCAAAAAAAGTCAAATAATGCTTTAAAGAATACTCATTTCAGGCCTTTTGAAAAACTGATTTACAGAAAGTTACAGATTTGTAAAAAGTTGCATAAAATTTTAACATTTCAGGGCAAACTATACAATTTTAGCTTCCTTGACACGGGTTTTTTTGGGTGATAAATTACAAAATGTCAGACAAACCCGGGTAAATAATAAAATGAAAAGGGGAAAAAGAGATGGATTTAGCAAAAAATAAGACAACGCTCCTTATCTCGGGAGCAATTCTTGGTGTGCTTGCGGTTATCCTTGCAGCGACAGGAAACCCCGGCAATATGGCGTTTTGTATTGCCTGCTTCATACGTGATTCGGCAGGAGCTATGAAGCTCCATCAGGCTGCTATCGTTCAGTATATGAGGCCTGAGATCGCGGGACTTCTTCTGGGAGCATTTATCATATCCTTGGCAACGAAGGAGTATCGCTCCACAGCAGGTTCCTCACCTATGATAAGGTTCATACTGGGATTCATAATGATGGTCGGAGCCCTTGTGTTCTTGGGCTGCCCTCTCAGAATGATAATACGTATGGCTGCGGGAGATCTGAACGCATATGTGGGAGCTGTAGGCTTTGTAGCCGGCATATTCACAGGAACCTTAGCCTTGAAGAGGGGCTTCTCGCTGGGAAGGTCCCATGAGACCTCAGCCCTTTCCGGAGCTGTCCTTCCTATAGCTTGGGTGCTTCTTTTCGCACTCTCGGTATTTGTGCCCGCACTGTTTGCCTTTAGTGAGTCAGGCCCCGGATCAATGCACGCGCCTGTCATACTTGCTCTCTTGGCGGGACTTATATTCGGAGTTGTGGCACAGAGGATAAGAATGTGCACTATCGGAGGCTTCAGAGACGTTATCCTTATGGGAAATATGGATCTCTTCGCAATACTTGCAGGCTTCTTTGTTGTGATGCTCTTGGGAAATCTCGCCCTCGGAAAGTTTGCGTTGGGATTCTCAGGACAGCCTGTCGCTCATTCTCAGCATTTATGGAACTTCCTCGGCCTTTACACTGTAGGCTTTGCGGGAGTCCTTGCAGGCGGATGCCCTCTGCGTCAGATAATCCTTGCAGGACAAGGCTCCTCCGACGCGGCAGTTACCTTCCTGGGACTCTTTGTGGGAGCCGCATTCTGCCATAACTTCGGACTTGCCGCTTCGGCTGCCTCGGCAGACGCTGTAGGAGGACCCGGAAATGCGGGTAAGATAACTCTTATCGTGTGCATTATCGTAACTTTCATAATAGGATTCATGCCTAAAAAGGGTAAATAACAGGAATGACAAAAAAGAGGCTCCTTTCAGCTGAACACATATCAAAAAGCTTTAACCGTATCGAGGCTCTGAGAGACGCGACTATAGAGGTCTATGAAAACAGCATAACCGCTGTTATCGGTGACAACGGTTCAGGAAAATCAACTCTTGTAAAGATCCTGTCGGGCTTTATAAAGCCTGACAGGGGAATTATAAAAACAGGAGAGGAAAGCTACAGTGCTTTGACGGTAAAAAAAGCTATAGACTTGGGTATACGCACTGTATATCAGGACCTTTCCCTGGATGACCATAAAAACGCCTACGAGAATATTTTTCTCGGAGATGAGATCACAAGGGGGATATTTCTTGACAAAAAGGCTATGAGAGAGGAGGCGTCGAGACTTCTCGATGAGATAAAGGTCTCGATCCCCGATCTCGAAGAACCCGTGGCAAATCTCTCAGGGGGACAGCGGCAGGGACTGGCTATTGCCCGCGCCTTGAGAAGGCCCGGAAAGGTCCTTCTGTTGGACGAGCCTACCGCCGCCATGGGAATACAGGAGAGCCGCAAGACGATGAATATGCTTCAAATGCTCAAGGAAAAGGGCATGACACAGCTTATTGTAAGCCACAATCTGGAACAGGTCTTCTACATTGCGGACAGGATATGTGTAATGAGAGCGGGGGAGGTCCTTGTGAGCGTCAACGCCGAGGATACATCGCCTGAGGAACTGAGCGATATGATACTCAGGCGTGAGGATGAAAGGCTGCTGTGATAAGGCAGAGATTGGAGAACTGAGTGAAACATTTACATAGAGAGCTTTCGGCGCCGGTTTTACTGCTCTGCTTTTGTATTCTGATATCAGGTTTCCTCTCGGTGGAGACGGAATCGTTTTATTCGATAAAGAATGTAGTAAACATTTTGGAGGCGAATTCTTACCGCATGATATTGGCGGTGGGAATGATGTGTGTCATAGCATCGGGAGCCATAGACCTGTCTGTGGGTTCCATAATGTCCTTCAGTGCCATATGTATGGCGAAGGCCATGAAGGCGGAGCTGCCCGTGGAGCTGTGTATATTTTTCGGTATGGCTGTGGGCACCCTGATGGGAGCGGTAAACGGCATACTCATATACACTACGCGCATCAATGCCTTGATAATAACATTGGCTACCTCATACATGTACAGAGGGCTGTCGCTTATAGTGACTCAGGGCATACCTGTGACAAAGCTCCCCGAGAGCTTCAGGCAGATAGGCTGCGGAGACATATTCGGTATGGAGTCGGGAGTAACTGCGGCTTTTGTTATCATATTGGCGCTGATCCCTTTATTTTACCTGATGAAGTGGGGCAGCTATGTCGCTTCACTGGGCGGAAACGCCGTGGCGCTGAAGCGCTGTGGAGTCTCCACCGGAAAATACAGGATATCTGTGTTTGCCCTCATGGGGTTCCTTGCTTCCATATCGGGGATAATCGTGACGGCGCGGCTTAACAGCGCCGAGGCAAACGCGGGGCTCAACATGGAGATGGATGCCATATGTGCGGTCATAATGGGAGGGACCGCACTCCACGGAGGCAAAGGCAATCTTTTCGGAACCGTAATAGCCGTTTTTCTTATGGGACTTATAAGGAACGGTCTGACGATAATGAGCGTATCATCATATTATCAGCAGTTTGTCACAGGGGCTATGCTCCTTATGGCCGTACTTGTGGCGGAGTTCAGAGAGAGAAAGTCCCGCATAGGTTAAACGACGTTGTTTTGCTTTATAGCAGGAGGTATTTATTATGAAAAAATTTTTAGCTGTTCTACTGGCGGCATCAATGATGCTTTTATCTGTCGCTTGTTCCTCTTCCTCGGCGGAGCCTGAGGAGACTGAGACAACGGCTGCGGCCGAGGAGACGACTGCCGCCGAGACTGAAGCAGAGGAGACCGAGGCCGCAGAGACCAAGGCCGAGGATGCTGCCGCAGAAGCGGTATCCGACACTGTCAAACAGCTGTATGCGGATTTTGACGCGTCAATGCAGGAGCAGATAGGCACCATGCCCGAGAACTTCGGGGATATAAAGGTGGGAGCCGTAGTTATCTCCCTCACCAACCCCTTCTGGGTAACTATGAAGGACTGCTATGAGGCGGCCGGTGAGAAGCTTGGAGTGCCTATAGACGTTCAGACAGGAACTACAGAGGGAGATACAGCTTCTCAGCTTGACGTTTTGATGACAATGGCTGATATGGACTATGACGTCATCATCGTATCTCCCATAGACGGCACCAATTTGATCCCCGGTATCATTAAGTGCAATGAAAACGGAGTGAAGGTGATAAACCTTGGCCCCGGAGTTGACACGGCGGCATTGGAGGAAGCGGGAGGCTATCTCGACGCGACCATAACCGTTGATTTTGCGGAGCAGGGCCAGACAGTTGCCGAGGATATGATGGAAAGGCTTCCCGACGGCGGCCAAGTGGCAGTGCTCGCAGGACTTGCCGGAGCAGGACAGAGCGAAGGCCGAACAAAGGGATTTACAGATACTATAGCTGCTAATCCAGAATATGAGCTTGTTGCTGTTCAGAACTGTGACTGGGATGCGACTCTCGCTTACGATGCCACAAAGGCTCTCATCACAGAGTATCCCGATCTCAAGGGCATATTCTGCTGCAATGACGTTATGGCTCTGGCCGCAGTTGAGGCTTTGGCTGCGGAAAACATAGAGGGCGTTCTGATATACGGCGTGGATTTCACTGAGGACGCCAAGGCTGCGATAATTGAGGGAACTATGACAGGCTCAATGTCATATTCAAGCGCACGCTATACCGAGGCGGCACTTCAGATGGCGGTAATGCTCAACGAGGGAGAGACCTTTGAGTCAAACGTATATCTTCCCCTTACCCTTGTCAGCGTGGACAATGTCAACTCATTGGAAGGCTGGAAATAATGAAAAGATTTCTGGTTGAATCCTGCCTTTTAAGTCATGGCCTCGTGTCCGTATCTTCAAAAGAGATGGCGGATGCGTGGCCTGAGGACATAGACTCCATCACATGGATAGAGGATGGGGATATAAGGATAGGCTCAATGGCCGAGTTTGTTTCCTTCCGTGAGAGCGACAAGGCAAAAAGGAGAATAGATTATACAGAGCTCGACAAAGTATTGCAGGAGGGCGGTTCAGGCGCCCTGACTGCCTCGGGGACGATGG
Organism: uncultured Lachnospiraceae bacterium; assembly: GCA_944381505.1. Taxonomy (GTDB): domain Bacteria; phylum Bacillota; class Clostridia; order Lachnospirales; family Lachnospiraceae; genus Avilachnospira. Next base: position 6,859 of record CALWLK010000007.1, read on the forward strand.
GGGTGTGCCTTAAAAAAGGAGCCGTGCTTGCCGTGACCTGCGGTATGGGCGGTATAGGTGATATTTACGGAGAGGAGCTCTGCCCCGACCTGCCTGCTCTGAGAGATCTCCCGGTAAAGCTTTTGGCCACATCCCCCAAGGATATGCTTGACATAGATAAGACTGTAGCTTGGCTCAGGGATGCAGGTGTGAGCATCGTGGGTATCGGTTCGGACATATGTACGGGATATATATTCAAAAGCGCCGAGGTAAAGCTTGACGGCGTGTTTTCATCAGCTAGGGATCTTTCCAAGGAGCATTTGCTGATACTCAACGGCATACCCGAGGAAAAAAGGGTCCCGGACAGCAGTCTCATTGAAAAGGGGATAGCTGCGGGAAAGCTTGCCGAGAGCAGAGGTGAATACTATCATCCTGCGGTAAATGCAGCCTTTGATGAATTGTCGGAGGGATATTCCTCCCGTATACAGTTGCATTCAATAATAGAGAATGCAAAGCTTGCAAAGAAAATTACTGAAAATATTTTTTAACGAGGTGGATATTATGTACGAGGTTGATGCAAGGGGGCTCTCATGCCCCGAACCTGTTATGATGACGGCAGCGGCTTTGAAGGAGCACGGCAATGAGGACATCAAGGTATTGGTGTCCGAGCCCCACTGCTATAAAAATGTGGAGAAGTACGCCGCTTCTCAGGGCAGGACTTCAGAGGTCCATGCCCTCGGATCCGAGTTTGAGGTCATCATAAAGAAGTAATTCAGGAGGAATAAAATCATGAATATAGGAGTTACAGAGATAAGCCCCAGGGCGGTGTAGAGAGTTGCGGAGAAAAAATTCAAGGACGGATATTATTGCTGCGAGGCCCTTGTCAGCGCTATCATAGACGAGTTTAAGCTCGACGTTCCCGACGATGTTATCGCCCTTGCCTCGGGAATGGCTGTGGGAGCCGGAAAGTCAGGCTGCGCCTGCGGAGCCTTCAACGGCGGTATCCTTGCTCTGGGCCTTTTCTTCGGAAGGAAAGAGCAGAAGGGTCCCACAGATCCCAGGAGCATAAAGTGCATGGAGCTCACCCATGAGCTTCACGACTGGTTCAAGGAGGCCAACGGCAAGAACGCCATCTGCTGCCGCATCCTCACGAGGGAGTTCAACATGGGACAGGGCGAGCACAAGGAGCAGTGTATCTATTACACAGGCCTCTGTGCATGGAAGGTATCTCAGATAGTATGTCGCGAGCCGGGCATAAAGAATCTCGACGATACAGACGAGCCCTGCGAGAGAAGAAAGATAGCTGATATCTAATAGCTTTGGAAGAGATTAAGACAGGAAAGGATATCGACCATATGAGCAATATAATAAAAAAAGTGCCTGTTCCCTTAAGCGGAGTGATGCTTGGAGCTGCGGCTCTGGGTAATCTCCTCCAAAGCTACTCCGAGGGTATACGATATGTCTGCGGGATATTTGCCGCATTCATGTTGGTTTTGCTTGTTTTAAAGCTTGTCATGTTCCCCAAGGCTATTCTTGAGGATATGAAAAATCCCATAATGGCAAGTGTCGCGGGCACCTTCCCCATGGCTCTGATGCTTCTCAGCACATATGTAAAGCCCTTTATAGGGCAGGCGGCATATTTTATTTGGATTTTCGCTATACTTTTGCACGTTTTGCTGATAATATATTTCACGGTGAAATTTATTTTGAAGCTTCAGATGCCGAAGGTATTCGCCAGCTACTTTATAGTATACGTTGGTATAGTGGTTGCTTCGGTTACGGCTCCCGTACATGAGAGCGAGGCTGTAGGAAACGCGATATTCCGGTTCGGCTTCGTCACCCTCGTGCTCCTTCTCATACTTGTGACCTACAGGTATGTGAAATTTAAGGAGGTGCCGAACCCTGCGAAGCCCCTCATCTGTATTTATGCGGCCCCCACAAGCCTCTGTATAGCAGGCTATGTGCAGTCGGTGACTCCCAAGTCCTTCGCCCTTTTTGGCGGCGATGCTTGCGGTGGCGACAGTCCTCTATGTGTTTGCCCTTATAAAGGCCGTTGAGTTTTTGAAGCTTCCGTTTTTCCCGAGCTATGCGGCTTTCACCTTCCCCTTCATAATAAGCGCCATAGCGGCGAAGCAGTCCATGGCCTGTGCGGCGAACCTTGGGAATCCCCTTCCCTTCCTTCAGTACCTTGTGCTCGTTGAGACAGTGATCGCAGTGGTTTTCGAGGCGTATGTGTTTGTAAGGTTCATGGGATTCATCTTCGGGGGAGCCGACAAAAATTAATTTTACAGTAAAGGTTTAAAAATGAGAGAGAAGAAACTGAGACTTATCACAACATTTCACACTACGGCAGACGCCATAGCCTGCGAGAAGGCATGTCAGGAGGGAAATATCCCGGGGAGGATGATCCCCGTGCCGAGACAGCTTTCGGCGGGATGCGGCCTTGCATGGTGCTCCGAGCCCGGAACGGGAGAGGAGCTTTCGGCCTTCTTAAACGACAGGAATATAGAATTTGAGGAGATGAGCGAGATAATGTTTTAGTCTCTCTCTGAGCTTATCCGAAAAAAATTTTAAAATAAGATTCTATAATAAATGTTGGGACGTTTCAGTAATGCCCCAACATTTTTGTGTATCATCATAAAGATATTTCCAACAAAAGTCACAAAGTCTGTCACGACTCCGTTTTCAGCAACATAAAAGCACGCCATATCTACTATAGCGTGCTCTTTAAAGAGCAGATAACGGGAGTCGAACCCGCCTCTTCAGCTTGGGAAGCTAACGTGTTACCGATGCACCATATCTGCATATACTATAATTTACACATAAAAGGATCAAAAATCAATAGCAAATTTTAAAAATCTTGATTTATGGGCTTAACTCTATTATTATAATATGATAGCAGTGTTAAATTGCCCTATCAGGGCCTTTGATAAGGATAAGAGCATATGATTAAAGTCGTTTTGGATGCCATGGGAGGAGACAACTGCCCGGGCGAGATAATAAAGGGAGCCGCAGAGGCTCTGAAAAAAAGCAGTAATGTCAGTATTATACTGTCGGGACCGAAGGAGGTAATAGAGAGCGATCCCTCCTTTTCCCTGTGTGATCCCGAGAGAGTCACGGTGTTGGATGCTCCTGAGGTCATAAGCCTTGAGGAGTCGCCGGTCGCCGCCATAAAGAAGAAAAAGGATTCCTCCATAGTAAAGGGCATGAGGCTTGTGAAGGAGGGAGAGGCCGACGCCTTTGTGTCGGCGGGATCCTCCGGAGCCATACTTGCGGGAGGACAGCTCATAGTCGGGAGGCTAAAGGGTGTGGACAGGCCTACTTTAGGGACCCTTATCCCCACCGAGAAGGGAAGCTGCTTTTTGGTTGACTGCGGAGCGAACATGGACGCAAGGCCGGAGTGGCTCTTACAGTTTGCAAGAATGGGGTCCATATATATGGAGCAGGTGTGCAAGGTAAAGGACCCTGTGGTAAAGATTGTAAATATAGGGCTTGAGGAGGAGAAGGGAAACGCGCTCTTAAAGGAGACCCTTCCTCTCATGAAGGCGCTTAAAAATATCAACTTCAAGGGCTATATAGAGGCGAGAGAGATACCTGAGGGAAGCTCTGCGGACGTAGTGGTCTGCGACGCCTTCACAGGAAATGTGATATTGAAGTTTTATGAGGGACTGGGCTCCACCTTCCTCCACATAGTAAAGAAGGGCCTTATGAGAGATCTTCGCTCAAAGCTTGGGGCGCTTCTCATAAAGCCTGCCCTGAAGGAATCCCTGAAGGCATTTGATTCCTCTCAGTACGGCGGCGCGCCGCTTCTGGGCTGCAAGGGACTTGTGGTAAAATGCCACGGAAACTCAAAGGCCGCGGAGATATCCACGGCTGTACTTCAGTGCGAGAGCTTTGTGAGGCTCGGCATAAACGACAGGATAAGCGAGATGCTTCAGGCTGACCGAAACATGGCGGAAGCGTCATCGGACAGCGATAGTAAGGAGCAGGGAAATGAATAAGGATCTTACGCAGCTTGAGGAGGCCATTGACTACCGGTTCAAGGATCTTTCTCTGCTTAGGCACGCCATGATACATTCATCCTATCAGGGTGAGATGCAGTGGAAGAAGGAAGCCAGCAACGAGAGACTGGAATTCTTGGGCGACGCGGTACTTGAGCTCTGTATATCGGATGAGCTCTATCACAAGTATCCCCACGAGGCTGAGGGGGAGCTGACAAGGAAACGTTCGTCACTGGTGTTTGAGGCGGCTCTCAACGTATGCGCCGGAGATATCTCTCTCGGAGAATACATCTATCTGGGCAAGGGAGAGGATATGTGCGGAGGCAGGAAAAAGCCCTCCATACTCTCCGACGCCTTCGAGGCTCTCATCGGGGCTATATATCTTGACGGAGGCTTAGAGAGCGCGAGACGCTTCATCAGGGAGCATATAGTATCGGATATAGATGAGCTGGAGCTTTTAAAGGACGGAAAGACCGCCCTGCAGCAGTATGTTCAGCAGATGAACGACGCAAGGCTGAGGTACGAGACAGAGGATTTCTCGGGACCCCAGCACAACAGAGTCTTTAAGAGCAAGGTATTTGTAAACAATACTATGATCTCCGAGGGCACCGGCCACTCAAAGAAGACAGCGGAACAGCAGGCTGCCCTGGTGGCGCTAAAAAAATTAAAGGCGGATAAGTGATTCGGCAATGTATCTCAAAAGTATAGAAATCCAAGGCTTCAAATCTTTTGCCAACAAGGCCCTTCTGGAATTCAACGAGGGCGTAACCGGCATAGTCGGGCCTAACGGCAGTGGAAAATCGAATATTGCGGACGCGGTGAGATGGGTGCTGGGAGAGCAGAAGGTGAAGCAGCTCAGAGGCGGATCCATGCAGGACGTCATCTTTTCCGGAACGGAGCTGAGGAAGCCCCAGGGCTTTGCCTATGTGGCTATAACTCTCGATAATTCGGACAGGGTGCTGCCTGTGGATTTTGACGAGGTGACTGTCTCAAGGAGGCTCTATCGCTCCGGAGAGTCCGAGTACATGATAAACAAGACTCGGTGCAGACTAAAGGATGTAAACGAACTCTTTTATGACACCGGTATAGGAAAAGAGGGCTACTCCATCATAGGCCAAGGCCAGATAGACGCTATATTGAACGGAAAGCCGGAGGAGAGGCGATATCTCTTCGACGAGGCGGCAGGCATAGTCAAATTCAAGAGGCGAAAGGCCATAGCCGAGAAAAAGCTGGAGAGCGAGAGAGCCAATCTTCAGAGGATAACGGATATACTCTCGGAGTTGGAAAGGCAGGTGGGGCCCCTTAAGAAGCAGGCGGAGGGGGCAAAGGAGTATTTGAGGCTCAGAGATGAGCAGAGGCTCTATGACCTTAACCTTTTTGTGAGAGACACATCCTCTTTGAGGGAGGATATCGAAAAGACGGAAAATGCCATTTCCATAAGCGAGTCCTCTCTCTCGGACACAAGGACTCTTCTCGACGAGTTGAAAAGAGGCTATGAGAAGACCGACAGCGAGATCTCGGAGCTTGAGAGTTTCATAAACGAGAGGAAGGACGAGCTCTCAAGGGGCGAGGCATATATCACCTCCCTCAATTCTCAGATAGGGATATCCGAGGAGCAGATAAAAGGCGATGAAAATTCCATAGCCTATTTTACAGACAGATTGGAAGCCT
>CALWLK010000008.1 GCA_944381505.1 uncultured Lachnospiraceae bacterium
GAAAAGCTTATGGTCTCTATTCCGGGACGTATCCTTTCCGCCACCAAAATCCACACTATTCTCAGCGCGCAGACGCCGAAACAGGTCATTATCATAGGCATGAAGGAATCTCCGCAGCCTCTGCAGGCTCCGGACAGTATCTCTATGCATACATAGGTTATATATGCGGGGGAGATCACCATTATCATCCTCATGCTGATGGCTATTACGTCCGGGTCGTCTGTAAAAAGCCTAAGGAGCACTGAGCCGAAGTTCACCACCGCGAAGCTGAAAACTATGCTTGTAACGGCCGCCATGGTAACGCAGACCCTCACGCTCTTTTTCACCCTGTCCTTTTTGCCGGCCCCGAAGTTCTGCCCTGCAAAGGTGGTGACAGCTATACCGAAGGCGCTCATCACCATCCAGAAAAAGTTGTCCACCTTGCCGTAGGCTGTCCACGCCGCAACGGAATCGGTGCCGTAGACATTTATGGCGGACTGGATGACGAGATTAGATATGGAATACATTGCGGACTGAAGTCCCGCGGGAAGTCCTATCTTAAGGATTATGTCCAGATATTTTCTGTGGATTGCCACCATCTTGGGATTTACCCTGTAATTTTCTTTTGTGCGAAGCAGAACGAACATAGTCATTACCGCCGAGGCCACCTGAGAGAGGGTGGTGGCTATACCTACTCCCACAACTCCCATGTTCAGATTCACCACAAAGAAAAGATCAAGGACTATATTTACAGCGCAGGCGGACATCAGAAAGTAAAGGGGCCTTTTGGAGTCTCCCACGGCTCTGAGTATGCCCGCTCCCATGTTGTAGAGCATGGAGGGTATCATTCCCAGCATATATATGCGCATATAGGCCACAGAGTCTCCCATTATCTCCTCAGGGGTCCCCATAAGTCCCAGGGCTGTGGGAGCTATGGCAAGGCCTATCACCATCATCGCCGCTCCGCCCGCTATGGCGAGGGCTATGGCCGTGTGCACCGAGAGCACCAGCTTTCCCTTGTTTCCCGAGCCATAATACTGAGATATGATGACAGAAGCTCCCGAGGACAAGCCCACAAAAAAGCCTACCAAAAGGTTTATTATGGTGGCCGTTGAGCCTCCCACGGCGGCAAGGGCCTCCTTGCCCACGAACTTGCCGACTATCACCGCGTCGGTGGTATTGTAGAGCTGCTGAAAAAACGTGCCGAAAAGTATGGGAAAAAAGAAGATGAGGAGCTGTTTCGTTATATTGCCCTCAATGATTCCGTTTGTAGCTGTCGCCTGCTTTTTCGCTTCCATAGAGTCCTCTCCGTAAACCACATGATATTTTTCGGGTATACTTTTACACTGATTATATATTTCACAGGGTTTTTCTTCAAGGCAAATATTAATACGAAAATACCCTCCTTATGATATATCGTAATTACGATATATCATATCGCATATACATGCAGCTATTGTCTATCGTAATTTCGTCATAAAATTATCGTAAATATGATAATTGGAGGGATGATTTTGTTTGATGCATTAAACAGAATAAAAGAACTGCGAGAGGCTCGGGGCTGGTCTGTCTACCATATGGCTAAATTATCGGGCATTCCTCAGTCTACTATAGCCACTTGGTATCAAAAAAACCTGTGCCCGCCAATTGACAAAATAGAAACATTGTGCGATACCTTCGGCATAAGTCTTCCGGAATTTTTTTCCGCCGGAGATTCCGACAGCTTACCTGAAGAAATTTCGGAATTGACGAGGCTGTGGATGCTTCTGGATTCTGATAAAAAGCATTTGGTTTTAGCTCTGCTGAATGCCCTGTCGCTCAAAAACAAGCAATAGATCTTCTTATGCAAAAAGGGAACCGCTCTCGCGATTCCCTTTTCAGTGTCAATATTTAAGCTTTGATTACTTAAGAGTGATCTTAGCTCCCTCAGCCTCAAGCTTTGTCTTGATGTCCTCAGCCTCTTCCTTGGAAGCGCCTTCCTTAACGTTCTTGGGAGCGCCCTCAACGAGATCCTTTGCCTCCTTGAGTCCGAGACCTGTGATCTCACGAACGACCTTGATGACTTTGATCTTGTTAGCTCCAACGTCTGTGAGCTCTACGTCAAACTCTGTCTTCTCCTCAGCTGCTGCTCCGCCTGCTGCGCCTGCTGCTGCAACTACAACGCCTGCTGCTGCGGATACGCCAAACTCTTCTTCACATGCCTTTACGAGCTCGTTAAGCTCTAAAACTGACATCTCTTTGATAGCCTCGATGAACTCGGCTGTTGTCAACTTTGCCATTATTATTTCCTCCGTTAAAATGATGATTGGATTGACCCCTTACGGTCAGTTGATATTGTCTGAAAAAATTAAGCCTCGGCAGGAGCCTCTGCCTCTGCTGCGGGTGCTGCTTCCTCAGCGCTTCCCGCTCCGCCCTTCTCCGCGATCTGATTAAGCACTCTTGCGAAGTTGGTGATAGGTGACTGGATGCTTCCGAGAAGCTTTCCGATAAGCTCTTCTCTTGAAGGGATGGACGCAATTACCTGAATTCCGTTCTCATCATAATAGGTTCCCTCAACGATACCCGCCTTCATGGAGAAGCACTCGATATCCTTCGCATACTTTGCAAGTATCCTTGCAGGTGCTGTGGCATCTGTCTTGGAGATTGCAAGTGCTGTAGGGCCCTCAAGGTGCTTGTCGAGCTCTGCGAAAGCTGTTCCCTCAGCAGCTCTCTTTATGAGAGTGTTCTTGAATACCTTGTAGCTTACGCCGTTCTCACGAAGCTCTTTACGGAGCTTTGTGTCCTGCTCGACAGTAAGTCCGAGGTAATCAACAACAACTGCTGACTGCGCGCCGTCAAAAAGATCCTTGATCTCGTCAATGATCGGCTGTTTCAATTCAACCTTCGGCATACTATACCTCCTTATAAATTTTTAGAAGTATAACTGCGAAAATAAACCTCCGTGCCAAAAGACGCGGAGGTTTCCATTAAATCTCATTAATGACGTCCTCGGCAGGTGTTTTCAACTTACGCCTTGCGGCACCTGCTGTCTTCGGCAGTTATTACTTTCAGTATATTAACACGCGCCAAAGACGCCTGTCAACTCGATTTTTGTGTCTGTCTGATTAGTTCATAAGCTTTGCAACGTTCATCTTCACGCCGGGGCCCATGGTAGAGGTCATTGTAACGCTCTTAAGGTAAGCCCCCTTTACTGCTGAAGGTCTTGCCTTGTTTATGGCGTCCATGATTGCCTGGAAGTTGTCTCCAAGCTGCTCCTCTGTGAATGAAGCCTTTCCGAAGGGAACATGAACTATGTTAGCCTTGTCAAGTCTGTACTCTATCTTACCTGCTTTGATATCGGCTATAGCCTTTGTTACGTCCATGGTAACAGTCCCTGCTTTGGGGTTGGGCATGAGTCCCTTGGGTCCGAGGACCTTACCGAGTCTACCTACAACTCCCATCATGTCGGGTGTAGCTACAACCACGTCAAAATCAAGCCATCCGTCGTTCTGGATCTTGGGAATAAGCTCCTCTGCTCCTACGTAATCCGCACCTGCAGCCAAAGCCTCGTCAGCCTTGGGCCCCTTTGCGAATACAAGGATACGAACGACCTTACCTGTTCCGTGAGGAAGCACTACAGCTCCACGGATCTGCTGATCGGCCCTTCTGCCGTCGCAGCCTGTTCTGATGTGAAGCTCCATTGTCTCGTCAAACTTTGCTGTGGCATTAGCCTTTACGAGCTTTATGGCCTCTTCCTTGTCATACTGTACAGTACGATCTATCTTCTTCACATCCTCAAGATATCTCTTACCTCTCTTCATCTCTGCGCATCCTCCTTCAATTACTCTTCAACCGTAACGCCCATGCTGCGGCATGTTCCCGCAATCATAGACATGGCAGCCTCAAGGCTTGCCGCGTTAAGGTCGGGCATCTTGGTCTCAGCGATCTTCTGAAGATCAGCCTTTGAAATAGTAGCAACCTTTGTCTTGTTGGGTACAGCCGAACCGCTCTTAAGCTTGCAGGCCTTCTTTATGAGAACCGCAGCGGGAGGAGTCTTTGTGATGAAGCTGAAGCTTCTGTCGGCGTAAACAGTGATGACTACGGGGATTATGAGATCTCCCTGATCCGCTGTTCTCGCGTTGAACTCCTTTGTGAACTGTACGATGTTAACGCCATGCTGACCCAGTGCAGGTCCGACAGGCGGCGCCGGTGTCGCTTTGCCGGCAGGAATCTGTAATTTTATGTATCCTGTAACTTTCTTTGCCATTTTAGGCACCTCCTTGTGGTATTAGCGGGGGTCTAACCCTCCCACTTTTAAAGCTTTTTAATCTCTGCAAATGATAATTCTACCGGTGTCTCTCTTCCGAACATCTCGACAGAGATGACAGCCGAATGCTAGGCCGGATTGATACTCTTAATCACACCTGCGGTATCTTTCCAAGCCCCCTGAGTGACAACAACATTGTCGCCCTCGGCGAAATCGATGACAAGCTCCTCCTCATTGTGAGAGAGCATTGCGATTTCTTCATCTGATAAAGGAACAGGCTTTGATCCCGGACCTACGAATCCTGTCACTCCTCTGGTATTCCTGACCACATACCAGGTCTCGTCATTCATGACCATATGCACCAGCACATACCCGGGGAACATCTTCTTGTCTACCTTCTTCTCGGTTCCGTTCTTGAGCTCCACAACGGGCTGAAGGGGCAGCGATACCTCAAGTATCCAATCCTGAAGATTGCTGTTTTCGATGGTCTTCTCAAGGTCAACTTTTACTTTATTCTCAT
>CALWLK010000009.1 GCA_944381505.1 uncultured Lachnospiraceae bacterium
TTCTCGATATTGGTGTCCGTGCTCACAAGGGTATGGATGCGGGCTCCGAAAATATCATCCAGATATGAGAGCCTGTGCATATCTATGTCGAGGACTGTAACATCCGCTCCCATTCCCACGGCGATCTTGCAGGCGTTGGTACCGACGGTTCCTCCTCCCACGATAACCACCTTTGCCTTGGGTGTACCGGGAACACCTGAAAGAAGCACTCCCGAGCCCCCGAAGGTCTTCTCAAGATACTTGGCACCCTCCTGAACGCTAAGCCTTCCCGCTATCTGGCTCATGGGAACAAGCATGGGTATGCCTCCGTCCTTCTCTATGAGAGTCTCATAGGCAAAGCCCTTGACTCCTGATTCCAGCATGGCGTCAGTGAGCTCTCTGTCGGCTGCAAGATGCAGGTAGGTAAAGATTATCATGCCCCTGCGGAAATACTTGTACTCCTCCTTCAAGGGCTCCTTTACCTTTACCATCATGTCGGAGTTCTCCCAAGTTTCGGCAGCGCTGTCGCAGAGCCGGGCTCCCGCTTTCTCGTACTCGGTATCCGAAAATCCCGAGCCTGTTCCCGCGCCCTTTTCCACAAACACCTCGTGTCCCGCTCTGACATAGCTCTTCACATTGTCAGGCGTAAGGCCCACTCTGTACTCTCTGTTTTTGATCTCCTTTGCACAGCCTATCCTCATAGTATCGCCTCCTTATATAATTGTTATTGCCGTCCGGGCCCTTTTGCCCCTATATGACAGCATTAAGTTCCTGATAAAGAGTCTTTGCGAAGCTGTCGGTCATACCGCAGATATAGTCGGTAACCAGCATAAGCCTCAAGTAGAGCCTTTCTTTCTCGTCCTTTCCCCTTGAGCATCTCTTATATACGTTCATGTAATTTTCCGAGATAAGAGATATCAGTTTTTCATCCACCGCAGTCATCCCCTGCTCCCCGGGGCACTCTGTGTCGAAATAAAGCACGGCCCTCACAAACTTGTCCAAAAGGTTGGAGAGTATGACCTGTGCGGCTATTTCAAGCTTATATATGGGCTTTGAGGTAAATACATATCTGTAAGCGATGTCTCCCAACGCAGAGATCAAGGGCTCCATATCCGAGCCTGAAAACAGATCCTCCCGATACGTCCCCTCCATGATCTCCCCGTAATGCCTCGTAAATCCGAATATGGCCGCCGAGATGAATTTGCCCTGAGTGTTCACTATCCAGTTCTGCACAGCAAAAAGATCAGGTCTCGATATGCCGCTTCCCAAGGCGTCGTTGTAAAGCTTCTCAAGCCTTCCCACCTGCTCTTTATATCTGTCGTTTCCCAAAGCTCTGCTCTCCCCTGCTGCCTTAAGCTCCGACAGGAGCTCCCCATAGGAGATACACCCCTTCTTCACCGCGTCCTCTATGTCGGCGGTCCTGTAGGCTATGTCGTCCGCCGCCTCAAGTATGAAGGTAAGGGGATGCCTGCTTCCGTTGAGGCCCAGGCTCTCCTCTATGTCAAAAAACACGTCTCTGTCCGCATAGAAATATCCTGATTTCTTATAATTTCCGGGAAGTCCCGCCTCTGTGGAGGCTATGGGGTATTTGATAATAGTCCCCAGCAGGGCCTTCGTCAGATTCATGCCGTTTGAGCCTATGAGGAAATGAAGCTTCGTCACCAGTCTCAAAGCCTGCGCATTCCCCTCAAAATGATAGAAATCCTCCTGCATCTGCCTGTCAAGAAGGGCGGACAGAGGCTTCCCCTTAAAATATAGCTTGGGAAGGTTTTCCCTAAACCAGTTCCTTATGGCAGTCTCTCCGAAATGCCCAAAGGGCGGGTTCCCAATGTCATGGAGAAGCCCCGCGCACAGAAGTATGTTGCTTATATAGCCTCTGTACTCCTCCTTGAAAGAAGGATCCTTTATGTTCTCAATAATACTCTTTGAAATGCTCTGTCCCAGAGAATTGGCAAAGGAGGACACCTCCAGCGTGTGGGTGAGCCTGGTCCTCACAAAGTCCGACCTGTCAAGGGGAAAGACCTGGGTCTTGTCCTGCAGTCTCCTGAAGGAGGCGCTCCCGATTATCCTGTGGTAGTCCTTCTCAAACTCGTTCCTCAGGTCGGTGAGAGAGGGCTTCCCCTCCCTCTGATTTTCCGTCTTTCTCATATAAGCTCTGTCTGAACAAAAAAGCTTTTGCCAGTCCATGGGATACCTCGCCGATATATTATGTCTGTGTTTATTATAATTATAGCCTAAATTCAGGAGGATATAAAGGGGGATATATAATATAAAATACCCTCCTTACCGGTTTGTCCGGTAAAGAGGGTACATATTATTTTGGGAGGAGAATATAAATCATTTCTATTTACCGGCTTTTTTAGCTCTCATTCTCTCTGATGTCACATTTATTATCATAACCACTATAAGCACCAAGCCCCAGATAAGATTCTTGTAGTAATCCGAAATGTTTTGGAACAGTGCAAATCCTGAAGACAAAGTTTGCAGTATGATAACAGCTATAACCAGTCCCGCCACTTTGCCCTTTCCTCCGTTAGGATTGACTCCGGCAAGCACACAGATGAGGATGGAGGGCGTAAGGTAAGACTTTCCAAAGTCGGATCTGGCCGAATTGAAATGTCCGCACATCAAAAGTCCTGAAATTGATGAAAGCATTCCGCTTATCATATATGTCAAAGTCAAGATCTTGGCATTATTCACTCCCGAATATCTGGCCGCCGTCTGATTTGATCCTATCATATAAATCTTAAATCCTAAGGCTGTCTTATTAAGGATAAACGCTACCACTCCTGCGCATGCTGCAAATACAAGCGTAGTAACAGGGATAAATCCAAGCAGTCTGTAATTGACGACCTGATTCAATATCGGAGGAAGATCCTTTATGGACGATCCGTTGGTGATACCTACCGCAAGCCCCAATATAATATCTGATGCACCCAAAGTAGCTACCATAGCAGGGATCCCCACTCTCGATATAAGGGAGCCTGAGAAAATTCCGCATATTGCCCCCACGCCCATGCTGAAAAGCAGTGTTATCACCAATACTGCCGCTTGTACTGCAAGTCCTGCGCCTTCAGGCATGATGGCTTTCATAAACATGCAACTCAATATTCCCGCCAAATCCGCTACAGCGACGACAGTCAGATCTATACCTCCGCTTATCATCGCCAACATCATTCCAAGGGCAAGTATACCCATCTCAGGAAACAAATATGCTATCAATACCACTTGGTTTCCGGAAAAGAAAGCGCCTTTGGTGGCAATGCATAGAACCGCAAATGAAAGCAAAAGCATGGCTATCAGCTTAATATTGTTTGAATCTCCCTTTAAATATGAACGGAGATCAATTCTTTTTGTTTTCTCGCTCATTACTGTTTTGCCTCCTTTTCACCAGTCTTCAATATGTTGCCTGATACTCTCTTTTCGCTAAGCACCGCCTTGTATGCGGAAGCGCTTACTCCGGCAATTATAAGAACTCCGGTCATAAGCTTGCTCCAGTTGGTGGGGATTCCAAGAAGGATCAGATTGTTTGAAATAAGCTTCATCAGAAGGACTCCCAAGAAAGTCCCGAATACTGTTCCGCTTCCGCCGGCTATGCTGGCGCCTCCAAGCACTACCGCAGCAATGATAGTCATCTCATATCCGTCGAAAAAGTTTATCTGACACATTCCGGACAGAGTCACCTGTGTGAGTCCGGTAACGCCTCCGATAAGCCCCATAAACGTAAATACGAATATCCTTATGGCTGAAACATTAAATCCCACTCTCTCAGCCGCCACAGGATCACCACCTACAGCATATATACCTCTTCCGAGCATAGTATATTTCATAATAAATCCGACTACAAGAAGCGTACCTATCAGCATCACTATGCTTATGGGCATTGAGCTTCCAAGGCCTGTTGTAGCGCTTCTTACAGTAAAAAGCGTATGAGCCGCCATATCTGCAAGAGGATCCGGCAATACGGAAATAACGCTGCTCTTAAGCACTCCTTGAGTAAAGCCAAGATAAATAGCACAGGTACCAAGAGTGATAATGAGGGTCGGAAGTTTCAGCCAAGCTGCAAGGACTCCGTTTATAAGGCCCAAAAACGCGCCTATAACAGCAGCCAGCAAAAATCCGAGTACCACAGGCCCTTGATAATCTATTACCTGAAACAATTTTGTGATTCCAAACATACAAAGCATTGCAGTATAAGGGAAGGATACATCTATATTCCCCGATGCAATGACCATAAACAACCCTGCCGCCATCATTCCCGGCACTATAAGGCTTCTCACCAGATCCATTATATTGTTTGACGTAAAGAACTGTCCGCTTTTGATCTGTATAAGGAGCGCCAAAGCAACAATAATAATCGAGACGTAGAATTCATTGCGCTTTAAAATTTTCTTTATGTCCATAATCAACACGCCTCCTCATGTTCTCCACCGGATATCAAAGCCTGCAGTTTTTCGCTGCTGAGCTCGGTGTTTTTATACTCTCCGGTAATATGACCGCTTTTTATTATCAAGATCCTGTTGCAATTCATAAGCACTTCGTTAATATCATCAGATATCATAAGTATCGCCATATCATTTTTTTCGGCAAGTCCCCTTAAATAATCGTGGATATCATATTTGGCACCAATATCAACACCTACCGTCGGTCCGTTAAGAATGAGCACCTTGGGAGCTGTTTCAAGCCATTTGCCCAGAACCACCTTTTGCTGGTTTCCTCCTGACAGCGTGGTTATTCCGTCTTTAAGCTCATGAAGCTTTATTCCAAGGCTCCTTACCCACTCCTTTGAATCACTGTAGCCTCTTTTATAATCTACGACCCTGCTCTTTTTTCTGAGCTTGTCTATATTTGCAATGACCATGTTTTTTTCTATAGTCTGGGTCAAAAACAATCCCTCTGTAAGCCTGTCTTCAGGCACATAAGCAATTTTCAGCTTAAGAGCTTCCATAGGAGAATTTACTTTCACTTCTTTTCCATCTATATATATCTTTCCGGCATCCGCTTTGTACATTCCGAAAAGCGTCTTTGCGAGTTCCGTCCTTCCTGACCCCAGAAGTCCGGTAATACCAAGTATCTCTCCCGCATGTATTTCAAAGCTTATATTTTCAAATCCGTTTTTAAGGCACAGGCCCTCCACCTTCAACAGACTCTTCGTGTCGTCTCTTGTTTCCGCCAAAAAAGGTTTCTGCTCCAGCTTCCTTCCGGTCATGAAATATACGAACTGGTCGTCTGTTATTTCCTTGGCGTCAGCCTGAACTATTGATTTTCCGTTTCTGAATACAGTGAATTGATCGGCGATCTCAAATACCTCATCAAGCTTATGGCTCACAAAAAGGATCGAGACTCCCTCATCCTTCAATTGATGAATTACCTTAAAAAGCTTGTCCACTTCTTTTCTTGTAAGTGCCGATGTCGGTTCATCCATTATTATCAATTTGGAATTATAAAGAATAGAACGGGCAATGGCTATGAGCTGCTTGTCGGCAACAGACAGCTTGCCTACCTGCTCATCCAAAGGAAGATCTATCCCTATGTGCCCAAGCGCACTTTTGGCGGTTTTCCTGACTTCTTTCCAATTCACGAGCTTCTTCTTGTTATAGAGTTCATAGTTCATGGCTATGTTTTCAGCGACAGTAAGGTTTGGGAAAACCGACATGTCCTGATATATTACCTGTATTCCCAGCTGTATCGCTTGGTTTATCTCAAGGTGAGAGTAGGATTTTCCGTCAAATATTATCTCTCCTCCGTCGGGCTTATAAAACCCTGAAATGATCTTGATCAGAGTTGACTTGCCGCATCCGTTCTCACCAACCAAGCAATGGATCTCTCCCTTTTTTATGACCAACCTTACCTCGTCAAGAGCTTTAACCCCTCCAAAGCGTTTGGATATATCTTTTATTTGCAGTAAAATTTCGTTCATCTCCATCCCCGCCTTTTCCTTAATTTTTAATACCTGCGTATCTTGTAATAAGATACGCAGGTATTATTTGCCTGAATCATCAGTTAGAATTGATAGTCGGCCATATTATCCTTGTCTATTACAAGAATAGCGTTTCCGCTGATGTTTGTTCCGTTTACGTTCAGATTCTCGTATCCTTCTATTCCGAGATCAAGCCCGGTCTTTATCTGATCCTTCTCCCCGTCAAGTATCATAACCGCGAGCTTAAGCATTGCCTTTCCTGAAAGTGCAGGATCCCAGCAAAGTACGCAGGGATTTGAACCTGACTCAAGATAAGGGCCTGATACTGAAGGAACACCTGTTCCCACTGCGTAGATCTGACCTGTCATGCCCAACTCATCGATCGCCTTAGCTGCTCCCGGCGGATCATAGCTTGATGCACCAAGGAAGCCCTTTATATCCGGATACTTCTTAATTATCTCTTTTGCCTTATTGTAGGCAGTATCCATATTATCCTCACACTCTATCCTCTCCTCAGGGATAAGCTCCATGTTGGGATATGCTTCCTTCTGATGTGCCACCGCAGCATCCATCCACTGGTTATGGGAAGTCGATGAAAGGAATGCAACCATCGTTACATATTTTCCTTCCTCTCCCATAGCTGCCGCCAACTCATCCATCATTGCCTCACCGTATTCCTGGTTGTTGAAGGCCTCAAGGTCGAAATCACACTCGTCAAAGCCCTCGGCCTCGTGAGTGAGGACAACTATACCCTTCTCTCTTGCCTTTGCAAGTACAGGCTTGCAGGCCTCAGGATCAATAGGTGTAACGCAGAGAGCATCAATATCCTGCTCTATCAGGTTCTCTATGACCTGAATCTGCTCGGCGGAGTCTGTTTTTGACGGACCTTTCACGAAGCAGTTGAGCCCGGTTTCCTCAGCAAACTCCTTTACACCTTCTTCATGACGAAGGTTCCAAGGATCGGACATGTCTTTAACAACTGTGGCGATTGTGTATCCGCCATCGGAAGCCGCCTCCTCTCCTCCTCCGGATGCGTCTGTTTCAGCGTTTGCTTCAGCTGATGTCTCAGCAGAGCCGCCCGAACCTGAACAGCCGGCAAGTGTGGTCGCTACCATTGCTGTGCAAAGCAAGATAGACAGTAGCCGTTTTTTCATAATGTAACCCTCCTTTATTTTTGTTTTAAAGCTTTTATTCTTAATTCTTTCAGATCTCTCATAAAAGAATTATTTTTTCCGAAGAAATCGTGAAGCTCTTTGTATTTGCCATATACCGGGCTATACAACTCTGTTTTCACTTTGTCGGGACTGTATACTCTTATCTCCTTTGGAACAAGCACCTTTGCAGCATCGCTGAACGTCTTAAATCCCGTGCAGCTGTCTGACTTATTTACCGCCACAGCGGCGCAGACCGCAGCTCCCCTTGCGGGAACATTTCCGAATTGAGGGACATAAACCTCTGTTCCGAACACGTCTGAGCACATCTGCATTATCCAAGGACATTTCAGAGCCAAACCTCCGACCGCATATGTCTTTTTTATCTTTACCCCATTTTCCTCGTAATTATCAAGGATCCTTTTTGAACCGAAGATATTGGCCTCTACCAAGCTTCTGTATATCTCCTCCGGCTTTGTATTAAGCGTAAGTCCCGCTATAAGTCCCGAAAGATTATAGTCGGAAAGTATGCTTCTGTTTCCGTTCAGCCAATCAAGAGCCACTAATCCTGTCTCTCCCGGAAGCATAGGCTCAGCCAATTCCCCCAGATACTGAAGGATGGTCTCACCTCTTGCCTTCGCCTCTTGGAAATAGCCGGCAGGAACACAGTTGCGGGCAAACCAATCAAATATGTCCCCTGTGGCAGACTGTCCGGATTCATATCCGTACAATCCCGGGATCATTCCGTCCGCAGCTACTGAGCATATCCCGTCAAAGGAATGAAAATCCTTATACATCATTTGATGGCAGGTACTGGTACCCATGACAAGCATCATGCTTCCGCTCTCGGTCACTCCGGCTCCGCAGCCTGCAACGGCGCCGTCACTGTGTCCGGCCGCAACCGCTGTATTCACCGTGAGCCCCAAGGCCTTTGCACTATCCGCTTTCAGGTTCCCCGCATAATCTCCGACCCTCAGTATTTTTCCCGCAAGCTTGTCGACAAAGTTTTCAAAATTACATGCCTGAGCCTTGCAAAATTCTTTGTCGGGATAACCTGTATCCTCATTCCAGAAAGCATTTACTCCCAAAATACCGTTAGTCCTTGTAAGCTCACCGGTAAGATACATTACTATCCAATCAACGGCCTCTATAAAATAATCCGCCGCGTCATAAATCTCAGGGCTTTCTACCGCGACCTGAAGAGCTTTTGGAAATACCCACTCGGAAGATACTGAATTTCCAAAGTACTTTTTCAACCATACGGTGTGAGACTTCGCATACTCCTCTATCTTCTCCGCATACTTCTGTGCCCCATGATGTTTCCAAAGCTTTGGCCATGAATTCGGATTATCCCTGAACTCAGGACACTTACAAAGAGGCGTGCCGTCCCTTTTTATAGGGAGCAGCGTACAACTCGTAAAATCCGTGCCTACAGCCGCTACATCTTCAGGAGCAATATTTCCCTTCTTCAAAAGCTCTTTGGAAACCTTTGCAATTCCCTCAAGCCAATCGTCAGGATCCTGCAGAAACCACTCGTCAGGGAGCCGGATAGGCCTATGCTTCATCTCCCCTTGTATAACACCGCTTCTATAGGGCCATTCGGCACTCGCCGTCTCTTCACCTGTCTCAAGATTCAAAGCTATGCCTCTCACCGACAGCGTGCCGAAATCGAAACCGAATACGTATTTACTCATTTTCAATACACCTGTACAGTTCTTTGTCAACCACTATAGTAACATCTCTGCATAGTTTAAGTATGCTGCAAGGGAGTTTGGGCGATACCTTGTCATCCGACAGCAATTTTTTTATCGCTCCGGCCTTCTTTTTTCCAAAGGCTGCCAGAACGATCTTTTTGGCATTTGTTATTCCCGCCATTCCCATTGTCACAGCTTTTTGAGGGACATCCTCTATATTCTCAAAAAAACGTGAATTAGCCTGAATAGTCTCCTCTGCCAACTCGGTAATGTGAGTGCCTGCAACAAAGAAATCCGCAGGTTCATTGAACCCTATATGCCCGTTTTCGCCGATTCCCAAAATCAATATATCTATGGGTTCCTCTCCGAGGCGGCTATCGTACTTTTTTATCTCATCCTCTGCTTTTCCCGCTCCGTCAACAAGCATTATGTTTTCCTGCTTTATGTTTACTTTTGAAAACAAATGCTTGTCCATAAAATAGCCGAAGCTCTGGGGATGGCTTCTGTCCGGTCCCAAATATTCATCCAGATTTATGGTATGCACTTCTGAGAAATCCACTTTTCCCGCATTGAAATCCTCTGCAAGGCATTTGTACATGCCCTCGGGCGTACTTCCCGTTGCCAGCCCCAAAAAGGCATCTTTTTTTTCAGCTATAACAGCTTCAAACAAGTCGGCAATCTTTCTGCTTCCCTCATTGTAGTTTTCAGCTATAATCAATTTCATCCGTTTGTCCTCGAAATACATCTACTCCTGTGCAAGCATCGCTCCCACTCCGCCCGCAGGATGTACCACTCTGAAATATTCCTTGTCAATTCCATTGTAAAGCATGCAACCTATCGAAATAGCATCGAACAATGCAAATACCGCTGTAACAGAAGTGGTAGACAAGCACTGATAAGGGCATGCTTCAGGTCCTGTATGCAATATAAGATTTAAATCACTTTTTTTCGCTATCTCGGATTCAGGATTCTCCGTAACTGTTATGATTTTTGCGCCTCTGAGTTTTGCAACAGGTATAAGATTTATCATCTCCGTCGTCTTTCCGCTCTTTGAAATGATAATAACTATATCTCCGGGTCTTATCATCCCGTAATCGCCGTGAGGTGCGTCCGCAGAATTCAGGAACTGAGACGCTCTGTCTACACAGTTAAACACCTGTGACACCTTCTTTGCACAGGCCCCTGAGGTTCCGCAACCTGTAGTTATGATCCTTCCCTTGCACTCGGCAATCATTTTTACCGCTTTCACATAACAATCTCTGTCCACTGTATCCGCAAGTGCAGCTACGGCATGAGCTTCATTTGCAAAAGTATTAAGTGCGCTCTCATAAATCTTCTCGTCTGAAATCATTTTTTATTCTCCTCTGAAATTTTTCACAACTGCCATAAATTCCTTGACTCTGTTTATATCCACCTGATTTTCAAACTTTCCTTCATACTTAAAGGTTGTGGCTACCACTGCTCCGTCAGCTATCTTAAGAAGATCCTCTATAGTCTCTTTTCTGCATCCGGTGTTTGCAAGGACTATTGTTTCAGGCACCTCATCCTTTACTTCCTTTAACAGCGACATGTCTGTAGGAGAGCCTGCGGTAAGCCCTGAAACACACAGCGCATCAGGCCTGCAATTGAAAACTGTGGACTTGGCTATCTCTCTTAAATTTCTGTCAGCCAAGTACTTTGCAGCCTCAGGAACTATATTAAAAAGAAGTTTTACATTTTCAGCGCCAATCTCATGCTGATGTCTAACAACTTCTCCGCAATTTGTATTCCATAATCCGAAATCGCTGGCATAAACTCCTGTAAAGATCTCTCTTATAAACTTGGCATCCACGGCAACCGCCAGATTCAAAGATGCATGAGGATCCCAAAGTACATTGACTCCATAGGGGATAGATATATATCTCTTCAGCTCTCCTATTACTCTTGCCATCGAAGCGACAGTCTCGGTTTTTACTTTTGTAAGGTACGGAAGGCTGTACTCATTACTGAACATAACCGCGTCAACTCCGCCCTCCTGAAGTGCATCGAGATCCTCCTTTGCCTTCTCTACGACCCACTTCATTCCTTTTCCTTTGTCATAATAGGGGTCTCCCGGCATCGCCTGCAAATGAAGCATTGCAATGACGGACTTTTCTTTGCCTGTCATTTCTTTAAGCCAACTCATCTTTTTCCTCCTATGCTATAATTAAATTTATGCCTTTATTCTTGATTATTTCTCTTGTCTCTTCTTCTATTCCCTTGTCCGTGATTATTATATCGAACTCTTCAGGATCGCATACCTTAGCCAAAGCCCTCTTGCTGAATTTAGTGTGGTCTGTCAATAAAATTTTTATTTCTCCGCATCTTATGATGCTTTTTTTGACTCCCACCTCCATCAAAGTACTGTTGAACATTCCCTCCGTGGGGTTTATTGCATCAGCCCCCAAGAAGCATATATCGACTTTGATCTTGTCTATCATCTCTCGAGTGATATCTCCTATCAATATGCTGTACTCATCTCTTCTGAGCCCGCCTGTCACCACCAATGAAGACGACTTATTCAATTTCATTTTATATGCTATATCGAGATTGTTAGTAAAAACTGTCAGGTTCTTAAATTTATGCAGATACTCCGAAAGCGCCAATGTGGTAGTACCCGAATCCAAAAATATGCTGCTGCCGTCTTTTATAAATTTTAATGCCGCTTCTGCTATTTGTCTTTTTTCCGGCATCATCACCTTCATTTTTTCTTCGTGAATTTCCTCATAGCCGGTTCCCTTATTTATGACGGCTCCCCCATGAGTCCTCTCAACTATCCCCTCACTTGCAAGGCCGTCCAAGTCCCTTCTGGCTGTGGCCTCTGACACGCCGCACAAATCGGCGGCTTCCTTAATGGAGATGTTCCTCTTTGTTATCAAATACTCTGTTATGAGCTGATGCCTTTTAGCCGGTATTATGTTTGTCGACTGTTCAACATCAAAATTACTCATTTTTTGTTCCTTTTTCCTAATTATTTTTATTTTATCTGATTTTTTTTATTATTTATTGTAATTATGCTATCATATTTTGATATATATTGCAATATTTTATCGCAATTTTTTGATTTTTTTTGCGATTTATTTCAAAGTTCCTTTTATACTTATTATCCATAACTACTTAGAGCAAGGTTTCAAAGGCAAATAAAAAGAGAAGTTTTGCATAAAAATGGAATCTGTTCCATTTTCAATCGCAAAAGACGATAGATCGGAACAGATTCCATTTTATAATCACCAAAATCTCTTTCTTTAATTTTCTACGGCTCTATCGCCACCTTTATAACGCCATCCTCCTTATTCTCAAATATCTCATAGGCTTTCTCGATCTCCGAAAGCGGGAAGGTATGGGTTATAAGCGGAGTGGTGTCTATCTTACCCTCTTTTATCAAGTCAAGGATCTCGTCGCAGTCACATCCGTCCACCCCTCCGGTCTTGAAGGTGAGATTCTTTCCGTACATGTCAGGCAAGGGCAGTACCTGAGGCTTATCATAGAGCGCCACTACAACCACTGTGGCGTTCGGTCTCGCACATCTCCATGCGGATTCAAAGCTCCCCTCCGCTCCCGCAACTTCCATCACCACATCCGCGCCGCCGTGCTCGCTGTGAGATCTCACAAATTCCTCCACCTCCGTCTCCCGGGGATTCACAACCGAAACATCAGGATAGTGCTTCCTCACAAACTCGCAGCGCAAAGGATCTGTCTCGCTGACGATTATATTCGCAGGTTCCTTAAGCATCACGCAGAGCAGAGTGCATATGCCCGTAGGCCCTGCGCCTATGATAAGGACTGTGTCCTCCCTTTTTATGTCTCCTATCTTTGCCGCCCAGTATCCCGTGGCAAGTATATCCCCGGTAAAGAGGGCCTGCCTGTCGCTCACCGAAGCATCAATGATATTGAGCCCGGTATCCGCATAGGGCACGCGAACGTATTTTGCCTGCCCTCCGTCTATGCGGCACCCCAAAGCCCAGCCTCCGTTTTTGTCCGTGCAGTTGTTCACATAGCCATGCTTGCAGAAAAAACACTCACCGCAGTAGGTCTCCACATTCACCGCCACCCTGTCTCCGGGCTTTACCTTCCTCACCTCTGCCCCCACAGCCTCCACGACTCCCACCATCTCGTGTCCCACAGTGATCCCCGGAACAGCCCTCGGCACAGAGCCATGCTTTATATGAAGATCGCTGGTACATATGCTCGAAAGGGTGACTCGAACTATTGCGTCCTTCGGATCAGTTATCTCGGGCTCAGGCTTTTCAGTGAGCTTGAACTCGCCTTGTTTTATATATGTGTATGCCAGCATACCTTTTCTCCTTTTCTTGCTTTTTCTCAAATTTCATTGTACTTTTGTTTTACTCCAAACACAACAAAAATATAAGGAAAGAGCTTACCGATCGTGTAATTGATTCGGCAAGCTCTTTTATTTTATATCTGCAGTACAAATAAACACTTATTCTTTTTTGAAAACAGAAATCCCGGCAAGCAATATCATTCCCAATACAAACGATACCCAAAACGGCTGTATTCCATAGGGATTACCGATGTAATGCCATATGGTAGCCATTATACCGCCCACCAAGATCGACCAAAAGGCAGCGGATGAATTGACCTTTTTCCAATATAAAGAGATTATAAGAACTATACCCACTATAGACCTTATTTGGAATGAAGCAAGCCATTCGTTCAATATTGATTCCATTCCAAACGACAACAGCAGCCCTATCAAGGCGAATACTATGATCATCAGCTTTGAAAAAAACAGCTGCTCGGAATCGTCGGAATCCGGTCTTATATTCTTGTATATGTCTCTGGTAACTGTCGCCGACAGATTTAAAAGCAGCGCCGGAGCTGTGGACAATACTGAAGCCAATATAGATACCGAGGCAAGAGCGCTGAATACAGGAGACACTCTCTCCGCCATCACATAAATTATACTGTTGGGATTTCCTTCAGGGTACAATACTTTCCCGCTCAGCCCTATGATCACAGGAAAGGTCGCGAAGGTCATTACCATAAAAGCGGTGATCGCTATACCTTTTCGAGCATCGGATATGCTCTTTGCGCAATAGCAGGAGTTTACAACCGTTGCAGCTGATATCATAGCGAAGGCGGCACCCAATATCTCCCCTATAGAGGACTTGAAATCAGGCACAAATAAAGAAAAGTATTTTTCGTTCAAATTCAGGCTTAATGACGAAATACCTCCCGCTGCCGAAAGCGATATCACCGCAAGTATCAGCAATATCGAGAAGATCAATATGGAATGGACCACATTCATTTTCGCTATACCTTTAAGCCCAAGTAAAGCCATTATCACAAAAATCACTGTGCATGCCGCGGCAAGCCATGACTTATCCACTCCCACCGCAGCCTCCAGTATCCCCGCCATAGCCGCAGGCTGCATGGCATAAACTATTGAAAAAGCGATAAGCACAATGACAGACACTGCAGTCTTTACTCTTTTGTCAAACCTTCTCTCAAAGGCTTCCGCAACGGACATACATCCTTCTTTTCCCGCCTTAAAGAAAAAAGGAGCTGCGAATATAACGAATATGAAGCAACCTATAGCCTGTCCCCAGACGCCCCAGACTGCACTTATCCCGGAAGTAAACGCCCCTGCGGCATTTCCCACAGTTCCCGCGCCGGCCACCAATTCTCCGAATAACAGCGGGATCAAAAGGCTGAAACTCATATTTCCGTGGGACACAAAGAATTCCCCTGTAGTTTTTCCTGTATTCCGGGAGGATATTATCCCTACAGCTATTGAGAGGATGATATATATAACAGTAATGCACAATACCGGCATATCTACTCCTTTCGTGCCTGCACATATGAATATACGAAGCATGCCATAGCAAAGAATGTAAGGATGATACAAAGTATCCAGCCTGAGATATAGGAGCCGCTGAGATCATAGGTGAAAGCAACCATAAGTCCGCCCAAGGACATTCCCAGCTGCATCGGACTTTGAGTCAATCCGCGCATGAAATTAAAATTTTTCTTTCCGAATGTGGCGCTTATTATCAAAGGAGCCGAAACTGTACCAACACCGTTGCCCACACCGTAAAACAAGGTCATAACATATAAAAGTACCATATTTTGTCCGAACAAGAGAAGGATAAAGCCTATCGCCATCAGAAAGAATGCTACACAGGCACCCTTCATACTTCCGAGCTTATCGTTGATAACTCCCAAAATCAGCTTTCCGAAAATACCCACGAAGGAGTACATGGAAACAATAAGTGCCGCGGCGGAAGCTCCGTGCATATCCTCAACAAAAGGACTTATCTGTCTCAATGGAGCCGAGCATATAAGGCCCAAAAGCAGCATCCCCAAAAGGTGCATATAAAAATAGGGTTTTGACTTTGCCCGATTCAGATCGACGTCCTTATTGTCGTTTTCCGGTTTTGCCGCCCCTTTGGTCTTTTCTTTTCCATCTCCCGGCTTTTCCTCCAAGGGTAAAAGCCCCATATCCGAAGGTTTGCTCTTCAGCAGCAGAAATGCCACCGGCACCGATATGATGATCACCATCGCCCCCACCGCGCGGTAAGAAAATCTCCAGCCGTAAGCAGATATAAAATATGTTATTACAGGGCTCAGAAGTGAACCTCCTATTCCTATACCGCTTAGAGCAAGACTCATGGCTAAGCCTCTTTTTGCATCAAACCAGCTTGTAATAAGCATTGATACAGGAAGGAATGCGCTACCTTGGAAAAATATACCCACTATAAACGCCGAGACATACAGCTGAAGTGCCGATCCCGCCAGCGAATAGGACATGTAGCCCAAGCCAAATCCCAGCAGCGCAATGCTCAGAACGATCTTCGCATTATATTTTTGATATATATTTCCCCACAGCGGGGCCAAAAACATTCCGCACATTGCGACTATCGTGTTCGTCAAGGTAAAAGCGCTTCGTGATATTCCGAACTCCTCCGTCACGGAAGTCAAATAAAGGCTGGCGCAGGCATTTACCAGCGGAGCGGTAAAGATCATAATAACAAAACAGGCTATACATATAATCCAAGAATAATGAAGCTTTTTCATATACCCACCTTACCTTTATCAATTAAACAAAGACCCTACTCCGAATGATGTCTGAGCCATTCAAAGGCGCACTGAGCATGGATGGAAGCTCCTATAGGAAGCGCATCCTCGTTAAACAATATTTTGGGATTATGAGGCGGATAAAGCACCTTTGCATCGTAAGGCATACAGCCTATGCTGAAAAATACGCTTGGAACCTTCTCGGTTATACGAGCAAAATCATCCGATGCGCTTGAAGGGGGATAATCAATATACTCGATATCCAAATCCTCGCAATATCCCATCATCTCGGCCTGAAGCTCAGGATCTGTATAGAGCGCGGGAACATCCGATAAAACCACATGTTCTATCTCCGAGCGATAAGCTTTCCCTATGTGCTCTTCTATTTGAGCTATACGCTCCTTTAAAAATGCCCTTGTATCTTTGTCAAACACTCGAAGAGTCCCCTGCATAGTAACGTCATTGGGAATAATATTCGCCGCATTTCCTCCCGTGATCTGTCCGAAGGTGAACGACACGGTCTGATCGCTCGGTATCTCTCTTGAAAGAAGCTCCTGAAACGCCAGATAAAGATGTACAGCCGTATTGAAAGGATCCACTCCTGTATTCGGCCATGCCCCGTGACAGCCTTTGCCGTGAACTATAAGCTTCATCCCGTCACACGACGCACAGGTATATCCTTTGCACGTCGCTACCTGCCCGACAGGCTTCTTTGCATTCATATGCATATCTACCGCCACGTCAACGTGAGGATCTTCCAATACTCCCGCCTCTATCATTGCCTTCGAGCCTATAAAATACTCTTCTCCGGGCTGGAACATAAGCTTTACTGTCCCCTTCAACTCGCTCTCATGCTTTTTAAGTATCTTTGCGGCGCCCAAAAGCATAGTCGTATGGAGGTCATGCCCGCAGCAATGAGCATAGGGGGTTTTTGAAGAAAAAGGAAGTCCGCTTTCCTCATGCATGTCCAAAGCATCCATATCCGCACGGCAGAGAACAGTCTTTCCCTTTCCTCCGCCTATGATCCCCACCACTCCACACTTGCTGATTTCACGGTTCTCAATGCCCCATTCCGTGAGCTTTTGCTTTACATATGATGAGGTAACGGGGAGATCATCTTTTATCTCCGCATTCTGATGCAGAAACCTTCTCATCTCTATAAGTTCCTGCTTCATCTCATTTGCTTCACTCAAAAAAACATTCATGGCGAATACCTCCTCTTTTTTGGTTAAAGTATAGCATGAAAAGAAGACCGTTTATGTAATGTACATTACATAAACGACCCCGGGATACGGTCTGTCATTCACCTATATCTATGTCTTTTGAACAATGGATGATAAGCCTCTCCTTATCCAAAAGTACGACACGTTTTCTCTCAACGTCTATTATTCCCTCCCGCCTCAAGGACTGCAGGATGCGATTTATATTTACTCTGTCAATTCCTATCAGATTGGCTATATCATTCTGTGTTATAGACATTCGCTCGGGCTCATGCCCGTGAACCACCTTGCTGTCGCTGATATGATAATAGATAAAATCACATACCCTCCGGATCCCCTCGTCATGCTGTATCCTGAGGGACTCAAAATATGACGAATATGTTCCTCTCGCATGGTTGTCACAAAGCTTGCGCATCAGTTCGGGATTCTTCATAAAAATGTCTGCGAGTTCACCGCGATTAAGAACAACCGCCACAAGATCCATATACGCCTCGTACTGAATACTTTCCTCCCATCTGCAAAACCTCTCAAAAGAAAACCCCGGTTCGATACATCCCGCCCCGGAGATATAGACTATCTTTTCATATCCGTCGATGTGATTGATCGTAGCCTTGACAAGGCCCTTCTTTATGTAATAAAACGTATCCGCACACTCCGAATAAGCCTTCAGCACAGTGCCCTTTTCAATGTTTATCTCATTTCTCCCCTCGGTAAGCAATGATTCAAACTCTTTAAATTCTCCATAGTGATAATAATTAGGTATAGGCATGATGTCTCCTCTTAAAATGTCTGAAAATGTAATGCACATAACATACATAAAAATGTCTTCAATGTATCTTATTTAATATAAAGTATTTTTAAAGGAGGTTCAAGTATGAGTAAGTATTTTCACTATGCATGGGTCATATGCATAGGCTGTGCGTTTATATGCGCCCTGACGTCGCCTATAATAAACGCAACGGCAACCCAGTATCTTATTTCAGTAACCGAGGAGTTTCAGGTTTCACGAAGCGCCTTCACACTCAGTTCCACCCTTGTAGCTCTGATGGGAGTTTTCGTATCTCCCCTGTGGGGCAAGATATATTCCAACAGGAAACGCTTTAAAATAATATTCACAGTGACTGTATTAGGCTTCGGTCTGGCATATATGTCCTATTCTCTCGCTCAGAATATTTTCCAATTCTATATATCCGCAGTTATCCTCGGTTTCTTCTGGTCGGGAGCATGCTTCATGCCTGTATCAATGCTCATAACAGCTTGGTTCAAGAAGATGCGTGGTCTGGCAATGAGTATAACTCTTGCAGGAATAGGCTTCGGAGGTTCTATACTCGCCCCTATCATAAGCAATTTCATAACCAATTACGGATGGAGAACAACCTACAGATATATGGGGATCATCATCATTGTTATATCCTGTCCCGTAGTCTTCTTTATATTAAGGCCAACTCCCGATTCCATGGGCAAACAGCCCTTTGGAGCTGATGACACCACCGAAGAAAAGAAAAAAGAGAAGAAGGCCGTTGCGAACGAAGGGAATATCGAGATCTCATTTGAGGAGAGCAAGGGAAAGGCTTTCTTCTGGCTCAACATGCTGGGCTTCTTCGGAATGGGCCTCGTATGCTCTGCTCCCATGAGACAGATGAATCCTTATATCACAGATATTTACGGAGCTGAATTTGCGGCCTACGTCATAAGCTTCTCATCTCTTGGCGGAGTTTTCGGAAAGATACTTTTAGGTTGGATGCACGATAAGATAGGAAATCAGCTCTCAGCAGCCATAGCATTCTTGGCATTTGCCTTTGCATTTATCTTTGCTATCATGGGTGCAAACAATTCAAGCATGCTCTACGTATACATAGCTCTCTATTCCTTTGCGGCAGGTGTCGGAACGGTATCTGCGCCTCTCCTTATAAGCGCTACCTTCGGAACCAAGAGCTTTAACATAATGAGGGGAATCACTCAGACACCTCTTCAGGCAGGAATGTCTCTCGGCGGTTTGATGGTTTCGGGAATATTCGATATCACAGGAGCATACACTCTCGGATGGATCGCCTGCGCGGTCATATCTGTCCTCTCTATATTCTGCTTCTACGGCTCTCACATAATGTCAAGAAAGTTATACACAGACAGAGCCAAATAAAAATAAATGTAAGTTTTCATAATTCGAGGGAACGGCCGACAGGTCGTTCCCCCTTTTTATTGAAAGATATAAATGAAGGGCGGAGTTTTTCTCCGCCCTGACATTTGTCATTAGTTTATCTCTATCCTAAGCGCTTCCTCAGGCTTAAAGGAGTTCTTAAGGTCGTAGATATTGTGGTGGGTATAATCTCTCAGCGCCCTGTCTCCGAGGAAATAGTTTCTCTGGTACTTGCGTCCGTCGATATTGATCCAGTTCTCCTTATCCCATGTGAGATAGCCGTCGGAATCCGTTACGGGAGCCTTGAGTATCAGGTCTATCTGGCGATTATTGTTAAGGAAGTCAATGAGGTCGTCATAAGTGACCTCTATCTCTTTGTTCTCGTGCATATCGTATGCTTTCATGATTGTTTCATCCTCCGCTATATATACGGAAAATGCCCCTTTGGGAGCATTTTCCAATTTTTTATGTGTATATTATAAACCTATTTTGCGGTATTTACCACATAATCATCACATAATTTTATTATATCCGAAAGTCCCGCCGTCTTATATACGACTCCGTTCTTTACAGTGACCAGAGTGGGAGCCTGAACTATTCGCATGCTGCGGGCAAGCTCTCTGTTTTCCTCGGCATTTATCACACTGTAAGCTATGCCGCTGTCGTCAAGGTGCTTCTTTGCGGTCACGCAGTTGGGGCAGGTACCTGTGGTGAAAAGGTAGGTCCCGTCGCCAAGGCCCGACTGCAGGGGTGCTGAGATCTTCCCCTCGCTCTTTGCCTCCTCGACTATGTTTTCGGCCTCCCTGACGCTCTGCTTATGCCTTGCGTAGGAATCCGCCACATCATACTCTTTCCTGTCCTTGTACTCCTGGCTCTTTCCGTCATTCCAGTTCTGCACAGGCCTGTAGTATCCTGTTATCCTGCTGTAGACCTCCGACTTCTGTCCGCATACGGGGCAGGTAAAGTGCTCGCCGGTGAGATAACCGTGGTCCTTGCACACCGAGTAGGTGGGCGATATGGTGTAGTAGGGAAGCTTATAGTTCTCGGCTATGGTCCTTACAAGCTTTGCGGCAGCCTTCCAGTCGGGAAGCTTCTCTCCCAAGAAGGCGTGGAACACGGTTCCCGAGGTATAGAGGGTCTGAAGCTCGTCCTGCACGTCAAGAGCGTCGAATATATCCGAGGTATAGCCCACGGGAAGGTGGGAGGAGTTGGTATAATAGGGAACTCCGCTGCACTCGTTGGCCGTTATTATGTCGGGATAATGCTCCTTGTCATGCTTTGCAAGCCTGTAGGAGGTGGACTCGGCAGGGGTAGCCTCGAGGTTATAGAGATCTCCGTACATCTCCTGATAGTCGGAAAGTTTCTCTCTCATATGATTGAGGACTTCCTTTGCAAACTCCTGAGTCTCCCTGTGAGTGAGGTCCTTCCTGAGCCAGCAGGCATTGAGCCCCGCCTCGTTCATTCCCACCAAGCCTATAGTGGAGAAATGGTTGTTGAAGGTTCCCAGGTATCTCTTTGTGTAGGGATAAAGCCCCTGCTCGAGAAGCTTTGTGATGACCTCTCTCTTTGTCTTAAGTGATCTGGCGGAGATATCCATCATGTGGTCAAGCCTCTTGTAGAAATCCGCCTTATCCTTTGCAAGATAGGCTATCCTGGGAAGATTTATGGTAACTACTCCCACAGATCCCGTGCTCTCTCCTGAGCCGAAGTATCCTCCGGACTTTTTCCTGAGCTCACGGAGGTCAAGTCTCAATCTGCAGCACATGGAGCGAACGTCCGAGGGCTCCATATCTGAATTTATGTAGTTCGAGAAGTAAGGCGTTCCGTACTTTGAGGTCATCTCAAAGAGAAGCCTGTTGTTCTCTGTGTCAGACCAGTCGAAATCCTTGGTGATGCTGTAAGTGGGAATGGGATACTGGAACCCACGCCCGTTGGCGTCCCCCTCTATCATTATCTCTATGAAGGCCTTGTTCACCATGGCCATTTCCTTTACACAGTCCTTGTACTTGAAGTCGACCTCCTCGCCGCCTATGAGACAGTTCTGCTCCGCCATATCCGCAGGGACCGTCCAGTCGAGGGTTACGTTCGTGAAGGGAGCCTGCGTTCCCCATCTCGAAGGAGTGTTCACTCCGTACACGAAGGACTGGATGCACTGCTTTACCTCCTTGTAGCTGAGGTTGTCTATCTTCACGAAGGGCGCGAGATAGGTGTCAAAGGAGGAGAAGGCCTGAGCTCCCGCCCACTCGTTCTGCATTATCCCGAGGAAGTTCACCATCTGGTTGCAGAGAGTGGAAAGGTGCTTTGCCGGGGAGGAGGTTATCTTTCCGGGTATTCCTCCCAAGCCCTCCTGTATAAGCTGCTTTAATGACCATCCCGCGCAGTAGCCTGTCAGCATGGAAAGGTCGTGGAGATGTATGTCGGCGTTCCTGTGGGCGTCGGCTATCTCCTTGTCGTATATCTCAGAGAGCCAGTAGTTTGCAGTTACGGCTCCGGAGTTTGAGAGGATAAGCCCTCCTACGGAGTAGGTAACTGTGGAATTCTCCTTGACTCTCCAGTCGTTTATCTTGAGGTAATTGTCTATGACAGATTTATAGTCGAGGACTGTCTTTGAGACGTTTCTGACGTTTTCCCTCTGCTTTCTGTAGAGGATGTAAGCCTTTGCCACCTCGGCGTATCCCGCCTGCTCAAGGGTATGCTCCACGCTGTCCTGAATGTCCTCCACGCCTATCCTTCCATCCTTCATCTTGGGTTGGAAGTTTGCGGTCACCCTGAGAGAAAGAAGCTCCATAATATCGTTGTTATAGATGTTCCCCGTGGCCTTGAAGGCCTTCTTCATGGCGTCCGTTATCTTGGAAAGGTCGAAATTGACTATCTTTCCGTCTCTCTTGATTACCTCGATCATAATACCACTCTCCTAAGCACCTTATTTTTAAAATACGGCCCTTCATTCCGGAGATATCATCTGCGGAACCGAAAGACCGTCTCAACTCATCCGTGATTAGGATTATAGCACCTGCCCATTTCCAATACAAGATGTTGTTTTGTATTTTTAATGTATAAACTATATATTGTAAATCTTTAACAAATCCTCTTTATTTATAAACTTCGAATTTTTATTCCCTCCCGGCGATTTTCCTATTGACTTTTCAAAGCCTGAAAATTTTAAGGTTTAGGAAGAAATCCCGGTCATTTTTCTAAACTCTGGTCTTCAAAAAGTTATATTCCTTAAACGCCTCCTCGTCATCCGGGAACTCCTGTAAATATTCGGTGAACTCCTCGAGGGCTCTCTCATAGTCCCCCATGTACTCGTAGCAGCAGGCTCTGTTGAATCTCAGTATCCTCGACATCTTCTCGTCTCCCAGCTCAAGGCCCCTGTCAAATTCGGCGAGAGCCCCCTCATAGTCCCCGCTGTCCATAAGCTCCTTGCCCCTGAGATTGGCCACCGCCGCGTCGCAGGTGAGGATCAGCCTGTCATACTCCGCCTGATTGAGGGGATTTTCATCCAATTCCTTTAACTTTCGCCAAGTATCGGCGGCTCCCTCGTAATCCGAAAGCTTAAATGAAGTCTCCGCCCTGTACCTCAGTATATCGTACTGCAGCTCTCCCACTTCCCCCATGGTGGCGGAGAGAGCCTTGGCAAAGGACCTTGAGGCCGCCTCGTAATCTCCCGCTTCAAGTTCCTCTATCCCCTGAAGCCTGAGCTCCTCCCCTGAGGCTCTCGAGCAGCCCGAAAGGATCACAAGCCCTGCAAAGAAGGCTACAGCTCCCGACCTCAACCCCATAGTGAAATCTTTATATTTATTTCTTGTTCGTGCTTCCGAAGCCCCCGTTTCTCTCCTCTGACGCATGGTCATCCTCCGTTATGCCGAAGGGAACGAATATCCCTTGGGCAAATGCTGTGTTTTTCTCTATCTTTACGGTCTTTCCCTCGTTGTTGTCATTTATTATCTTTATGAAGATATGCCCTTCATTGTCCGAATAAAAATAGTCGCTGTCCACTATTCCCACGGTATTGTTGAGCTGAAGTTTGTACTTGAAGCCCAGAGAGCTTCTGGGAAATACCATGAGGACCCAGCCCTCCTCCATGCCCGCTCTCATGCCTGTGGGTATCTTTACAGTTTCCCCGGGCTTAAGCTCTATGTCCACGGGTGCGAAGAAATCGTAGCCTGCGGATCCCTTTGTGGCTCTCTCCGGCAGCCTGAGCTCCCCGTATATCTTTGCCGCAGCCTTCTCGTCCATATCGGGATACACGGATCTGAAATCCTCCTTAAACCTCTCCTCGCTAACCTTTTTAAATGTCGCTATCCTGTTCATGTCTCTGTCTCCTTAGTATATTTCTGTTAAGCTTCCCCGTTCTCCTCAAGCTCCACATTCCCTGAGAAGGCCTCGCTTATCTCCTCTCTGACCTCCTCCTCTATAAGTTCCTGAGCCTCAGGACCTACTCCCGGTAGATCCGACTTGCCGCTTACTCCGAACCTTCTGTAAAACTCATCTGTGGGGGAAAAGAGCGCAGGCCTTCCGGGGGCGTCAAGCCTACCCGTCTCCTCCACCAGTCCGTATTCTATGAGCTTGTTTACCGCATGGTCCGACTTCACTCCCCTTATTTTTTCTATCATTGCCTTTGTGACAGGGGATTTGTAGGCTATTATCGCCATAGTCTCCAACACCACGTCAGTGAGCACCGGCTTTTGCGGGTTCTTGACAAGCTTTATAAGGTTCGCATAATATTTGGGATTGGTGCAGAGCTGATATTTGGAGTCAAGTTCCCTTATTATGAGAGCACCGTCCTCCTCGGAAAGCCTCTCCATAGCCCTCACGGCGGCCTTTCTCGCCGCCTCCGAATCAGAATCCAGAGCCTTTGAAAGCTCCCTCGGGCTCACCGCCCTCCCCAGAGCAAAGAGCACGCTTATTACCGTGTCCTCCTCGGCTCTCAGCTTGTCCTTATCCTCTGTAAAATCTCCGAAATAATCGTATCCTTCCATAAATCACACTCTATCTGTCTGTTATTCCCTCAAGATCCAAGGTCTCGTCCTCCGATATGGAATCCGTAGCCTCTATCTCTATGTCCGAGAAGGCCTTCTCCTGCACCATTCTTATCTTTCCCATCTTCATGAGCTCAAGCACCGCAAGAAAGGTCACCACGACCTCCATCTTTTCCCGCTCCCTCTCAAGCATCTGCCTGAAAGAAAAATGCCTGTGGCTTTTGGCGTAATCTATTACGCTCACTATCCTTGTCCCCAAGGATATCCTCTCCCTCTTTATGACCCCGAACTTGGATCTTATGGGGTCAACCTTCTCTTCCTTTCTCCTCATGACGTCAAGGAATACTTCATTCAGACGTTTTAAGCTCAGGCCGTCCAAAAGCCCTGACAGTTCAACCGGCGGGATAT
>CALWLK010000010.1 GCA_944381505.1 uncultured Lachnospiraceae bacterium
TATCTGCATATGCTTTTGCACTGCCTTTTCCTTCATCTCTACAACAGAAAGGACAGGATAGAGCTCCTTTGGGATCTGAGCTGTGATATTGCCGTGGAGTGTATATGCGACGGGCTTTTGTTGAGAAGCCTGAGGATAGTCTCGGGGACCTTCAGACAGGAGTTTTATATGAGACTTAAGTCCTCGGGTATAAAGGCAATGAATGCGGAGAGCATATATGAGGCCCTGTGCGGTATGCAGCTCTCTGAAAATGTTATAAGAACTCTTTTCTCAAGCTTTACCGTTGACAATCATTGCTTTTGGTACGAGGGCGGAGACAGCAGAGACGAGCGGGCCATGGAGAGAAAGAGACGGGAGTGGAAGGAAAAAAGCGAGAAGACCCTCACCGCTATTGAGACGGGGGATAAGCCCTCGGATGAAGAGAATGACCCCCTTTCCTCACAACTTAGGATAGAGAACAGAGAGAGGTACGATTACAGGAGCTTTCTCAGAAAGTTCTCCGTGCTTCGGGAGGAGCTGAGGGCGGACGATGACAGCTTCGACTATGTGTTTTATACCTATGGCCTCGAGCTCTACAAAAACATGCCTCTCATAGAACCTCAGGAGACAAAGGAGAGCTTTGCGGTGGAGGAGTTCGTCATCGCCGTGGATACCTCCTACTCCACCTCCGGGGAGCTTGTGAAAAGGTTCCTTGAGGAGAGCTATGACGTGCTGAGCGAGAAGGAGAGTTGGTTTTTGAAGATAAACGTGAGGATAATCCAATGCGACGACAGGATACTATCTGACGCGAAGATAGAGAGCAAGGAGGACATGGAGAGATATATGGAGAACTTTGAACTTCTGGGACAGGGAGGAACAGATTTCAGGCCTGTGTTCTCCTATGTGGACGGCCTTATAAAGAAAGGGGAGTTCAAGAAACTCAAGGGACTCATATATTTTACTGACGGTAAGGGCATATATCCTCTGAAAAAGCCCGCCTACGACACAGCTTTTGTGTTTATGAGAAATGATTACGAGGATACGGATGTGCCGGGATGGGCTATGAAGCTTTTGCTGGAGCCTGAGGACTTTATAAAGAGAGATATAAAACCGGGAGTTGAGCTTGGTAATGCAATCGCCGAGGCCTTCGGAAGCTTGAAAAACACCGAGGCCGGGGATAAGTTTTGAGATAAGGGGAAGCTATGAACATCAGAGAAGCCAAGGAAGAGATAAAGAATACTATAAAGGCATATCTTCTGAAAAATGAGGAGGGAGAGTACGTCATAGATTATATGCGGCAGAGGCCTCTCCTGTTGATAGGGCCGCCCGGTGTGGGAAAGACCCAGATAATGGAGCAGATATCGAAGGAGTGCAGAGTGGGGCTTGTCTCCTACACCATAACCCACCACACGAGACAGTCGGCCATAGGCCTTCCCTTTATAGAGAGAAAGACCTACGGCGGAGTTGAGACAGCTGTCACAGAGTACACCATGTCGGAGATAGTCGCCTCCGTATACGACAAGATGGAGGAGACAGGGCTCAAGGAGGGTATACTCTTTATAGATGAGATAAACTGCGTCTCTGAGACTCTCGCCCCCACCATGCTTCAGTTTTTGCAGGCAAAGAGCTTCGGCAACCACAGGATACCGGAGGGCTGGATAATAGTGGCGGCGGGGAATCCTCCGGAGTACAACAAGTCGGTGAGGGAATTTGACATAGTCACTCTGGACAGGATAAGGCGGATAGACGTTACACCTGACTTCGGCGCATGGAAGAAATACGCTGAGGAGGCGGACATACACAGCTCCATAGTCACCTACCTGGGAATAAAGGAGAAGAATTTCTGCAGGGTGGAGACTACGGTTGACGGAAAATTCTTTGTCACTCCCAGAGGCTGGGAGGACCTGTCAAAGCTCATATATGTATATGAAAAGCTGGGACTTGACCTC
Source organism: uncultured Lachnospiraceae bacterium (assembly GCA_944381505.1). GTDB lineage: Bacteria > Bacillota > Clostridia > Lachnospirales > Lachnospiraceae > Avilachnospira. The sequence continues at coordinate 1,929 of CALWLK010000010.1, forward strand.
GGCAGAGAGACCATAGGGGAATACCTGCAGTTTCCCGAGACGGCAAAGGATTTTGCGAACTACTATGAGCTTTACAAGAAGTATAAGGCTCAGTACAGAGTGGACGAGATACTGGCCGGACATATTGATGAAAATTTGTGCGAGCGCTTTGAGAAGGCTCCCTTTGACGAAAAATACAGTGTCACAGACCTCATAGTCAGCGGGCTTTCGGGGAGCGGAAGGGCTCTCTCGGAGATGACGGCTTATCTCACGGAGCTTAAGGATGAGCTCACAAAATTGAAATCAGAGCTCCACAGGGCAGATGACCGGAGTCTCAGGGAGAGGATATATTCCTACGCCAAGGACCTTGAGGAGAAGCTTAAAAAGGACATAAGAGCAAAGATAATATCTGCAGGACAAAGAAAGCGGGCCGAGAAGATAATAAGCTTCATAAATACTGCCGCTCAAAGCATTTCCGAGGCGGGCATAGATGATGAGACAAAGGCTTGGGGCGTCATTTCAGGAGACTATAACAGGGAGTCCGACAGCTACGAGGACAGCTTTGACGAGCTGGGACTTAAGCTCGAACACGCCTTTGACTTTATGGAGGCGGCCTTCGGAGCAGGGCAGGAGATGGTAATGTTCATGACCGCTCTCAACTCCAATTCCTATTTGGTGGAGTTTCTGAAGGACTACGATTGTGAGAGATATTATCAGTACAACAAGGAGCTTTTGTTCGAGGAGAGAGAGGATAAAATAAGAGAACTGATAGATAAGACAGAGATATTATGATCTCATAAGATCCGAAAAAAAGCGCATCCGAGGTTTTTTTTGCTAAAGCCACTTCCTTCGCCCAAACCTTTTAACTTACCTCGCTTTTTCAAAACTCGGAAATAACTTCCCTCAGACAGTTGAAAAAGCTCGAAGTTAATAAGGTGTGTACTCAGTCCGTAGACGGCTTAATTCGTAAAAAAATCTCGGATGCGCATATTTATTGATTGTATTATATTTATTGTCATAATGAGAATCTCCGCTTTCGCGGGGGTCTTTCTTTTTCGGAGGCGCTGTCCCCGGAGCCGAATCTTTCGTGCCTCAAGTCCATGAGCACGGAGATGACCTCGGGATTTTTTAAGTCCAGAGCAGCCTCCGTCATCTTTGAGGAGTAATCCTCGGTGACAAAATCCATTGATGCCAGCTCTTTAAGCTTATTCATTGAGATCTCGCCTGCCTCATAATGTCTTATGAGGAGCTCCGTAAATTTTTTGGCGTGAAATCTCAGATAAGATACATATTTTTTCCTTGCCTCCTCAGACAGATCGCAGGGAGTCTCAAGGCGGCAGAGAGCAAGCTCACATACAGTCTCCTCGGGCTCCAGAGCCTCCGCATATGAAAAGAGAGAGTCGTAGCGCTTTATCTGAAACATGGTGTTGGCAAAGCAGTTTCTGTACATGTAACCGCTGCCCTGCATGTCTCTCACGGTGATACGGGCAGGGGTGTTCTCCTTGGAGTTTTCATAGTACTCGGGGAATATGAGTCTGTATTTTACGGGAGCTTTCTCGCCGGGGGCTTGAGAGCCGAAGCCTGACTCCTTCTCCGATTGCTCGAAGCTCTCTATCCCTCCTATGCCTATGTTGTTGCACTCGGGTAGGAGATCGCCTGAAAGGTCCGAGGGGGCGACTTTTTCAGTCGCGTATAGGGGAGATTCGGAATCCCCGGAGGTGTCGCCCGGATCAGCCTCCCTGTATGTGAGCTTCAGAGGAAATCTTATATTTACAAGCACATCATTCAGAGAGGAGCGCACTCCCTCCGTCACAGTCATGTCAAGGTTTCGCACTCCGGTGCAGCCTGTGAACATGCCGAAGCCAAGGTCTATGGTAGTTGAGTACATGCTTACGGAGCAAAGCTTTTCGCAGCCGTAGAAGCAGTATCTTCCCACTTTGAGAAGGGTTCGGGGCAGGGATATGGAGACAAGCCTCTCGCAGATAACTTCTTCGGCTTTGTCAAGCCTTTCCTTAGCCTCGGGACTGCATTCCTCTATCGAGAGATCGCCGGTATCAAATATAAAGGCATTCTCGTACATAACAAGCTCGGAGCGGGAGAAGGCATAGGGAGCAAGCTCCGTGACAGGCTTTTTATCTATGAAGGCGGGGATAGTCACTTCCCCTGAGGGGGAGAGACAGCGCCTTATTATTATGCTGTTGTCTTTGGTATAGGAAAATATTATCTTCATAGCTAATATAATAGACAGAGCGATCTTAAAATACAAGGGGAAATGAAAAAACGATATTCCCGGTTAACTTTCATGAAATCAAAAGAATGATTGAAAATACAGTGGTCTGATAGTAATATATAACTATAGGAAACAAGCCCACAGGGATATGAAGAAGATATGGGGATCAAGGGTGGAAACCGAACCGGTCGGGGAAGCCCGGTTTCCCGAAAAGGAGGTCAGATATGGCACTTGCATACAATCATGACAACAGAGAATTTCACATTCACGTATGCCCCGGAGAGGTGGGCAAATACGTGCTTCTCCCGGGAGATCCGGGAAGGTGTGAGAAGATAGCAAAGTATTTCGATGATCCCAAACTCATAGCCTCCAACAGAGAGTATGTGACTTATACGGGAGAGATCGACGGAGTGAAGGTGAGCGTCACCTCCACGGGAATAGGCGGTCCCTCTGCGGCTATTGCCATGGAGGAGCTTATTCACTGCGGAGCGGACACCTTTATAAGGATAGGTACCTCCGGAGGCATGAAGAAAGAGGTCATGGGAGGCGATGTCTGCATAGCTACAGGAGCCATCAGATTCGAGGGTACATCGAGGGAGTATGCCCCTATGGAGTGGCCTGCTGTAGCTGACTTTGATGTGGTGACAGCCCTCAAAGCGGGAGCCGACAGGCTGAGGCTTAGGAACCATACGGGAGTTGTTCAGTGCAAGGACAGCTTTTACGGGCAGCACAGCCCCGACAGCATGCCGGTGGGATATATGCTGAATGACAAGTGGGACGCATGGGTAAAGCTTGGAGCACTCTGCTCCGAGATGGAATCCGCGGCTCTCTTTACAGTGGCTGCGGCAAGGGGAGTGAGAGCAGGCTCTGTGCTTCTGGTGCTTGCAAACCAGACAAGGCGGGCTCTCGGACTTGACGACCCGCAGGTCTATGACGTTGACATTCCCATAAAAGTGGCCATAGAGGCTATCAAAGACCTGATCAAAAAGGACAAGCAATAGCTTCATATCTTTTTAAATATAAAAGCTTTTTCGCTGAAAGCCACTGCGTTTGGCCCTGCCTTTTAACTTACCTCGTTTTTTCAAAACTCGGGAACCCAAGTTCCCTCAGACAATTGAAAAAACTCGAAGTTAATAAGGCAAGGCCTCACTCCGTAAACGGCTTAATATCTCTCAAAAGTCTTTTATATTTAAAAGCCTGAAGCTACAGTATGGGCAGAGAAAAGAAGGAGGATTTATGATAAAGAGAGTATTTTTAGTCGTCCTTGACAGCATGGGCTGCGGCTATGAGCCTGACGCCGAACTATTTGGAGACGTGGGAGCAAATACCCTTGCAACTATAAGAAAGTCGGAAAAATTCCATTGCCCCAACATGGAGAGGCTGGGGCTTTTCCGGATAGACGGATTCAAGCCTGAGGAGGGCGATTCATATACAGGTGAGCCCATTGGAGTGTTCGGACGCTTTCAGGAGAAATCCATGGGAAAGGATACCACTGTGGGTCACTGGGAGATAGCGGGAATAATCTCACCGAAGCCTCTTCCCACCTATCCTGACGGCTTCCCCAAGGAAGTTATAGAGGAATTTGAGAGAAGGACAGGGAGAAAGGTCATCTGCAACAAGCCCTACTCCGGGACCGAGGTAATAAAGGACTACGGCGAGGAGCATATGAAGACAGGGGCTCTTATAGTTTACACCTCCGCCGACTCCGTATTTCAGATAGCCGCAAATGAGGCTATAGTTCCCGTTGAAAAGCTGTATGAATACTGCAGGACAGCAAGGGAGATGCTTCAGGGAGACCACGGTGTGGGAAGAGTTATAGCAAGGCCCTTTGAGGGAACTTCAAAGGAAAACTTCAAGCGAACTCCGAGAAGACATGATTTCTCCATACTTCCCCCCTCGGTCACCATGCTTGACAAGCTTCAGGAGGCGGGAAAGGCAAGCATAGGCATCGGAAAGATAAAGGATATCTTTGCGGGAAAGGGCGTGGACGACAATGGGCTCACCACTCCCACTGTGTCAAATGCCGACGGCATGGACAAGACCATGAAGCTCCTTTCCGAAGATTTCACGGGGCTTGCCTTCGTGAACCTTGTGGAGACTGATATGACCTACGGCCACAGGAGAGACATAGACGGATACGCAAACGCCATCTCTGAGTTTGACAAGTGGCTGGGAGAGTTTGAGAAGAACATGGGTGACGAGGACATTATCATGATAACCGCGGACCATGGCTGTGATCCGGGATTTAAGGGTACGGACCACACAAGGGAGTATATACCCTTCCTGGCCTACGGCAAGGCCTTGAAGGAAAATGTAAACCTCGGAACGAGAGTTGGATTTACGGATATTGCAAAGACTGTCACAGACATCTTCGGAATAGACGCAAAGGAGATACCCGGAGAGAGCTTCTTAAAGGAGATATTAAAGTAGAAAACTGATAAGAAAAAGACTGTGTGAAGGGCTGCTTTCGGGCGGCCCTTTCAAGCTTCACCGGCTTTTCTCTGAATCCGGCATGGGTATTTCTATTGAACAAAACCGGTAAAAATGTCAAAAATATTCAGCCTAAAGATTGCAAAATAAGACTTAAAGAAATATAATAAGAGTGTGATTGAACAAAACCGGTAAAAATGTCAAAAATGTTCAACAAGAGGTGCAAAATGGAGATCAAGAGAGATAAATATCTGAATGATTTGATTAATCGTATGCATAATAACCTGATAAAAGTCGTCACAGGAATCAGGAGATCGGGGAAATCATATTTGATATTTAAAATTTTCAGGGATTATCTGATAGAGACAGGGGTAAAGGAGTCGCATATTATCAGCATTGAGCTTGACCGTAGGGAAAACAGGGAATATAGAGATCCGGACAAGATGCTTGATTACATAAAGACAGCTGTTACTGACCGGGAGATGTATTATATCCTCTTGGACGAGGTTCAGCTCCTTGATGAATTTGAGGAGGTGTTAAACTCATTATTGCATTTGGAGAACGCAGATATTTATGTTACAGGAAGTAACTCCAGGTTTCTGTCAAAGGACGTTATCACCGAATTCAGAGGAAGAGGAGATGAGATACACATTTTCCCACTTACCTTTAAAGAATTTATGCAGACATTCGATGGAGATGTTTACCATGCATGGGCGGATTATATATTGTACGGCGGCCTTCCTCTTACAGTGACCATGCGAACTGAAGAACAAAAGGTGGCTTATCTGACAGGGCTTTTTGAAGAAACGTATCTTAAGGATATTATTGAGAGACACAATATTACAAAGACACAGGAGCTTGAGGATCTTGTGAACATACTGGCATCTGCGATCGGCTCTCTCACGAATGTGCCTAAAATAGAGGATACTTTTAAAAGCGTCATTAAATCCGACATAAGCTCAAATACTCTGCGGCAATATATAGAATATTTGGAGGATGCCTTTATAATCCATAAGGCTGACAGATATGATGTGAAGGGACGCAGATATATTGGATCGCCTGTGAAATACTATTTTGAAGATGTGGGGATCAGAAATGCGAGATTGGGATTTCGTCAGGTGGAGGAGACTCACCTTATGGAAAATATAATCTGCAATGAACTGAGAAGCAGAGGCTATTCCGTGGATGTGGGGATCGTGGAAGAAAGAGGTATGAGCCCGGATGGAAAGACAAAGCGCAAGAAGCTTGAGGTGGATTTTGTGGCGAATCTCGGAAGCCGCAGATATTATATTCAGTCAGCCTTTGCAATGCCGACAGAGGAAAAACGAATGCAGGAGAGGGCTTCTCTCATGAAGATCCACGATTCCTTCAAGAAGATCATAATCGTCAAAGATGTGGTAAATGTGACGAGAGATGAGTATGGGATCACCACTATGAGCATCTTTGATTTTTTGTTGAAGGAGAACAGCCTTGAACTGTAAACCGGGGATGTGCTATACTTTATCCGACATAAAATATGTCAGTACATCAGATTGAAGGCTCTCTCAGAGCCTGATATGAAGAAAACAGGAGAGAATATTAATGATATCCACATCCAATTTGACGTTTAGAGTAGGTAAGAAGGCCCTGTTTGAGGACGTAAATATAAAATTCACAGAGGGCAACTGCTACGGACTTATAGGAGCCAACGGGGCCGGAAAGTCCACATTTTTAAAGATCCTTTCAGGTCAGCTTGAGCCCACCAACGGAGAGGTGGTCATCTCAAAAAATCAGAGGCTCAGCTTTTTGGAGCAGGATCACTTTAAATATGACGAGTTCACAGCCCTTGATACAGTCATCATGGGCAACAAGAGACTGTACGACATAATGAAGGAGAAGGAGGCCATATACTCAAAGCCGGACTTTTCAGACGAGGATGGAATAAGGGCTGCGGAGCTTGAGGCGGAGTTCGGAGAGATGAACGGCTGGGATGCGGAGTCCGACGCCGCCAACCTCTTAAACGGTCTGGGAGTTGACACCGAACATCATTACAAGCTCATGAAGGACCTCACGGGTCCCCTCAAGGTAAAGGTTCTTTTGGCAAAGGCCCTATTCGGGAATCCTGACATACTTCTTCTTGACGAGCCCACGAACCACTTGGACCTTGACGCCATAGCATGGCTCGAGGAATTCCTCATAAACTTTGACAATACCGTTATCACCGTGTCCCACGACAGATATTTCTTAAACAAGGTCTGCACGGCCATAGCGGATATCGACTACGGAAAGATACAGCTCTACGCCGGAAACTACGACTTCTGGATGGAGTCCTCCCAGCTCATGATAAAGCAGATGAAGGAGGCAAACAGAAAGAAGGAGGAGCAGATAAAGGAGTTAAAGGAGTTTATCGCCAGATTCTCCGCAAATGCTTCAAAATCAAGACAGGCTACCTCAAGGAAGAAGGCTCTCGAAAAGATCGAGCTGGAGGAGATAAAGCCCTCCTCAAGGAAATATCCTTACATTGACTTCAGGCCCAACAGAGAGATAGGGAACGAGGTGTTGAGCGTTTCAAACCTCTCAAAGACCATAGACGGAGTGAAGGTGCTCGACGACATATCCTTTATCCTCGGCAGGGAGGACAAGGTAGCCTTGGTAGGCCCCAACGAGCTCGCAAAGACCACTCTCTTTAAGATACTTGCGGGGGAGATGGAGCCCGATTCCGGAGACTACAAGTGGGGCGTCACCACGTCCCTTGCCTACTTCCCCAAGGACAACTCCGCGGAGTTCGCCTCGGAGGACACTATCTACGAGTGGCTCATGCAGTACTCCCCTGAGAAGGACGTGACCTACGTAAGAGGCTTTTTGGGACGTATGCTCTTTGCCGGTGACGACGGAATGAAGAAGGTAAATGTTTTGTCGGGAGGCGAAAGGGTGCGCTGCATGCTCAGCAAGATGATGATCTCGGGGGCAAACATCCTGATGCTCGACGAGCCCACGGATCATTTGGACATGGAATCCATAAGTGCATTAAACACAGGCCTTATGAAGTTCCCCGGAGTGATAATCTTCTCCTCAAGGGATCATCAGGTGGTGGAGACTACGGCCAACAGGATAATGGAGATAAGAAACGGCAAGCTCATTGACAAGATGACTACCTATGACGAGTATCTTGCAAATGATGAGGAGGCGAGAAAGAGCTTTACCTTCAGCCTCACGGAAGCCGATGCAAATGACAACTAAAGCTTTAAACGCGTTTTTATATGTAAAGGGAAGCTTTCGGGCTTCCCTTAATGCGCTTATATAGCTTATAATGTATTTATATACTTTCAGAAGGAGCGGAAAAAACCGACAGATGACAGACTTGATTTTGCTTACTGTAGCGGTGGGGGTCTTGGGTATAGGCATAGGCGGAGTTTTGGGCGTCTTTTTCGGAGGCAGATCCGTAAAGAACGAGGCAATACTCCTCAGCTTTTCCGCGGGCACCATGATAGCCCTGGTGTGCTTTGAGCTTCTCGCTGAGGCGGGAGAGACGGGAGGTATCTTCTTGTCTGCGGCTGCGGCTCTCTCGGGAGCTGCCTGCGTCACTTGGCTGGACTACATAGTTGACAGGAAGACGGAACACAAGAACGACTTTATTACCTGCGAGGATTGCGCCCACAAGAAGACGAGCAGTCTGCAGCTTTTTGTTGCCGGAGTCGTGATGGCTCTGGCTGTAGCCATACACAATATTCCCGAGGGAATGTCTGTGGGAGCGATATATGTGGAGGAGGGCGGTATAGGATCGGGACTTATAGTCCTCGCCATAGGCATAGTGCTCCACAATATCCCGGAGGGAATAGCGGTGACAGTGCCTCTTATCACCTCGGGCATGAGGGGAGGAAGGGCTGTGGCTGTGGCTGCACTGAGCGGAGTCCCCACTGTGATAGGCGCTGTCATGGGATATGTAATAGGAGACATGGGGCCTTTGGGTCTTACCCTCAGCTTGGGATTTGCGGCGGGCTCTCTCCTCTATGTGGTATTTGGAGAGGTGCTTCCCCAGTCCATAAATCTCTATTGTTCGCGAAAGACGGCCTTCGCCGCCATAGCGGGAATAGCCGTGGGGATGATAATTTTGGGCGGACATGCCCATATACATTAAAAGGATAAAGGAGTTATTGGTTTGAGAGGAGCGGGAGTTCTCCTTCCCATATTCAGCCTTCCCGGGAAATACGGAGTGGGAAAGCTGGGGAAGGAAGCATTTTGGTTTATAGATACTTTGAAGGAGGCGGGACAGAAATATTGGCAGATATTGCCGCTGGGGCCCACGGGCTACGGGGATTCTCCCTACCAGCCCTTTTCAACCTTTGCGGGGAATCCCTACTTCATAGACCCTGAGGGGTTTGAGGATCATGCTGTAAAGCCCCAAAGGAGAGCGGAGGAGGCCGAGGCCTTTTCGGAGGAGGAGAGATACGTGGATTATGAGAAGCTTTTCGAGAGAAATCAGAAGCTTCTCTATGAGATATATCAGGTGGAGAATTACTGCGGCCTCGAAAAAAATTACCCTGATTTTTCGGATTTCCTCAGAAAAAACGAGTTTTGGTTGAGGGACTATGCCCTTTATATGTCTCTAAAGAAGGAGACGGGAGGACTTCCCTGGTACGAGTGGGAGGACAGCCTAAAACTGAGGGAAAAAGCCGCAATGTCGGAGGCCGAGAGAAGGCTTGGCGACAGTATACGCTTCTATCAGTGGCAGCAGTATCATTTCATGAGGCAGTGGAAGGCCGTAAAAGCCTATGCCAATGAAAACGGGATAAGGATAATAGGAGACCTTCCCATATATGTGTCCGCGGATTCCGCGGACGCTTGGGCAAATCCCAAGCTGTATCAATTCGATGAAAACGGCAGGCCGAAGAATGTGGCGGGAGTGCCGCCGGACGCATTTTCCGAGTCGGGGCAGCTCTGGGGCAATCCTGTTTACGACTGGAAATATCACAGGGACACCGATTATGAGTGGTGGACCGGAAGGCTTAAGATGGCGTTTTCCATGTACGATGTGCTGAGAATAGACCATTTCAGAGGATTTGACGAGTATTACTGTGTGCCCTTCGGAGATAAGGACGCAAAGAGAGGACACTGGGAGAAGGGGCCTGGACTTGATTTTTTCCTCAGGATGAGAGAAAAGCTCGGTGAAAGGCCTATAATTGCCGAGGATCTGGGGATACTTACGGACAGTGTGCGAAAGCTTGTAAAAGACACGGGATTTCCGGGGATGAAGATACTGGAATTTGCCTTCAGCTCAAAGGAGAGGAGCGATTATCTCCCGTATAAATGGGACAAAAACTGTATAGCCTATACAGGCACCCACGATAATGAGACCCTGTACACTTGGTTTGATGAACTCACAAAGGAGGATCTGGACTTTGTAAAGAGGTATCTGTACCTTGAAGACGGGGACAGAAAAGCCCTGTGTGACGCAGTAATAAGACTTCTTTTTTCGAGCGTCGCAGACACAGTTATCGTGCCGATGCAGGACTGGCTCTACATGGATTACAAGTCAAGGATAAACACGCCCTCCACCTTGGGGCTCAACTGGAAGTGGAGGCTTAAAAAGGAGGACGTGTCGGAAAAGACCGTCAAGAAAATGAGAGAGCTCACCGAGCTCTATGAGAGGTAAGGATGAAGAAATTTGTATCATGGAACGTAAACGGCCTGAGAGCCATAATGGGAAAGGGCTTTATGGAGGTATTCAGGGAGCTTGATGCCGACGCCTTCTGCCTTCAGGAGACGAAGCTTCAGGAGGGGCAGATAGCTATGGAGACCGAGGGCTACTATGAGTACTGGGATTATGCGGAGAAAAAGGGCTACTCCGGGACAGCGATATTTGTGAAGGAAAAGCCTCTGTCCGTGAGGTACGGGATAGGAAAAGAGGAGCATGACAGGGAGGGAAGGAGCATCTGCCTTGAGTACGAGAACTATTACCTTCTCACAGTCTATGTCCCCAACTCCCAAAACGAGCTCCAAAGGCTTGACTACAGGATGAGCTGGGAGGACGCATGGAGAGAGTATGTGGGCGAGCTCAAAAAGGAAAAGCCCGTGATCTACTGCGGGGATCTGAATGTGGCACATGAGAGCATAGACCTTAAAAATCCTCAGACTAACCACAGAAATGCAGGCTTTACCGACGAGGAGAGGGCCAAGTTTTCAGAGCTTTTGGACAGCGGCTTCGTGGATTCCTTCAGATATCTCTATCCTGACAAGGAGGAGTATTCCTGGTGGTCCTACAGGATGAAGGCGAGAGAGAGGAACGTGGGTTGGAGGATCGACTACTTTGTGGTGTCCGAGGATATAAAGGACAAGATCTCCGATTCAAGGATACTTACGGACAAATTCGGGTCGGATCATGCGCCCGTGGAACTTATTATAGATCTGTAGCTTATGAGGGGAGGGGCAGACATATGAAATATGAGAGGCTCAAAGCCGATCTCTCGGGGGAGGAGATATTCGGAGCAAGGGCTTTTAAGGACGGAGAAGGGGTATGGCTTAAGTTTACGACAGACAGGGAATGCAGAGAGCTTTTCCTTAAGCTTTGGCTGAAAAAGACCGGGAATTTCGAGCTGATAAGGTTTGACGAGGAGTTTTCCACAGGCAGCGTAAGGAGGCTTTCCATAAGGCTTAATGAGAGCCCTGAGCTTTTGTATTATAACTACGTGGCGGACGGAAAAGAGTTTACCGATATTTATGCGAGGGAGACGGATGCTCCCTGTAAGTGGCAGGGCGGACATACTAAAGAGGGCCGGGTGACCCGAGGGGTGATAAGGGTCGAGGACAGGCCTGAGGCGTTTTCAAAGAGGGCCCAAAAGCCTCGTATACCCTATGAGGATATGATAATATACAGACTCCACGCGAGGGGATTTACCGAGCACGGCTCCTCCGGTGTGGAGCCTGCGGCGCGGGGCAGGTTTTCCGGGATTTCCGAGAAGATAGGATACTTAAAGGATCTTGGGATAAACGTCATTGAGCTGCTTCCGGTGTGTGAGTTCAATGAGAGCTTCAAAAAGGGGGTATTTGAGGAGCTCCCCTCTAAAAAGGACGATATATATAAGGTGAAGGAGGACACGAGGACAGACTACTGGGGCTTTACCGACGATGCCCGCGCCTTTGCGGTTAAGAATGCCTTCGGAGGCCCGGAGGGCTTTGGAAGCCTTGTGGAAAAGCTTCATGAAAATGATATGGAGCTTATTCAGGACATTTATTTTTCGGGAAAAGAGACCGTAAGTTACGTGCTTTCGGTGCTCAGGTATTACGTTACAAACTTCAATCCGGACGGCTTTCACCTTATCGGGTACGCCCCAATGGAGCATATCCTTTCGGACCCCTTTCTAAAGGATACGAAGCTTTGGGCGGACAATATCCCGGAGGGCTCATGCGACGGTGGACGGGTGGCCGCCTACAATGACGGCTTCTCCATCGACATAAGGAGATATTTGAAGGGGGACGAGGGAATGCTCCTGCCCTTCGTTGAGAGAAATAAGGAGGCGTCCCCTGAAAGAGCCCGAATAAACTATGTGGCAAACGTAAACGGCTTCAACTTAAGAGACATGGTCAGCTACGACAGGAAGCACAACGAGGAAAACGGAGAGAACAATCTGGACGGCACGGACAGCAATTTTTCTTGGAACTGCGGAGTGGAGGGAAAGACCTCCGGCAAAAAGATAAAGGCCCTTCGCTTAAGACAGATGAAAAACGCTCTTCTCATGCTTTTTATGTCCCAGGGGGCGCCTCTCATACTTTCCGGGGACGAGATGGGGCATACGAAAAACGGAAACAACAATTCCTACTGCAGGGATGACCTCACAGAATGGATCAACTGGAGAGATGCGGAGAAAAACGAGGACTTTTCAGCCTTCGTGAAAAAGCTTATCTCCTTCAGAAAAAGCCACAGGATCTTCTCCTTATCAAAGGCTATAACCAATACGGATTACAGAAGGACAGGACTTCCTGATGTCTCCTACCATGGGGAGGGGGCGTGGAAGGCGGAGTTCGAGCCCTTCAGAAGGAATATAGGCATACTTTTTAATGAAGCCTATGGGAGCGATGAGGCCTTGAAGGGCGAGCTTATCTATGTGGCTTTCAACATGCATTGGGAACCCCATACCTTCTCACTTCCGGATCCGGAGTACGGACAAAGGGCAAAAAAGACGAATAGTGATGCAAAAAGCCCGAAAAAATGGTATAAAATAATTGACACCTTCAGCGAGGACTCGTTTATCGAGGGGGAGCTTACGGAGGACAGAGAGGTTGCGATAAAGGAGAGGAGCATTTCGGTGTTTATAACGAAACAGGGGGATTGAGTTATGAATGATAAACTGTTTGACTTGATAAATTGGGCTGACGTTGAGGAGATAACCTATTCGGAATCGGCGGCGCCCAAGCGTATATTGGGGGCTCATGAGGTATCGGGTGGAGTTTTGGTGCAGGCATATATGCCTCATGCCCGGGAAATAAAAGCAGTCCTTGAGGACGGCTCGGAGCACGGGATGGAGGTATGCGACGAGGGATTTTTCGCGGCCTTCATACCCGGCAGAAAGCTCTGCGATTACAGGCTCAAGATAAGATATGACAACGACTATGAGGAGATAAAGGAAGACCCCTACAACCCCAAGTTCAAGGAGAGCTTCTCGGAGGAGGACAGGAAGAAATTCAAGGCGGGGATACTGTATAACGTATATGAGAAGCTTGGAGCTCATCTCTGCGAGAAATGCGGCGTAAAGGGAGTAAACTTCGCTGTTTGGGCTCCCAATGCCCTCAGGGTGAGCGTCGTGGGAGATTTCTGTATGTGGGACGGCCGCATATACGAGATGGAAAGGCTGGGAGACAGCGGAGTATTCGAGCTCTTTATCCCCGGACTTTCAAAGGGAGAGATATATAAGTATGAGGTCAAATTCAGCAACAGGGATGTGGGACTTAAGTCCGACCCCTACGGATTTTACTCCGAGCTGAGGCCTGCCACAGCCTCTGTGGTATGGGATATAGAAGACTATGAATGGCAGGATAAGTCCTGGGAGGAAAAGAGGAGAGATAAAAACTCAAAGAATGCTCCCGTAAATATCTATGAGGTACATTTGGGCTCGTGGAAGTGTAAGCCCATAGCCATAGATGAGAACGGGGAGGAGATAAACGGATCTCAGTTCTATAACTACAGGGAGATCGCTCCGGGGCTTGCGGCCTATGTGAAATATATGGGATACACACATATAGAGCTTATGCCTGTGATGGAGCACCCCTTTGACGGCTCATGGGGCTATCAGGTTACGGGCTACTACGCCCCCACTTCAAGGTACGGAAACCCCGATGACTTTAAATACTTTGTGGACTATATGCACAGAGAGGGCATAGGAGTGATAGTGGACTGGGTACCGGCTCACTTCCCCAGAGACACCTTTGCCTTGGCGGAATTCGACGGGACCCATCTCTATGATCATCCGGATCCCCGCCTCGGAGCCCATCCCCATTGGGGAACTCTCATTTTTAACTACGGAAGGTCCGAGGTCAGCAACTTCCTCATAGCGAACGCCATGTTCTGGGCAAAGGTGTATCATGTGGACGGCATAAGGATGGATGCGGTGGCCTCAATGCTTTATCTCGACTATGGGAGGAACAACGGAGAGTGGCTTCCAAATATATACGGGGGAAATGAGAACCTTGTGGCGGTGGAATTCCTAAAGCATTTGAATTCCATGATGCACAAGCTTTATCCCGACGTGATGATGATAGCCGAGGAGTCCACGGCATGGCCTATGATAACCGGAAAGGTCGAGGACGGCGGTCTGGGCTTTGACTACAAGTGGAACATGGGCTTTATGAACGACTTCCTGAGATACATGTCTACCGACCCTTATTTCAGAAAGGACAACTACGGGGCCCTTACCTTCCCCATGTTCTACAATTACAGCGAGAATTTCATCCTTGTGTTCTCCCACGATGAGGTGGTCCACGGCAAGGCCTCCCTTTTGGGAAAGATGGCGGCGGCGGACATGCATGAGAAGGCAAGGCAGCTCAGGGCGGCCTACGGCTTCTTCATGACCCACCCTGACAAAAAGCTTCTCTTTATGGGACAGGAGTTTGCACAAAACGATGAGTGGAGTGAGGCGAGATCTCTCGAGTGGGAGCTCTTGCAGTATCCTGTCCACAAAAACATGCAGAGCTATATGAAGGAGCTCAACGAGCTCTATTTGAAGCATCCCGCCCTTTATAAGTATGACTATGACGGGAAGGGCTTCGAGTGGATCAACTGCTCCTACAATGAGCTGAGCATAGCAATATTTTTGAGAAAGACCGAGGACCCCGAGGAGACTCTCATGGTGGTGGCGAACTTTGACACCATGGATCACAAGGACTTCAAGGTGGGAGTGCCCTTCAAGGGAAGCTACAAGGAGATATTCAACTCAGACAGCGTGAGATTCGGAGGAAACGGCGAGGAGAATACAAGAGCAAAGAGGACCAGAAAGGACGACTGCGACGGCAGGGATTACTCCATAAGGATAGACGTCCCTCCCATGAGCGTTCTCGTGTTTAGCTGCACTCCTTCAAAGGAGGAGGAAAAGCCTAAGAAGGCGGCAAAGTCAACCAAGAAAAAGACTGAGGATAAAGAAGCCTCAAAGAAGACCGCTACAAAGACTGCCGCAGAAGGAAAGAAAAAGGCGAGGGCTGTGATAAAAGCCGTAAAGGCCACAGCCTCAAAGATAATTGATAAGTAAGAAAGACCCGCTCAGATCCCTATAGGGACGAGAGCGGGTCATATTTTCAGATTTCCGAGCTCTCCTCACCGGAGGCGCTGTCGTCGGAAGCCTCATCAGCTGCCTCTTCACTGTCCTGCAAAAGGCTGTAGGCGCCGGTGGTGGAGAAGTTTGCCTGCACGGGATTTCCCACCATATCCTCGGCGTAAACCTCGAGGGAATCAAGATACATGGGGAATTCCACTATGCCGTTTTCCCTGTCTATGGAGGAGGGGACCACGGTCCTCTCCTGAGGATCTGTAGCGTACATCGAGTCAAAGTTCACCCCGGACTGGCTGTCGGTGATCTTTATGGTCAGCAGGTCGTTTCCGATCTCGCAGTCGTCGGGATTTATCTGAGGCGGCGTGCTGTCGAGTATATCCACGTTTTCGTATACCCTTGCGGACATTCCGTTTATCGAGGTGGCCTCAATGGATATATTTCCGTTTTTGGTTATCTCGGCTGTGTAGGTCTTGCCGTCGCGGCTAAGTTCTATAGGCTCCGCGTACTCCCAAAGGGCGTTGACGCTCTTTAAGGGGAGCAGGGATTTTATAGTAAAGGTCGCCGTAGTGGTTTTGTAGTCGTTGGTGTCCCCGACCTGCACCTCTATCTTGGGGCTTGAGACCACAAGGGTAAATATCAGCAGATTGATAACCAAAAAAGGAAGCACCCAATAAAGGAGAGTGTTGTAGGGCTCTCCGGAGAAAGTCTTTTTCCGGACTCTCACGCCCCTTGCGTCATATAAAAGTTTGCCCTTGTCATTTCTTTTGATCTTCTTTTTGGAGCTTGTGTTTGTATGTCTTGCAGGCTGCATATATAGTCCTTTCAAAATGCGTTTCGATTTTTTCCATTAATGCCTTAGTTTACCGGAAAATTTCGGCTCAATCAAGAATTGCCCGTAAATATTAATAATAAATGCGAGTAATGTAAGAAATAAAGTCCCTTCACCCCTGTAAATGTTGAAATAACAGGGGGAAATATCCTTGTATTTGAGTCTGATATAAGCTATAATTCTAAAATAAACAGATCAGAAACTTAAACGGTTCAATTATTACAGAATTCCGTTTTCTCATGCTTTCACATATTACCCAAGGAGAAATTGATGAAAGAAAAGTTAAAGACCCTGCCTCTTTCCGAGCTCAAGGAGCTCGCTAAAAGTCAGGGCATAAGGATCACAGGAGTGAGGAAGGCGCAGCTGATAGACCTTCTGTGTGAGAAGGCCGAAAAAAATCCCGAAACCAAGCCTCACAAGGTGACGGAGCAGGAAGCCTCCGAGAAGGAGAACAGGAGGCCGCCCGAGCTCAACGAGCTTGACAGCGGACACGAGGCTTCAGGGATACTGGAGGTCATGCCGGACGGGTTCGGCTTTATAAGGTGCGCCAATTACCTTCCGGGAGAGGACGACGTGTATGTGGCGCCCTCTCAGATAAAGCGCTTCAACCTTAAGACAGGGGATATAATCAGGGGCAACAAGAGAGTAAAGACCGCCGCGGAAAAATTCGCCGCGCTCCTTTACCTTACCCAGGTAAACGGGAGGCCTGCCTCGGAATCCGGCAAAAGGCCGAATTTCTCCGATCTCACCCCTATATTCCCCAACAAGAGGATAAGGCTCGCGGATTCGGACAACGCAAAGCTGTCCCTGAGAGTGATGGATCTTTTGGCTCCCATAGGGAAGGGCCAGAGGGGGATGATAGTTTCTCCCCCCAAAGCCGGAAAGACTACACTCATAAAGCAGACCGCAAATATAATAAAAAGGGATAAGGACATGCACCTTATAATCCTCCTTATAGACGAGCGGCCCGAGGAGGTCACGGACATAATGGAGGAGGTCACGGGAGATAACGTAGAGGTAATATACTCCACCTTCGACGAGCTTCCGGAGAGACATAAGAGAGTGTCCGAGATGGTCATAGAGAGGGCCAAGAGACTGGTGGAATACGGAAGGGACGTGACTATACTCTTGGATTCCATCACAAGGCTTGCCAGAGCCTACAATCTGGTGGTGCCTCCCTCGGGAAGGACCCTTTCAGGAGGCTTGGATCCTGCGGCCCTCCACATGCCAAAGAGATTTTTCGGCGCGGCCAGAAACATCAGGGAGGGCGGCTCCCTCACCATACTTGCTACAGCTCTCGTGGACACGGGAAGCAGGATGGACGACGTGATATATGAGGAATTCAAGGGCACGGGAAACATGGAGCTTGTCCTTGACAGAAAGCTCTCCGAGAGAAGGATATTCCCGGCCATCGATATATTGAAGTCAGGGACCAGAAGGGACGATCTCCTTCTCACCGAGGAGGAAAAAGAGGCGGTGGACAATATCAGAAAGGCCACGGGATCTATGAAGCCCGAGGAGTCTATGGAGAGAGTCCTTGACATGTTCGCCCACACGAGAAACAACCGCGAATTCGTGCAGCTTGCGAAGAAAACACGTTTTTAGATATTTTCCTTGCATATGGCGGGAAGCTGTGATATACTGTCTTAGCTAATCAGGCATCGGCGGTTGGAAATCGCCAAATATGAGGAAGAGGTGGAGAGAATGAAGGAAGGAATACAGCCTAAATACTATCAGGCAAAGGTTACATGCCACTGCGGCAATACTTTTACTACAGGTTCTACAAAGGAGAACATCACAGTCGAGATTTGTTCAAAGTGTCATCCCTTCTACACAGGTAAGGAGAAGGCGGCATCCGCACGCGGACGTATTGAGCAGTTCAACAAGAAGTATGGTATGAGCGCTAAATAACAGCTTTATGCATGTTGAAGGCCGGACTCTGTGTGAGTCCGGTCTTTTGTAGTATTTTCGGCAGCGAGAGTGTATACAGTATGAAATATTCGGGAATAGGCGGACAGGCGGTCATAGAGGGCATCATGATGAAAAACGGTGACGAATATGCCGTGGCTGTCAGAAAGCCTGACAAGGAGATAGAAGTAAAAAAGGATGTCTACCTGAGCTTTTCGGAGAGGCATAAATGGGCGAAGCTTCCCTTTATAAGAGGGATATTCGCCTTCGGAGAATCAATGGTCCTTGGAATGAGGGCTCTTACCTTTTCCGCCTCCTTTTTTGAGGATGACGAGGAGGAAAAGCCTTCAAGATTTGAGCTTTGGCTTGAGAAGACCTTCGGAGACCGGCTTGAGAAGGTGCTGATGACCTTTTCCATGGTCTTGGCCTTCGGACTGGCCATAGTTATATTTATGTGGCTTCCCCTCTTTATCACAGAGAGCTTGGGGTTCATAGAGGGGGCCAATCTCAAGGCTCTGTTTGAGGGAGTTATCAGGATACTTATATTTATAGCCTATATAAAGCTGATATCCCGGACAGAGGACATAAAGAGGACTTTCATGTACCACGGGGCGGAGCACAAATGCATAAACTGTATTGAGCACGGCATGCCCCTCACAGTGGATAATGTGGCGGTCTCAAGCAAGGAACATAAGAGGTGCGGGACAAGCTTTATCTTCATAGTCATGATAATAAGCATCCTGTTCTTCATGGTGTTAAGGCCGGAGGGCCTTCTTTTGAGGTTTGTGTCAAGGGTAGTTCTGATACCCGTAATTGCGGGAGTGAGCTATGAATTTTTGAGAATTGCGGGAAGGTCCGACAATCCCATTATAAATATCCTGTCCCGACCGGGGATGTGGATGCAGGGCCTCACCACCAAGGAACCTGAGGACGATCAGATAGAGGTGGCCATCGAAGCGGTAAACGCCGTCTTTGATTGGCGAAGCTATGAGGCGGAGAATTTCCCGGAGGGACCGGATGAACTCGGAACAAAGCTTTTGGAGAGGGCCGAGTCAAGGAGAAGGGATAAGGAGAGCGTAGCTTAATGAATCTTAGGGAATTGTTTTCGGAGGGGAAGAGAAAGCTTTCGGAAAACAGGGTGCCTGACGCTGAAAACGACGCCAGGCTCCTTCTTTTGGATGCCTTCTCAATAAGCCTGTCAGAGTATCTTCTCAACTGCGAGAGGGAGCTCTCGGATATATATGTGAGCTCGGATATTCAGGCAATGATCGAGGATTACAGGCACAGCCTTTACCTTCGGGGAAGAAGGGTGCCTCTGCAGCAGATATTGGGTGAGGCTCAGTTTATGGGCCTTGACTTCATGGTAAATCCGGACGTACTCATCCCCAGACAGGATACGGAGACACTGGTGGAACAGGTGCTCTATGATTTCCCCATGAGAGACGTAAGTATCCTTGATATGTGCACAGGCTCGGGATGTATAGCCGCTGCTCTGGCGGTGCTGGGAGGATATAATACCGTGGTGGGCGCCGATATTTCCGAGGAGGCCCTCTACGTGGCCCAAAAAAACACTATGAAGCTTCTGAAGGAGAAAAGCTTAAGGACAGATCTCGGAAAGAGCTTTATGGGAAAGATCCTCTCCATGAAAGAGGAGGATTTTATGCAGCAAGTGAGATTCGTGCGTACCGATCTCTTCTACGGCATGGATTCCGCTTTGGAGGAATTGGGCTTTGAGGCTTTTGATGTGATAGTTTCAAACCCCCCCTACATAAGGAGTGCGGACATAGAGAGTCTGGAGCCTGAGGTGAGAGATTTCGAGCCGAGACTGGCCTTGGACGGTGCCGAGGACGGACTGCATTTTTACAGGAGAATAGCCAAGGAATGTCTTCCCTATCTCAAGGAGGGGGGAAGCATTTATCTTGAGATAGGCTTTGACCAAGGCTCGGATGTAAAAAAGATCTTCAGAGAGGCGGGATTTTCCGAGCTCGGAGTGATAAAGGATCTTGCCGGCCGAGACAGAGTGGTGAGAGGGAAAAAGACAGGGGGAAAAGCCCCGCAATAAATTCGGAGGAAAACAGATGCTTGACAGATTGGACGATATAGTGGCCCACTATGAGGAGATAATGGGAGCTCTCGGAGAGCCCGGAGTGACAGACGATCAAAAGAGGTTCAAGGCTCTTATGAAGGAGCAGGCGGAGCTTGAGCCCATAGTAAATACTTATAAGGCGTACAAGGACGCCGAGCAGGCGGAGAAGGATTCTCTGGAGATACTTGACACTGAAAGCGACGAGGAATTGAGAGAGATGGCCAAGGAGGAGCTCTCCGAGGCAAAGAAGAATCAGGAGAAGCTCTCTGAGGAGATAAAGATACTCCTTCTCCCCAAGGACCCCAACGATGACAAAAATATCGTGGTGGAGATAAGAGCGGGAGCGGGAGGAGACGAGGCGGCGCTCTTTGCCGCGGATCTCTACAGGATGTACTGCAGCTACGCCGTCAGGAACAACTGGAAGACAGAGCTCGTATCCTTCAATGAAAACGGCATAGGAGGCTTCAAGGAGATAACCTTCATGGTAAACGGACAGGGAGCCTACAGTAAGTTCAAGTATGAGTCCGGAGTCCACAGGGTCCAGCGCGTGCCGGAGACGGAGTCGGGAGGAAGGATACACACCTCCACAGCTACTGTGGCGGTAATGCCTGAGGCCGAGGAGGTGGACGTTGAGATAAATCCCAACGACATCCACTGGGATGTTTTCAGAGCATCGGGAAACGGAGGACAGTGCGTAAACACCACGGATTCAGCCGTGAGGCTCACCCACTATCCTTCAGGTATAGTCATCTCCTGCCAGGACGAGAAATCTCAGCTTAAGAACAAGGACAAGGCCTTGAAGGTCCTCAGGGCAAGGCTCTATGAGATGGAGCTTCAGAAAAAGCACGACGCCGAGGATGATTTAAGGAGGTCACAGATCGGAACAGGAGATCGCTCGGAGAAGATCAGGACCTACAATTTCCCTCAGAGCAGGATAACGGATCACAGGATAAAGCTCACCCTTTACAGGCTGGATTCGGTGCTCAACGGCGATCTGGACGAGCTTATAAACGCTCTCATAACGGCGGATCAGGCGGCGAAGCTGTCGAAGATGAATGAACAGTAGAGATAAAATAATATGGTTCTATGTCAAATGTTGGGGCGTAGCGAAAGCTGCGCCCTACATTTATGCCTGAAGGGACTTTTTCAATAACCGGATCTAAAAAATGGTATGATAAAAAGACCTTCGGGTACCGACCTTTTCAT
>CALWLK010000011.1 GCA_944381505.1 uncultured Lachnospiraceae bacterium
AGGCTGTAAAGGTTCCCACTCTCGCAGAGGGCGGAATCAACCTCACAAACTATGAGGCCTTCAAGGATACCGGAGTAAACATCCTTGTAATAGGAACATCCATCGACAAGATGGTGGAGAAGGCCGCTCAGGACGCTGTGAAGGAGTTCCTTGTATTCTGATCCCGGCTTCCGAGATGTGTAAATAAAAAAATAATTTTGTAAATTTATAAAATCTCCGCTTAATATTATAGTAAAATATAATATGGCGGAGATTTTAAAAATATCGCCAGTCACTCTGTGTTAATTTTACGTGAACGGAGGTGATCCCCTTTGACAGGAAAAAGCACTTTCCTCTATCGCCGTGTCTATGATGACCTGCGGGAAAAAATAGAAAAGAACGTCATACGCCCGGGAGACAGGCTCAAAAGCGAGCAGGAGCTTCGGGAGGAATACGGCGTGAGCCGCGACACTCTCAGAAAAGCTCTCTCAAAGCTTGAGCAGGAGGACTATATTTTCAGGCGTCCTCACCTCGGCACCTTTGTGAAAAGACCAAAGTCAAATTATTCGCTCTTTAAAATGAAGAGCTTCTCCGAACAGATGAGGGAGAAGGGCATAGTGCCCTCCTCGGAGCTCCTGTCCATCACACTCACGGGAAAGGTGCCTCCCGAGGTAGCCGAGTGTCTTGAGCTCAGCGGCGGAGAGCGCTGCTACATAATCACAAGGATACGGAAGGGCGACGGAGAGCCCATGGCCTACGAGGAGACCTACATTCCCCAGGAGCTGTGTCCCGATCTGCAAAAGTATCTGGACGACAACGCCTCCCTGTATGATATCTATGAGAATGTATATATGCTGAAGCTCAATTACGGCAAGCTGACTCTTGAGGCCGAGACTCCCGAGCCCATGGTAAGAGATCTTCTCAACATGCCGAAGGGCATACCTGTGCTGAAAATGATATGTATATTTTATCTCGATGACGGTCGTCCTCTCTACTATGTGAGGAGTGACTATATAGGTAACAAATACCTTTTCTCCACACAAATACCGAGATAATGCCAAAAACCTGAAAAAGGACTCCGGTCGCTTTTTCAGGTTTTATGTTTCAGGAAATCAGTTCCTTATCCTTTTTTCAAAATGTTGATAGTCCTTGGGGTTGTTCCAGTCTCCTCCCCAAGTAAAGCCATGCTCCGAGAAGACCTGAAAGGCCTTGTCCTCATGAGTTATGACGTGTGCAAGCCCCGAAGATCTGTCTATGTACTCATCAGCGTTGGAATGAGCCCAGCTGAGACTTCCGTCAGCCCGAGTGCTCACGTAGGGGTTCTGCTGAGGGTTGAGGTCCACCGCCAAGCCGTAGGCATGGTTCGACAGGTTGCCCCCTCCGGTGACCTCTCTGTAGCAAAAGGCGGAGGTGTTGTTCACGTCTATGGAAGCATAGTCGGAGCTGTCCCCGTCTCCGGTCCAATAATCATCTATGAGATGCATGGAATTTATCTCGTACTCCGAGTAAAACAGCTCTCCGAATATCATCCTGATATCGTCTGACACAGCCTTGTTTACAATTATCTCCCCCACCTTTATATTGTGATCAAAATCATAGTGGAGGACCTTTATATATCTCAGATCCGACAGCGCCACATTGTCGTTATCCACATAGGACTTGCCGTAAATGCGCTGATATACCTCGTCTCCCTCGACTATCTCCTCTGCCGTGAAGTAATCTGATATCCTGTCCATATCTATATCCGCAGGGTCCACATAAGTCCCGGCAGGCGCGGTAATTATATCCTCGGGGTCAGGGAGTGCCTCTTCGGTTTCAGCTTCTGCTTCAGTCTCGGCTTCGGTTTCTGCAGATCCGGCGCTTTCCACAACATTTTCAGAAAATCCCTCGGATGTCCGCGTCTCTTCACTCTCTGAAATTATCTCTATCTCCGCTATAGTTTCCTCTGTATATGTACTCTCTCCGGTCTGCTCAATGCCTGCTTCGGCTGTTTCCTCCGACTCCACCGACTCGCGTCCGGCTGCGCAGCCCCCGATGACAAGCGCTATAGAAGTCGCAACAACTGCTGCCGACAGCTTCATCTTTCTTTCAATCATTTCCGTCGCCATTTAATTTTTGCCCCACACTCCTATATCAGCTATGCAGGTGTCGTCATAGCTTCCGTTTCCTCTGTACACATCCTCGATAGTAAATGTGATAACGGAGCCGCGAACAGGCTCTGAAAACTCCACCCAGTACTCCATCTTCTCCTGAGGGAAATCCACAGTCCAAGACTCGTCATTTATGCTTATTCTGAGAGATGAAGGCTTGTTGTTTCCATAGTAATATTTGTCATTTCTCCAGTTTCCGAGCTTAAAGGATATATATTTTATATCGAGCTCAGGGGAGAATTCATATCCTATAAACTCACCTATTCCGGAGCCCTCGACTCCCTCCTGCCAGGAGGTGACCTCGTCTCCATCCATGGCGACCTGAGCCGTATTATTCTGAGTGTTTTGAACTATGTGAGAGCTCTCCCATGAATCTGAAAATCCGGCTCTGAAAAGCCCTGAAAGATTCACATCAGCTCCGTTTACGAGGTTGGCCTGCACATCCTCCGCAACCGCCTCGGTCAGGCTTTCCTCAGGCTGCAGTTCAAAGTTCTCCGACTCCGCAGTCTCCGAGAGGGTCTCTTCCTCCGTAGGAGCTTCCTCCGCACTCTCGGTGACTCTAATGCCTCCTGTAGTCTCCTCGACGGATGCCGCCTCCTCTAAAGCCGCACCGGATGCCTCAGCCTTGCCGTCAGTCTTTCTCATAAAAAAGAATACAGCCACAGCGGCGATAACGACAACAGCCAAGGCTGCCGCTATCACAGCGACCAAAGGCACGCCTCCCTTTTTCTTTTGGGGCGGTTCCTTATGAACATTCCCCACAGGTGAAGGGGAGGACTCATTTTTTTGCTCCTCTTTTTCATGGACGGGGCCCATGGTCTCTCCTCTTATGCCTGTAAACCTTTCCCCGCAGTAAGGGCAGAAGTTTGACCCTGACTTTATCTCCTTTCCGCATTTAGGACAAAACATAGAGCTTTGAACCTCCTTCTCTCTTCAAATAATATTATCTCAATTTTCTCCGGGATCCCGGGACAGCTTATTGCCGCAGTTTACGCAGAACAGCGAATTCTTATTGTTTACAAGTCCGCAGTTTTGACATATGTTAAGATCTCCCGGCAGCTCGGCTCCGCAGTTGAAGCAGAATCTGTCTCCCGGCAGAAATCTGTGTCCGCACTTTTGACAGGTCAACAGAGGATTGTCGGAGTTGAGTTCTTCGGCCTTTTTCATGAGGCTTGCTTTAGCCTCCTCTCCGGCCTTCAGCTCAACGGTCCTTGATGCCTCCTCGGCTTTTTCCAAAACAGCCTTTCCCTTCTCCGAAGCTACGCTTATTACCGACTTGGTCTTCCCTTTTATATCTTCTATCCTTCTTTTTATCTCGGCATCTCTCTCTTCCTTCCTTCTCTGCCTTTCGGCCTCCTCCCGCTCTCTGTCGGCTCGCTCCTTTTCATCCTTGGCCCGCTTTGCTTCCACCAGAGCCTTGATATTTTCACTGCTGTAGAGCTCAAATATAGTTTCCTTCTTTACACCGCAGAAGATACAGCTGTCCTCTGTGTTCAGCTGCCCGCAGCCGCACATCCAGAATGTCCCGTTGTCCACAGGCATATATTTGTATATGGCCGGCGTCTCCCCTGTTTTTCTTAAGATATCAGCCTCAAAAAGCTTTCCGTACTCGGGGTCTGAGGCCAAGATATTTTCGGGCTGCTCATCCGTCATAAAAAAGCTCTCTCTGCCGTTATAGCTCCACACGCTGTCATCGGAGAAAATCACGTGTTCGGGTATTATCTCAACTCTCCTTATAGTCTTATCGGGCAGGGCTATGGGCTCTACGGGTCTTGCCACCTCTCCTGTCTCTATGGAAAGGTCCAATATAGCCGTGCTGCCGAGTTCGGCTATCTTTTCCTTGAGGACATTATAGCATACTATGTCTATATATAGGGCGATTATCCTTTTCCCTCCGGCTATGTTCTGAAAGGACATGAACAGACCTAAGCTGCCGTCAGCATCGATATCCGCTATCTGCATCTGAGGTATGACAAAGGGAGCCCCGGGGAAATAATATTCTCTGTCATTTCTTACTCTTATCCTACTCGAGGTAAGTCCCCCTCTCTGCTTTGAGCTGTTTAAGGGGCCCACAGGCTTTGTTGATGATACATTGACAGCCGGCGTGGTTTTTGTGTAAGCACCTGCTGCCGAGAGCCTGACTTCCGGTGTCGCAGGCCTGCTGTCTGCAGCTGCAGCCATCCCTGTCCTGTCCTGCACCGGCGAAGGCCCCGGATAGCTGTTTTGATACGGTACATAGCCTGCGGTGCTCTGAGGTCTCCTGCCTATGCCGAACACATTTCCGTTTGTATAACACTGAAATATCATTCCTCCCACAGCGCAGACAGCCCCCGTGATAAAGCCCAAGCCTTGGTCGCTCACGTTAGAGATCCAAAGTCCCGCGGAAAATCCGTTCGCTATTGAGCTGACGAGTATTATTGCAGGCTTCTCATACATCACTCCGACAACTCCGCCTATTATCCCTACAATAAACGCAATAAAGAAGGCCACTGAAGGGTCGCCCGCAATAAGCAGCAATAGGAAGGTGACTGCATAGCAGGGCCAAAAGCATACAATGAAAACGCCTACCTTCCACAGCTTGTTTGCAAGCCAGCCTCCAAGTATCGCAAAAAGCAACGCGAAGATCAAAATAAATTGGGGAGCTTGGAATACATCATTTCCAAATATGAGCACCGACAATATAGGGCCAATTATAAGACCCAACAGCATTCCTTCGATTATGATCCACAGCCTCACAAGCTTATAACCGAAAAAGGCTTGGACCGCACTGATTATAAAGCCCCAAAATGAAACGAACGTTACGACCTGCATCAGCGCCGCATCCACGCCTGTAAGTTCTAACAGGATATCCCATAAGAAATTACTCATACCATACCCCCTGAAAATATATTACTGTAAGATTATACTACGCCTGTTCGGCATTTCGCAATATAATGTCACCCTTTAGTTTTTTTTATATTATACATACCGGCGTCCGTATTGCCTGATATCCGCGCAAAATAAAAGCAGGTCATTATCAGATACCGCCACGTGCGCAGCCTGATATATGTCCTGCTTTTTATCTTGCTTTATGGAGCTTAAGGCATCTGTCCTCGCGACACTTGATATGCGCCTTATTTCGCCTCAAGCCTTACTCGTTCTTTTCAACTCTTCTGAGAATGAACTTTTCTATCTCCATTATAGGTATGATGCTGAACGCCAGCGCCATAGCAACGCCGTACTCAAATACCGAGATGTGCTCAAATCCGAACGCAGCGCTCAGGAAGGGCACATAGATGACGGTGGTGGTGAGCACCAATGCGGCTATCATGGCTCCGTAGAGGAAGGTGTTGTGCGTCTTCATCATAAAGATGGACTGACGGCGGCTCCTCATGTTAAGGCTGTGGAAGATCTCCACCATGGAGAGAGTAAGGAAAGCCATCGTGGTTCCGTCAGGCGAATCCACGAACGCCCACTCTCCGGCCTCTATAAAGTGTCCTATAAGGAAGGATATGAAGGTAAGTAATCCTATCATGGCTCCCTGGAAGAAGATGTCAAAGCCCATTCCTCCGGCAAAGATGCCCTCCCTTGAGTTTCTGGGCTTATGTCTCATTATATCCGCCTCCGCAGGCTCCATTCCAAGCGCTATAGCGGGGAAGCAGTCTGTGATAAGGTTTATCCAGAGAAGGTGTACGGGCCCCAATATCTCAAATCCGAAGAGTGTAGCCGCAAATATGGCTATTACCTCCGCAAGGTTTGATGACAGAAGGAACTGTATTGCTTTTCTGATGTTGTCGTAGATACGGCGTCCTTCCTCAACCGCAGCAACTATTGTGGCGAAGTTGTCGTCCGCAAGGACCATGTCGGCAACGCCCTTTGTAACATCCGTTCCGGTGATTCCCATGCCCACGCCGATGTCAGCGTTCTTTATGGAGGGAGCGTCGTTTACGCCGTCTCCTGTCATGGCGGTGATCATTCCGTTCTCCTGCCAGGTCTTTACTATCCTTGTCTTATGCTCCGGCTGAACGCGGGCATAGACGGCTATGTTCCTTATCTCGTTTTTGAAATCCTCGTCGCTTATCTCGTTGAGCTCGGCTCCTGTGATGGCACGCTTTCCCTCGTCGAGGATGCCAAGCTGCTTTGCAATGGCAACGGCTGTATCCTTGTGGTCTCCCGTTATCATGACGGTACGGATGCCCGCGCCCTTACATTCGGTTATGGCGTCCTTTACCTCGGGCCTTATGGGATCTATCATTCCCGAAAGTCCCACATAGCAGAGATCCTTCTCCAAGGCTTCGGGCTCATAGCTCTGAGGGGCCTCGCTCCAAGTCTTCTTGGAGAGGGCAAGGACTCTGAGGGCCTCGTCGGCCATGGCCTTGTTGTCCGCGATTATCTTATCCCTTATCTCATCTGTGAGGGGAACCTCTTTTCCTCCCACAAGGGCTCTCTCACAGCGCTTCAATATCTCGTCGGGAGCTCCCTTTGTGTATTGTGTGATAACACCTGTGGCTGTATTCTTCACAACTACAGTCATCATCTTACGCATTGAGTCGAAGGGGGCCTCGCCTATACGGGGCTCCGCGGCCTTCATATCCTTCTTTAAAAGTCCTGCCTTTGTGGCGTCGTTTACCAGAGCACACTCGGTAGCCTCCCCCACAGCGTTTCCTGACTCGTCAGGCTCCGCGTCCGAGCAGAGGGCCATGCCCTTTATAAGCTCGTTTTCATCCTCCGACGCGCGCTTTACGACGGTCATCTTGTTCTGAGTGAGGGTTCCTGTCTTGTCCGAGCAAATGACCTGAGTACATCCGAGAGTCTCAACTGCTGTGAGCTTTCTGATGACGGCCTTTCTCTCGCTCATCCTGGTAACGCCTATGGAAAGGACTATGGTAACCACGGCTGCCAGTCCCTCGGGTATAGCGGCAACAGCCAGCGACACGGCTATCATGAAGGTGTCAAGTATGCTGTGTCCGCCCCTTGCGAAGTCAACAGCAAATATGATTATACAGATGCCTATTACCAGCACCGTGAGTATCTTTGAAAGCTGATTGAGTTTTATCTGCAAAGGAGTCTCATTCTCCTCCGCCTGTGAGAGGGCGTCGGCTATCTTACCCATCTCGGTGTTCATTCCCGTACCTGTAACCACGGCCATTCCGCGTCCGTAGTCTATGTCGGAGCCCATGTACACCATGTTTTTCCTGTCTCCGAGAGGGATATCCTTCTGCTCCCCGAGGTTCAAGGCGGTAATTATCTTGCTGACAGAGGTGGACTCTCCTGTGAGAGGCGCCTCTATCGCCTTGAGGCTCACGGACTCAAGCACTCTCGCGTCGGCAGGCACCGCGTCTCCCGCTTCCAAGACTATGATGTCTCCCGGAACCAGCTTGTCGCTCTCCACAGTGGTCTGCTTGCCGTCTCTGATGACCTTTGCAGTCGCCTTCGTCATCTGCTCAAGGGCATCTATTGCCTTCTCCGCCTTATTCTCCTGATAAACTCCGAGTACAGCGTTTATGATGACGACTATCATGATTATGATAACGTCGGTAAAGCTCTCCCCCTCATATGCCGCAGTAACGCCTGAAACAACGGCGGCGACTATCAGCATAATTATCATGGGATCCTTCAGTTCATCAAGAAACTTCACCCACAGAGGTGTTTTCTCTCCCTCCTTGAGCTTGTTCGGTCCGTACTCCGCAAGTCTCTTCTGTGCCTCCTCGCTGCTCAGTCCCGAAAGGCCGGTATTTTCCTGTTTCAATACCTCCTCGGAACTCTCGAGATATGCCTTCACTCTCTTTTTCCTCCTTAAAATAGGTTTGCGCTGTCCTCAGCTCCCGAAGCATCCCCGCTTCTTTAAAAAAAAGACCTATCAGCACGGATCCGAACTGATAAGTCTCACCATTTCATACGAAACCAGAAACATATTTAATGCTTCAGAATGTTGATTTCAGTAACGCAAATTGATATTTACGCCGGCTACTCCCTTAACGTGATTAAGAGTATAACATCTTATTTCACGGCAGTCAACAGCTTAATCAGCTCAATCCTTCCAAAGCCTGTATTAAATTAAAAAACTGATTCGAAGCTTTATCTTTGAGGCGCGGCCTCCCTATCCCCGCCTCCGTATATGTCCTTTACTATATATATGGGCCTGTCCTTCAGTTCGGAAAAGAGTATGGCAATATACTCTCCTATGATGCCTGTGATGATGAAAAGCATTGAGAACATGAAGCAGAGAACGATTATGATGGTGGCATATCCGCTCGGGGCCCCCTGTCTCGTAAGCAAGGTATATACTATGAGCCCGATACCCAGAAGTGCGGTGAAAAGCCCCGCGTATATCCCCAGCTTAAGAGGCATGTTGGAGAAGCACAGTATAGTGTCTATGGAAAATCTGAAAAGCTTCTTTATGCTGTAATGGCTCTTTCCCGCCACTCTCTCCGGAGCCTCAAAGGCTATGGTCTCCTTCACAAAGCCCACGTTCTGCACATATCCTCTGAGAAACCTCACCTTTTCCCTGTAGCTTTTTCTTAAGACCTCGGCGACAGGCTTTTTTATGGCGAAGAAATCCGAGGCGTTGGGCTCAAGCTTCAGATCCGACATCCTGTTTATGAGGGCGTAGAACCCCCCGGAGGTCACATTCTTCACGAGGCCCGCAGTCTTGTTTTTGGTGCGCACCATGTTTACTATATCCGCCCCCTCCGAAAGCCTTCGGGCGATCTCGGGTATGAGGGCCGGGGGATGCTGCAGATCCGCGTCCAGAAAGATCAAAATATCCCCGGAGGCATAGTCGAGGCCTGCGGTCATGGCGGCCTCGTGTCCGAAGTTTTTGGAAAACTCTATGACTCTTATGTGATCCCTGTCCTCCTCGGAAAACTCTCTCAATATCTCCGAGCTTTTGTCGGAGCTTCCGTCGTTGACAAAGATCATCTCATAGGAATATTTTTCGGAGAGCGAGGAGAGGACCTCGGCACAAACCTCGTAAAAGCGCCTTATCCCCGCCTCCTCGTTATATACGGAAACTATTATGCTCAATTTATCCATCCGGTCATCTCCCAAAAACGCGATCCCTCGCGATTATACGGCCTGTTTATTGAACAGGCAGATTGATGCCTGTGGCACCTTCAGCCCCTCCTATAAGCTCTGTATAGCCCTCTGTGGAGGGAAGCACAAAGTCCACAGGGGCGCCGGGAGCGTTATAGGTTACGGCGGCAGTCATATTTAAAGCCAAATTGTCGAGGCCGTACTCCTTTCCTGACATGGAGAGGGTCATATTCATAGTATCATTGGTGGTGTATCCTGCGGAGTTTACGGTTATCTCCCCTGTAATATCCGATATATTCATGGTAAAGCCCATATCGCTCATGTTTATACCCATGAGAGCGTATATTTGATTCACGTAATCCATTATCTCTTGTCCGTCCATGGTGTAGGCGAGGACGGTGTTTTTCTCGGCGTTGTCCTCCTCGTGGAGCTTTACCGTAAGGCTCTTGAAATAGCTTGTGTCATAGGTGCTCGCGTCAAGTATCTGCTGCATGGAGTCAGTCATCTGTCCCGAGCCGTAGAGGGCGGGATCCAAATACTGCTTCGTCTTCACCCCCATGCTGTCGGAGTAGAGCCATCCGTCCTTATAGAAGGATACCATGTCGAGCTTCTCCTCGGTGATGCCGGGCATAGTCATTTCCACGTCGATAATGTACTCCATGTTCTCGGGATCACTGATGTTTTTCATCTTCATAGCCATATCCATGGCCATGCTCATGTCCAAGGTCTCGCTCTGTCCCGTGGCAGGGTCTGTCATGGCAATGCTCATGTTGATGTCCATATCCATATCGGCATCCATGGAGTTCGCCTCCGTCTGCCTTTTCTGCGCATCGGTTATGAGCTGAAGCCCCGCCTCATCTATGAAGCCTGTTCCGCCTCCCTGCTCCCCGGTGTCATAATTTCCCGTAACGCTTGGGTCATAGATCACCCTCGGAGACTCGTCGGCATAAGCCGCCCCCGTCATGGCAAAGGTCAGGGCCATTGCCGCTATCAAAGTCCTCTTTAATCTTCCCATAGTCTCACCTTTCCCTTTCGTTTTAAGGCCCGGTTACGGACCTTTAGCAAATAACTCTTTGTTCCGTCCGGATATAAAAGATTATACCACATTTACATATCACTTGGAAATGCGGGAAGTTCTCTCAAAGCTTACGTTATCCTTACGTTTTCAGTCTCATCCGAAGACCTCTATATCGTCGGAGTGGGAGGGGACCCTCGATTCCTCGGGGGGAAGCTTCATATAATCCCCGTAAACCTCCCTTAAGACCTTGTCATACTCCTTCGGGCATAGGAGCATATGCCCCTCGAACTCCAGCTCTGTCACCTTCTCGCTCCACTCCCTGTCTATAGTGTCATGAAGAAAATCCGGCTGATAATTGCTGTAGTAGAGATGCTTCGTATTTCTTCCGTTAAAGCGCCTTGAAAGCCTCTCCTGCATCCTGAAAAGCTTCTTCTGAGGAAAAAATCGGGAAAAGGCTGTAAGCACCCTCACCTTGATCCTGTCAGACGCACTGTACTTCTCGTAATCTATCGAGGGCCTTCGTGTCATGGACAGTCCGTAAATACACTTTTGAAAAAATCTTGTGATCCTGTCTTTGACAGCGCTGTCGCTGATATTGTCGAGAATAAATATATCCACCCACAGATGATTAAGCTTTCCCTCATAATATTCAGTCTCCGCGCTGTCGAAATGCCGCCTTGAGTTCAGGCTTATTATGCGTGGAGTAAAGTCATAGAACGCCTCTCCTCCCCTATAGAAGTTGCAGCTTATGTACTCCATATCCAAGGGCAATTCCTTCCTCACCACAGCCTCGAACCTGTCCATATTTTCTCTTGTCATGGCGATATCAACATCGTCATCCCAGGGAATGAAGCCCTTGTGCCTTACCGCCCCCAAAAGTGTTCCCCCGTCAAGAAGGTAAACTATGTCGTGCTTTCTGCATATCCTGTCCACCTCAAGTAGTATGCGCAGGGACTCCTCCTGAGCCCTTTTCAGTTTTTCTCTGTCATAGCCGGTTTTCGTTTCAGACATATCTCACCCTTCCATTACAGCCTTTCAACGGCCTCCTTTATAATGCGGGCCATATAAGAAAGCCTGTCGTCCGTCATTCCGGGGTAAACCCCTACCCAGAAGGTATCCTTCATTATCCTGTCTGTGTTTTTAAGATCCCCGGAAATGCGATATACGGAGTCGTCACCCCTCACAGAGTCAAAGCAGGGCTGTTTTACAAGGTTGCCTCCGAAGAGAAGCCTTGTCTGTACCCCGTGATCCTCTATATAATTTATGACCTCTCTCCTTGAAAGCCCCTCCTCGAGAGTCATACAGAAGCCGAACCAGCTCGGATCGGAGTTTTCTGTTGCCTCAGGGAGTATGAGCCTTCCCTCAAGGCCCTTTTCCCCGCTCAGCAGTTCCTTGAGATATGCCCAGTTGTGCTTCCTTCTCTTCGTGAAATAAGGAAGCTTCTTTAACTGGGCCACTCCCACCGCAGCCTGCATATCCGTGGCTTGGAGATTGTATCCGAAATGGGAGTATACGTACTTGTGATCATAGCCCTCGGGAAGCTCTCCGTACCTTCCGGAGAAGCGATGTCCGCATCTGTTGTCCTGCCCGGACTCGCATATACAGTCCCTTCCCCAGTCTCTTATGCTCCTCATTATCTTGTTTAAGAGGGGGTCTCCGGTGTAGGTAGCTCCACCTTCACCCATAGTCATGTGATGAGGAGGATAGAAGGAGGAGGTCCCTATATCTCCCACGGAGCCGGTGAGTCTCCACTCGCCGTCTATGAAATATCTGCTCCCCAAGGCGTCGCAGTTGTCTTCAATAAGCCAAAGCCCATGTTTTTTACAAAAATCCGTCACAGCCTTAAGGTCGAAGGGATTCCCGAGAGTGTGGGCCACCATGACAGCCTTCGTCCTCTCTGACAGGGCTCCCTCAAGCCTTTTTACGTCGATGTTGTACTCAGGCACAGTCACGTCCACGAACACTGGCACAGCCCCGTAATTTATCACGGGAGTAACGGTGGTGGGGAAGCCCGCAGCCACGGTTATGACCTCGTCTCCCTTCTTCACCCTTCTCTCCCCCAAAAGAGGAGAGGTCAATGCCATAAAGGCCAAGAGATTGGCGGAGGAACCCGAGTTTACAAGGTTTGCGAACCGAACTGTCTCATAGGCGGCAAACTCAGACTCAAACCTTCTCGCATATCTGCCTGTGGTAAGCCAAAACTCCAGAGCCGAGTCCACAAGGTTTACCATCTCCTCGCTGTCATAGACTCTCCTTGCATAGGGGATGCGCTCTCCCTCCACGTAAGGCTTATCCTCTCCGAGCTTGTGATAGCGCTCGCAGTAGCCCGCCACCAGATCGAGTACGTCCTCGTGAGCCCTTTTCTCGTCCTTTCCCTCAAAAAATTCTTTTATTGTCCTGTCATCCATAATTTATTCTCCGAAATATTATCATTGGTCTTCGGTATCATATGATACCATAAAAAAAGGGGAATGTCTTCTGCCTCAGCTTAAACACTCCCTTTTCATGGTTGAAAACCTATTTATTCTTCCTCAAACTGATCTTTTCCCACGCCGCACAGAGGGCATACCCAATCCTCGGGAACATCCTCCCATTTTGTTCCTGCGGCAACTCCGTTATCAGGATCCCCCGCAGCCTCATCGTATACGTATCCGCAAACTGTACATACATACTTTTTCATTTCAGCTTCCTCCTTGAATTTGTGTAAGAGTTTTTGTGGTCTACATTATACTCCGAAGAAATCTTTTATTCAACCGGGTTATCCTACATTCCCCTCCATCAGGTCCCTAATGCTTATGCTGTCCAGATATCCGTCTATCATCTTGTCAAGCTTCACCCACATGGGCAGAGTGTAGCATTCGCCCGCTCTCTTGCAGCCCACGCAGCCTGTCTTCTCCATGCAGGTCACAGGGGCAAGGCTGCCCTCCGTAAGCTTGAGGACCTCTCCCACGTTGAAATCCTCCGGCTCTCCCGCAAGCATATATCCTCCGGTCTTTCCTCTCTTGCTTTTTAAATACCCCGCGCGGTTTAATATAGCCGCTATGAGTTCGAGATACTTCATAGATATCTCCTGCCTCTCGGCAACATCCTTAAGAGATACGAATCCCTGATCCTTGTGCTGTGCAATATCTATCATGACCCTCAGGGCATAACGTCCCTTCGTCGACACCATCATGACCGCTTCACCCGACCTTTCTGTTTTCAATCAGTGTGCTGTGTTTATGAATTCCATAAGCTTGCCAAAGCTTTCCTCGGCATCATTATATCCCAGTTCATACATTTTGTTCAACACTTTTGTGTCCTTCTCCACTCTGGAGACCGGTACGAACCTTGAGGGTCTGAGTATAAATACCTCTCCCCTGTCTTCGAGCTCACAGAGCTCGTCGAGAGTCCTGTTATAGCCTATATGTCTCTCGGCCACAGCCTCGGCAAGCTTCGGATACCTTCTCTTGTATACGAGATCTATGAGCCATGAGAGGCTGTTTTTTTCCTTTCTGTAGCCCTCTATCTGCGGGAGGGTGACGATATTTTTTTTTTTTTTTTCTCTCCTCATGAGATCTATGGGGATGCTGTCGGCTATGCCCCCGTCGAGGAGCTTTTTTCCGTCAAAGCCTACTATGCGCGCCATGAGCGGCAGCGACGCCGAGGCCCTCACCAGCTCCACCTCTCTTCTCATGTCCTTTATCTTAAAATACTCGGCCTTTCCCGTGTCCACGTTGGTGGTCACGGCGTAAAAAGGCATAAGCTCTTTATATTTTTCGAAGGTCTCGTAATCGTAAGGCACCAGCTTCTCCGGGATCCTGTGGTATGCGAACCTTGCCCCGAAATAGTCTCCCGTCAAAAGGAGAGAGCGAAAGCTCATATATCTCGGGTCCCTTGCATAGCCCAGATTTATCCTGTAGCTTCTTCCCCTCTGCTTCGACACATAGGAACAGCCGTGGCAGGCCCCCGCAGAGACTCCCGCCACTCCGTCGGGATAGAAATCTCTGTCCATAAAGTAATCCAACACCCCGGCGGTGTATATCCCTCTCATGCCTCCGCCCTCAAGCACCATTCCCAAGCTCATCTTCTCACCTCTGCAAAATTTATCGCCCGAAAAATTCTCTTATCTGTCTCTCCATCTCCGCATTCGCGCAGGCTTTTCCCTCCATGAAGGCCTTGGACCAGCGCACGGTATTTTCTACCGCTCGGCTCACCTCCCATCGGGGTTTCCATGAGAAGGTCTCCTTTATCTTTGAGCTGTCCAGCTTCAAAAAGTTCGCCTCATGAGGGCCGCTCGATACTTTTCTGAACTCCGCGCAGAGGCCCTCTCCCCAGTATCTGCAGAAAAGCTCCGCCAGCTTTCCCGTGGTGATACAGTCCTTCTCGTCAGGGCCCACGTTATACCACCCCGAAAGGCTCCTATCCTCTCCCGCCCTCGCACATATCTCAAGGTAGACCGAGAGGGGCTCCAAAACATGCTGATAAGGTCTTATGCTCAGAGGATTCCTGATAAATATCTTCTCCCCCTTCATGGCCGCCCTTACGCAATCGGGTATTATCCTGTCCTTTGCCATGTCGCCTCCGCCTATGACGTTTCCCGCTCTGGCTGTGGATATGGCCGGTCCTCCTCCCTCAAAAAAGGAAGCCCTGTAGCTGTGTGTGGCAAGCTCGGAGCAGGACTTGGAGTTCGAGTACGGATCATAGCCGTCCAGCTTGTCCTCCTCCCTGTAGGCGTAGTCCGGCCTCTCCTCATTCAGATATACCTTGTCTGTAGTCACGTTAAGAACTGATATGGGGCAGGGCGTAAGCCTTATGCACTCCAAGAGATTCACCGTCCCCATGACATTGGTCTCATAGGTCTCCCTCGGTATCCTGTAGGAATCCCTCACTATGGGTTGGGCTGCAAGGTGAAACACATAATCGGGGCGCAGGCTGTCATAAAAGCTCTTAAGGCTCTCGAAGTCCCGTATGTCTCCTATGCGCGACTCCCTCATTGAAAGCTCCTTATCTCCGAAAAGGGGAAGGTCTTTCCTGCTCTCCGCTCCCGCGCCGGCACCGAACACCACATCAAAAAGCGGTGTGTCGTCAGCGGGGCTCTTGGCATAGCCGAAGACCTCGGCTTTGCACATTATGAGCACTGCCGAGAGCCAACTGCCCTTAAAGCCTGTATGCCCTGTTATAAGGACCTTCTTTCCACTGTAATACTTTTCAAGTTCCTTAAAATCCATATCTCAAATCAATCCTTCCAAATCTTCCACGGAGCTTCTCCGCTCTCCCAGAGAGAGTTGAGCTTTTTCATCTCCCTTTGAGTGTCCATGCACTGCCAGAAGCCCTCATGGTAGAAGCTCATAAGCTGCCCGTCTCTCAAAAGTCCCGCCATGGGCTCCTTTTCAAAGGCGGTGTCGTCTCCTTCTATATATGAGAACACCTCGGGGTTCAGCATCATGAAGCCTCCGTTTATAAGGGAGCCGTCATCCTCATCCTTCTCTCTGAAGGAGGTTATCACGTTATTTTCATCCACCTCAAGGACTCCCTTCAGCTGGGCCATGTTTACGGTGGTGATGGTAGCTGTTTTTCCGTGGGAGCGATGGAAGCGCTCCAGCTCTCTTAAGTTCACCGTTGAAAGCCCGTCTCCGTAGGTGAGCATGAAGGGCTCATTCCCCACATACTTTTGGATCCTCTTTATCCTTCCTCCTGTCATGGTGCGAAGCCCCGTGTCTATGAGAGTCACCTTCCAGGGCTCGGCATGCTTGTTGTGCACCGTCATCTTATTGTTCTTTATGTCAAAGGTGACGTCCGAGGTATAGAGGAAATAATCGGCGAAAAACTCCTTCACCACATACTGCTTGTAGCCAAGGCATATGATGAATTCATTGTAGCCGAACTCGCTGTAGTATTTCATGATATGCCACAGTATGGGCATACCTCCTATCTCTATCATGGGCTTGGGCTTTAAATGGCTCTCCTCGCTTATCCTTGTCCCAAGTCCTCCCGCCAATATAACGACCTTCATAAATCCACCCCTTAAGAATCAATTTTTATCCTTGAACACGTTGAGACCGTTGTCCTCCAGTATCTCTATTGCGTGGAGCATGGTCTCCGGGTCCTTATGCCACTCAAGGATCCTCGCAAGCTCCTCCTCGCCGTAGGCCTCATGGTTTTTCATGGCCTCGGCCATAGCCTCGTAGTTCTGCTCCCTGTAGGGCATCTTCTTTATTTCCTGATAGCAAGTATAGCAGTTTCCCGCCAAAAATAAAATAATTAATATACTTAAGCTTCCCTTAATATATGCAGACCTTTTCTTTTTGAGGAAAAGGAAAAATATGATGAATATCCCTAACACACCTATGGAAAACTGGGCTGCGTATCTCGAGCTGAGCCCGTAGGAGCTGTCCTCGAATATCCACCTTGATAAAGTTACCAAAACGTGGTTGAAGCCTCCCGATAAAAGAAGCATCATGGGAAATACCGTCTCCCTGTACATGCGCTCTCTGAGATAGATGTATATGGCTGTCACGTAGGAGCCGATCACCAAGAGTCCCGACAAAAGTGTGAAGACCTCTCTGCCCGAGTCTCCGAAGGAGGCGGTGAGAGTGCCTATGGCCTCCCCTCCGACTATCACGCCCGCAAAGGATTTCACAAAAAAGCTCGGAATGAACAGGGGGTCTGTCAAAAAGAACTCCGAAAAGCCAAGCTCTGTGCTTCCCGCATGCTCCCACTGAGCAAAGCTCCTGCTTATGAGATAGAGAAGGAGCGCTATGAGAAGACATAAAAACACGAGCCCGCCTCTCGCCCTTTGGCCTTTGCTCTCCAAAGAGCTCCGGCCTTCCGAGAAGGCTTTCGGAAAGAATACAAGCAGAGCCGCAAAAAACAGCGCTATGGCCGAAAACGACGCTATATACTCCCCTGCAAAGAGGAGTATCACAAAGGGCAGGACACAGAGTATGGGCAGAGCCTCCCGCATATCCCCCCTCGCATATCCGTCAAAAAGATAATAATAGGAAAAGAAAAGCCCGAAGGACACCACATGAGCCCAAGCGCTTCCGTTTATGTATATCTCCCACTTGTTGAGGGAGTAGAGGATAAATATGAGGGCGGCAAAACCGAAAAGCCCTATTCCTTTTTTTCGTGAATACAGGGCGAGGGCCGCGGAGCAGAGGGCAAAGCCCGACAGGGTGAGAAGCCTGTCAAAGGTGACGGAAAAGCCGAAAAGCTCCACATTCACAGCTCTCGCCAAAAAAGCGGCCGGCACCCTTGTAAGGATATCCGGCACAAAAAATTTTCCCGGATCCATGACGTCAGGCAGATACTCGTCCACCAGCCTTATGTAGTCGGAATACACCACGTCGCAGCAGGAATTTTTCACATAGAGAAGGCCCGAAAGAAGCCCTATGGCGGCGATAAATATATAAAGTATGTCTCTCCTTGAAAGCCTCATACAAGACCCTTTCATGATTTAAAAAAGATTATATCGGCAAACGCGCTTAGAGCAAAAGCCCTACGCGCGCCATCTGAAAAACCTATTTAATTATATCCCAAAGGCTTAGAATCCACAAGTTCTATATTTGAGGCTTTATCTCCTCCAAGGCCCGCCTTGTGTTCTCAAAGCCCGGGAGTATGTAATACTCATCCGCAAGGTCATATCCTCCCGCCTCCTCAAGGTCAAGGCCCGTCTCCCTGAGTTCAAGCTCCTTGTTTATCACTGTTTCCCGAGGGACGTACACGAGCCTTTCAAGGTTTGCGTTTGGTCTGTCCTCATAGCCTGTCCTGTCGAGAGCTGTTATCTCGTCAAAGTCCGCCTCAAGAAGGTCTTTCTTTAAGGCCTCGAATACTTTAAGGGCGGCCTCCCTTCCGTAGCTGTCGTTAAGGTTTTGAATATGACTGCCGTAAAAGCCGTAGTTGTAATATATCTCATTTTCATATCTCTCTCCGGAGTCGCCTCCTGAAAAGCCCAGAAGCCCGAAGTCCTCCTCGGAGACGTCAAGGATGGGAAAGAGCTCTCTTTTTACCTCCTTGTCGGAGAGGACGGGAGCCAGATATTCTCTCACCGCCTCGGCGGGGATATTGTAGTGCCGCCTGTCCTTTGAGCCGGACCGGTAATTTATCGACATATAGATGTAATGGTCGAATTTGTCAAAATCTTCGGAGTATACATACCAAGCGCCATAGCTGTCATCATTCTCGGAGCTTCTCCCTGTAAGTTCGTTGGAGCTCTTTATGAGCTCTATCATATTCTCTATGTTCTCTGTCCCCGTTATCCTTATGTCCTCATCGGAATAATCATAGTCTCCGTTTTCAGAGGCAAAGCCTTTAGCCTGCACAGTCGA
Organism: uncultured Lachnospiraceae bacterium; assembly: GCA_944381505.1. Taxonomy (GTDB): domain Bacteria; phylum Bacillota; class Clostridia; order Lachnospirales; family Lachnospiraceae; genus Avilachnospira. Next base: position 18,471 of record CALWLK010000011.1, read on the forward strand.
CTGCTTATAGGGCAGAAAATCTGTGGAGCTTATGTCTATACTCTCCACCTCGTCGGCTCTCGGCACGTGTCTGTCATAGCGAAGCAGGTCAAATCTGAATATCGACAGGATAAACACGGATATCAATATGCAAATGAAAAGCTCCCTCTTGTCCCTGAGCATTGCCTTAAGATCCGAGCTGTATATCACCTCTATGACCGCATGGGCTATCACGGCTCCCGCCACAAGGAAGAACAGCATCCAGAAAATGTCTCCCGAATTTATGCTCATCCCGATAAACGAACCGAAAAGGCAGAATATAAGGGATATGACCACAGTAAAAAGCATCCTCACAGGCCTTTTTGTCGCCTTGAAAGAAAGAGCTTTTCCGGCCGACTCCGAGGCTCTCTTTTTAAAGAGGAAGAGGGACAGGGCGCTTATTATGACCGAGGCGATAAGAACGGTCAATATGACCGTAAAAAGCTCTCCTCCCACAACCTCTCCCGCGTCGCCTGCATAGCGCTTTTGAAAGCTGTTGTAGAAAGCGAAGGATATAAGACTGTAGTATCGGGACAGCCAATATACAGGTGAAAATTTGTTTATCGCCTCCACAGCCTCGGTGCCTATGCTTCCTGTCTCAAAATACATGTCTCCGAAGGCCATCACAAGACCGGAGGTCACATAAGCCAGTATGCACACCCACAAAAGCCCCATGAAGAAGGTCATGCGGTTTCCCGTGAGCATGATCACCGCCACGGCTATGGAATACACAAATATAAACATCAGCACAAAGCCCATGCTTATGGCCCAAGCCTCAGCCGTCATCAGGCCCTCGGCCCCGTAGGCTACAGCTATAAAAAGCGCTGATAAAAACCCTGCAAAAAGACATATTAACATGACTGCAAGGCCTGAAAACCACAGGGAGAGAAATCGCTTCTCCCTGCTCACAGGCTGGCTGTTATAGAAATCCACTTTGTTTTTATTGTAGAGCCATCCGAACATTCCCAGAGCACAGAGCACTGCCGCAACTGATATGATGAGCCACAGAAGGCTGTACTCTCCTCCAAGTATCCTGTTCGCAGCCTCTGTCATATCCTCCCTGAAGCCGGCAGCGGCCGCAAAGTCAGCGGCCCGGGTCTTCTCTCCGGCCTTTCCTGAATAGTAGCTCATCTGCATTCCCATATTTACGGGATAGGCAAAGAGCATCACCGTCATGCCCACTATCGTAAGCCACAGATTCCTTCTCAGGTTCTCCGATACGAGGCTTAAAAAGCTCACGGCTTTTGTTTTTTGGGGAGTCCTGCCGCTATTCTCCAAAGATGATCTTTTTGACGTCATAGCCTACGACCTCCGTTTCCGATATGAATATTTCCTCCAGAGACAGGGGAATGAGTTCATAGAATACAGTATCCAGAGCCTCCATCCTTCTCCTTATCTCCTCCTCGCCGCCTCTTACCGTGAGGGTAAGGAGCCTGCCTCTTTTCTCCTTCTTTATCACGTCCATGGAGGAGAGAGACTCCTCATCCCCATCATTCTTAAGGACAAACTGGACCTTGTGGATATTGAGCTTTAAGTCTATTATGTCTCTGCTCAAAAGTATCCCTCCCCTGTGAAGGAGCCCCACATGGTCGCATATGTCCTCGAGCTCCCTCAGGTTGTGGGAGGCTATCACCGGAGTGAGCCTTCGGGAATCCATGTCCGCCGCAAAGAGAGATTTCACCGCCTGCCTCATCACGGGGTCCAAGCCGTCGAAGGTCTCGTCGCAAAAGATATATTCCGTTCCCGCGCATACTCCGAGAAGCACGGAGACCTGTTTTTTCATTCCCTTTGAGAAGGTATTTATCTTTCTCTTTTCCGAAAGGCCAAAGTCCGAAAGGAGCTTTTTGTATCTGTCCATGTCAAAGTTCTCATAGATGCCCTTGTAGTAGGCTCCCATCTCCAGAGGATTCGAGTTAGGGAAGAAATACTGTTCGTCCGAGATAAAAAAGCATTTCCTCTTTGCCATGGGATTTTCGAATATCTCCTCTCCGTCTATGCTTATGCTGCCACCGTCAGGCTTGTATATGCCTGCGGCACATCTCAAGAAGGTGGATTTTCCGGCTCCGTTGGTGCCTATAAGCCCGAATACCTCTCCCTCCTTTATCTCCGCGCTTATGCTGTCGAGAGCGGTTATATCATCAAATCTCTTCGTCAATTCTTTTGCTGTTATCACAAATATCACCTCCCGCCCTTTGTCTTATGAGTTTTATTATCTCCTCGTCGCTCATACCAAGCTTCTTTGCGTGATCCACCGTGTCCAAAAGCCTGTCCGTTATCTCCGCAAGCTTAAGCTCCTTAAGCTTGCCTGACTGCGCCACAAAATTCCCCTTGCCCTTTACGGAATAAATATATCCCTCCCGTTCGAGCTGCGCGTAGGCTCTCTGCACTGTATTGGGGTTTATGGCAAGCTCCACGGCAAGGCTCCTTACTCCGGGGAGACGGGTATTTTCAGGGAAAGCTCCCAAAAGCATCAACTCCTTCAGCTTTTCGGCTATCTGTTCATATATAGGTCTCTTGTCCTTGTAGTCCAAGCTGAGCACGTCTCTCACCTCCTGTGATTTCGGACCGGATTCTTTTATATATTCAATATATTCAAAGGCGCCGTCCACTGTACTAATTATACTAATACAGCAGGCAGCGCCTTAAATCAACTTAATTTGCCTTAAGCTTACCTTACGTAAGCTTTACTTATATATACTTTTTTATATTCACATAGAGACGGCCCTTTCTGGTGCTCCCGGAAACTCCCTCGAATACAAATTTTCCGTAGCCCTTCACCGACACCCTCGCTCCCTCGGAAAGAGTCGAGCCGCCCTGTCTTATGAGTCTTCCGTCGGCAAACACCGACTCTGAGGCTATGAGCCGGGCGGAGACATTTCTTGAGAGATTGAACACCGCAGAGATGACTGCGTCCGCTCTCTCCGAGGCCACGTTCACCGAAAGCTCCCGCATCTTCGGCCTCAAGGTGCATTCCGAAAGGGGAACAGCCTCGGCTCTTATGCTCGTATGCTTTACTCTCACAAGCTCCGAGCATATCAGCTCCTCAACCTCTCTCATACAAAATATGTAGGCTTCATCCTCCCCGACTATTATATCCCCCGTCTTGTCCCTCTCTATCCCCAGGTTCATAAGGGCTCCCAAAAAGTCCCTGTGGGTGAGTTCGTCCGAAAATTTTCTGTTGAGGGGCTCCGTCTTTATGCAGGAGAGGGCCTCGGAATATATTTCTCCCTCGTCTGCATAGTCGGGAAGGAAAAACACAGCTCTTCTCTCGGCCTCCTCGTATCCCCCGAAGAGTGTGGCCCTTACATATATCCCGATCCCGTCCTTTCCCATGTCGTAAAATACCGCCTGCTCGGAGAGGCTTAAAAAATCCGAATGTCTCGGTATGTCCCTCTCGAAGGCTGTCCTCGAAAGCTCCTTAAGCCTTCCCTCCAAAAGCTCTCTGTCATTCATCTTAAACTTCAAAATCCTCTTTTATCTTTTCCCAAGCCGCGTCAACGCTGTAATATTTCTTTATGAAAGCCTTTGTCCTCTCGGAGAGCTCTCTGCACTCCCTGTCGTTGTCGTAGAGCCTTACGCAGAGCTCGGAAAAGCTCTCGCAGACCTCCTCGTTTCGACTGTGGATATCCGCTCCCCTGTCGGCTATGAGCATCACCGAATCAGCCTCGGGGATACCCTCCGCTCCCACGGAGGTGGTTACTATGCAGCTTCCGTTGTAGAGGGCCTCAACCACCTTTCCCTTGACTCCCGCTCCGTATCTGAGGGGCACTACAGTGATCTTTGTCCTCTCATAGAGGCGGGAAAGTTCTTCGTCCGACACGAAGCCGAGGACATGTATTCCCGTCTCCTCGGGTGCCTTACCCAGTTCCATTATCTCCTCGGTAGCCTTGGAGCCCGCTATATAAAAGTTCACGTTCGGAAGCTTTTTCCTTATCCCGGGGAATATCTCCTTTGCAAACCACAGCACTCCGTCGCTGTTGGGGGGATGAGCGAAGCCTCCCACAAACAGGAGTCCCTCTCTCTTGGAATAATCCTCCTCCCCTCTCTCCCGGAAGCTGTCAAACACATATGCTGTGAGAGCCTTTACCTTCACGGTCTCATCGACGGCGTGTATGGCCTTCACCTCCTCCTCGGAAGGGTAATAGGACATGTCGGCCTTATACATCACGGTGAACTCTATGTTCTTCCAGTAGTCCGCCTCTCTCTTTATCTTTATGTCGTCGCTGAGCTCATACTCCCTCATAAGCCTCATAAAGTGGAGGTCATGCCCGTAATATATGCACTTTATATCTGTGTTATCCTTTATAAAGTCGATGTATTTAATGGCTATGTGGGGCCTGTTGAGATAGGCGATATCTATCATATCCTTGTTTTTCTTAAGGTAATCCCAAATATTTGTCTGATAATACTCGCCGTAGAGCACCTCTATCCCCATATCAAGAAGCTTGGAGGTGTAGGGCTCCTCATGGAGGAAATTGTCCCCCAAAAATTTCACATTGTAGCCCTTCTTGAGGAAGAGCTTCAGGTATTGCATGGTGGTCTTCGACCCTGCATCCTTGTCCCAGGTGGGAACGTAATGGTCTATCACCAGTATGCACTTTTTCCCCTGACTTCTGTCTCTGGCCTTGAAGGGATTGGGATCCCCGGTATTTTCGGACTGCTTTTTCAGCTCCTCCTTCCACTTCTCCCTGAACTTTTCCTGATTTACCTTCTGATACTTTTTAAGGCCGCTTCCCTCCACGTCGGTGCCGTTTGAGATCCCCTCATAGTGGACCACAACGGAGCGAGGCTCATAGACCACTCGCTTTCCGTGCTTTCTCACCTCGAAGGCCAGATCCGAATCCTCGCAGTAGGCGGGGGCGTATCTCTCGTCAAAGCCCCCTATCTCGTCCCAGAGCCTGCGGCTTATCATGATGGCTGCTCCCGAGATATAGTCCACGTCCTTCACATAGTTGTAATCAGGCTTTTCAGGGTCGTCGAGCCGCCCGTAATTCCAGCCCGAGCCGTCGGACCAGATGATGCCTCCGGCCTCCTGAAGCCTTCCGTCGGGATAGACGAGCTTTGAGCCCACCATGCCTATGTCGAGCTCCGCCTCTATGCGTCTCACAAGATATGAGAGCCACTTTTCCCGGACCCTCGTATCGTTGTTTAAAAACAGGAGGTACTCTCCACGAGCCTTATTCACCGCCTGATTGCAGTTCTTCAAGAAGCCCTGATTCTCGGCGTTTCTGCTTATTACAAGGCCCTCTATGTATTTCCCTATCTCCGCGGTAGCGTCTGTGGAGACGTCGTCCGCTATGACTATCTCATAGGGGGTCTCATTGAAATCGGTATTTTCTATGATGGAGCGCACGCAGGCATAGGTGTACGCCACCTGATTGTAGCAGGGGATGACTATGGAGACCTTGGGAGCCTCGCAGGAGGGTACCGAAAGCCTCCCTGTTTCGGCGTAATCGCTCCCTATATTGAAATCTCCCGCTATGCGGTTCCTGCCCTCGGCGCTTAAATACATCTTCAGGTATCTTGCGGGATGCTTCACTGTCTGAGATATATAAGTGAGTATCTTTCTCTTTCGGGTCCCCTTGGGGAAGGCCGACTCCAAGGCCTCGGAGAACCTTCGGGAAAGCTTTGACATGATGCCCTCATGGGCCTTCAAATACTGCCTCTCCGCAGTGAGGTTCCTTATGTCCGTCTCGTGTATCTTAATTATGTTCTCAAGGTTCCTTATATGGTTGTTGCTGAGGCGCATCACCTCAATGTCCTTCCTCAGGTTGGCGTTCTTCTCCTCCACCTCGTCCTGAAGCTCAAGTATCCTTTGCCTTGCGGAAGGAAGCTCCGCCTCATTGGCCATGACCTCACAAAGCCCCGTGGTCTTCTTTCTGTAGTGCTCAAGATAACCCTGCTTATCGTCCCCGTGTACAAAGGTCTGGAAAGAGGCCTCCATCCTCTCAAACTCCGAAAGCCTCTCTGTATCTATGTCAAAGCTCTCAAGGAAATCCTGTTCGTCCCTGTAGCCGTAGAGCTCGTTTCTGTAGGATTCATACCAATATTTCAATATCCTGTATCTGAGAAATTCCTTGTCGAGCTCCTCCTCAAAGACCCACTCATAGTCCAAAAGGTAAAATTCTCCGTCCCTTGCCACCACGTTTTCCAGTAGGCAGTCCATGTTATAGCACTTGTGTATGCCCACTCCCAGCATAAACTCTATGGCGTCTCTCAGCTTCGTGCGGGGCGCAAGTCCCTCATATATCTCCTCTGAGAGGAGCTCAGCCACTGTCTTTCCCTCTATGTACTCGAAGCGCGCCGAGAGGAGCCCCGACTCCTGCTCCTCAATATAAGGGGCAAGTATATGGAGCCTCTGATCCCTGCCCTTATCCTTCTCCAAAAACTCGTATTTCCAAAGGAAGGAGCTTATATGCTCGTTTCCCGCAGGCGTGAGGGCAGTCTTTACCACGTACCTTGCAGGACTTTTTCCCCTTCTGTACTCCTCTGTTATGGAGGTGGACAGCCTGTAGCATTCTCTCCTTGTCCTGTTGAATTTTACAAACACGGTCTTTTTTTCCGTATTTTTTCCAAGGAGGACCAGATAGGAGGGTACGAAGCGCCTCACAGCCCCCTCGGTCTCGGAGATAAGGCTGTAGAGTCCCTCCTCATCCCCGAAGAGATATCTGTCCTCGAAAAATGCGTCGGATATGGTCTTGAAGTCCCCCTTCTTCGGGGGATACTCGTCGGAATAAATGCTCTTCGGAAGGTCCTTGTCGTTTAAGGGGTAATATATGTCAGCCCTCTCAAAAAGCCTCTCCTCCTTAAGCTTTTCAGTGAGCTTTGTTAGCTCCGTGAGCTCTGTCCTTACTCCGCTCTCTCGGGGAAGCTCACCCAAAAAGCCCCTGAGGGAAAAGGCGTTATCCGCCGCAAATATGAGGCCTCCTCCCTTCTTCACGAAGGTCGCAAGAAAGCGCACGAAGCTCTCAAGGCTCCCCCCGTGAGCCTCCCGGTCCTCCTCCCTTATGAGGGTGCAGACCACAAGATCATATCTTCCCGAGGGTATCTTTTTCAGTATCCTCAGATTTCCGCCTTCACCGGCTGTCCTTTCTGGATACCTCTCCTTAACCACCTCGGAGCGCTGATACTCGCTGTCATATACGTCAACACCCCCGGCCCTGTCGGAAAGGAAGGCCGCGAAGGTGCCGTAGTCCGCCCCGTAGATAAGGACCTCCATGTCCCTTGAGACCTCTATCCATGACAAGAGATTCTCCCTGACAGGACTTAAGGCATAGAGGTATTCGCCCTCGGCGCTCTCCTCAAGTATCCTTTGCTCCCTGTCGGGGATATCCCTGTATTTTCTCAATTTGTCTATCAAATCATAGCTGATGTCTTTCATTAAGCTTCCTCCGAGCCCTTAAACCGAGTCTTTACCTCAGACTCCATGTCGTAAACGCCCACAGTATTCTTGTTGGATATCACTGTTATGTTGAGAAGGTCGTAGAGCCTGTGATATACGGTATGCTCTCCCTGCTCAAAGCCTGTGCAGCTCATGCTTATGAGGTATTCTCCTCCCTGCAAGGTCATCCTCTGCCGAAACTCCACCTCATAGCTGTCTCCCTTTTTTACAGATCTTACCTCCGCCCCCTCGAACATGGTGTTGGTCCCTGTAAGGTCGTTTCCCTTCTTGTCCCTTATGGTGTAGGTAAAGATGGGGGCCTCTATGGCGTCGTTGAATCTTATCCGCTCCCTTATGGTGAAGCTCTCCCCCTTCAGGACCAGGTTCGTGAGCTTTCCCTTCTCGTCAAGTATCCCGAAATCATATATCTCGGCTTTCCCGTTTCCGTACTCGTTGACGTTGGGGTTCACCGTCATGTGGGAGCGCATCAGACTGTCTCTCTTATCGTCATTTTCCGCTTCGGGAGAATTTTCCCTTCCTCCCGCTTTTTTCAGGAGGTCCTTTTTGCCGTCGGCCTCCTCTATCTGTTTCCCTATAGTCTCGTCAAGGGCTTCCTTCAGGAGATCATACTGCCCGGCCAATATTTTTTTGTAGAGATCCACCATGTCCCCGGGAGCGCCCTCGGCTATCTTCTCGCCCTTATTGAGGAGCACCACTCTGTCGCAGTATTTCATCACGGAGCCCATGTCGTGGGTCACCATGAGTATGGTCGTCCCCTTCTCCCTGAGCTCGTCCATCCTGTGATAGCATTTTGCCTGAAAGAAGACGTCTCCCACCGAGAGGGCCTCGTCCACTATGAGTATCTCAGGCTCCACGTTTATGGCCAGAGCAAAGGCAAGCCTGACGAACATTCCGGAGGAATAGGATTTCACGGGCTGATACACAAAGTCCCCTATGTCGGCAAACTCCAGTATCTCCGAGAGCTTCTCGTCCATCTCCTTCTTTGAAAAGCCCATCATGGTGCCGTTCATATATATGTTCTCTATGCCCGTATAGTCCATATTGAAGCCGGCACCCAGCTCAAGGAGAGCTGATATCTTGCCTTTAACTCTCACTTCGCCTCTGCTCGGCGTGAGGACACCTGTGATTATCTTTAAGATGGTGGATTTTCCGGAACCGTTGGTCCCTATTATGCCGACGGACTCCCCTTTTTCCACGTTAAAGGAAACGTCCGACAGAGCGTAAAAATCCTTGTGCCTGCTTTTTTTTGAGGGGCTAAGGGTCTCCTTGAGCCTGTCTATAGGCTTGTCGTAAAGTCTGTATATCTTTGTGACGTTTGAAACAGATATTATGTTCTCAGACATTTATAAAAAACTCCGTATAAATATTTATTTTCCCTTAAAAAGAGACTTGAGCTGGTCCTCCGGGTCCCTCGGCCCGAGATATTCGGCATTTCCGAAGCCCAGTATCATATCGCATATCCAAGGGAAAAAGAAGTACAGAACGGAAAAGACATAGCCCTGTCCGAAGGCAAGGGAAGTCTCCACGGCGTAGGCGGCGTTTGCAAGCCAGCCTATCACAGGGATATATCCGAAAAGGAAGTAATACCCGTGGGTCATGGTTATCCTGCACATCACATAGTCGCTGTAAAACGGCACCCATGCCGCCCAGGGCTCCTCCCCGGCCTTTTTGAACATGGCTGCTCTCCCGAGGCAGTGGACCACGGCAAAAATGAGTATCACCGCTGTCACTGCCGTAAAAATCGTCGCAATTATACTGTAAGCCAAAAGCTCCATCAAAAATTCCATTGAAAGCTCCCTCCTTGAAGGCTGTTCTCAGTCAAAAACATATTTTACCGGCTTTGGCCGGAAGTTTTCCTTAATTTTTGATTAATTTCAAATAAATCTGTTCTTCTCCCTGTCGTAGGAAAAGCCCGCCTCGGAAAGTATTTTAAGGAGTTCCTCCTTTGAGAACCCCTTATCCTCGCACAGTTCCTCCAAGGAGCCGTAAAAATCTCTGAGCCATGAATTCACACAGCTGAAAAGCACAAAAGCATCCTTCGGCATCTCCATTGTCTTCTCTACCTCCCGGTCAAATGATACCGAGGCTCTCCATAGCGTATGCTATTCCGTCCTCTGTAAGGCTCTTTGTGATGAAATCAGCGTAAGCTTCAGTTTCCGCGTCATGGTCCCCCATGATAACGGCATGGGGCACGGCTTCAAGCATTGGGATATCGTTTGCGCTGTCCCCGAAGGCGTAGGCGTTGTCCCGCGTTATGCCGTAGCTTTCAAGGACAAAATCCAGAGCCGTAGCCTTGCTGCAGCCTGCGGGCACACACTCGAAAAAGCCTCCGCCTCTGTCTGTGATGAAAAACTCCTCGGAATACTTTTTCATGAATGAGCCGAGATCCGTCTTTTCGTCGGCCTGAATGCAAAACTTGTTAAAGCTCAGGTTTTTCCGGGTATCCCACTCCAAAAGAGCCCCCTCCCGCCTCGTAAATTCTCTGAGCCTTATGGCCTCGGGAGTTCTTATAATATCTCCATACAAGACACCCTCGTGTCCCTCTATACAGAGGTCAAAATCCATTATGGGGCTGTCCTTTAAAAGCTCCGATACGGTCTCAGGCTTCATCAGGCGCTCAAAAACAGTCTCCCCCTCTATGATGAGCTCCGTTCCGCAGCCGCAGAGAAGTCCGTCAGTCTCAAAATTCTTCACGGCTTCCCTGGCAAGCCCGTAGGATCTTCCCGTGTTTATAAACACGAGATGTCCTATCTCCCGCGCCCTTAAAAGTGCTCTCTTCGCGCTCTCGGGGATGAATCCCTTCTTTCCTATGAGAGTTCCGTCTATGTCAAAAAATAATGCCTTTTTCTCCATACCTCTAAAAAACCTATTTGATCTTAGCCTTGATGTCCATAGCTATCCTCTTCTGCTCCTCCGGCTCCGAGATCCCGGGCTTCCACAATACCATGGCGCTGTCCCCGTCGTATCTGGGAATGAGGTGCAGATGGAAGTGTTTCACCGTCTGGCCTGCGGACTCTCCGTTATTCTGAACGAGATTTATACCCGTGCAGCAGAGAGCCTCCTTCATGGCCGAAGCCACCTTTGACGCCACGAAAAGGACCCTCTCCTTATCCTTATCGGACAGGTCGAAAATATCGTCCGCGTGATCCTTGGGAAGTATGAGGGCATGGCCCTTTGATGCAGGGTTTAAGTCAAGTATCACTCTGAACTCCTCATCCTCATAAACCGTCTCCGAGGGTATCTCTCCCGCCGCTATCTTGCAGAAAATACAATCATCCTTACGCATAGTAATCTCTCCTTCTCTTAGGTCTGTATAATATTAAACATAAAAGGAGCCCTGAAACAAGGCCGCCTATGTGCGCTGAATTGTCTACTCCCGTGCCGCTCATTCCCATGTATATCGAAAGGACTATGTAAATGAGAAGCTGTCTCGTGCTGTAGCCTCCGGCATAGCCGTGGTTTTTTATCACCGCCGCAAAGAGTCCTCCCACCACTCCGAATATAGCCCCGGAGGCCCCTGCGGAGATGGAATATCCGAAAAAGCTCTCCCCCATATACAGAGACACCAGGTTCGCAAGCACCCCGCACAGGAGGTAGAACACGAGATATTTTACATGTCCCAAGAGCTCCTCCAGATCTCCTCCCAAAATAAAGAGCACCAGCATATTGTTTGCAAGGTGGGCCATTCCGAAGTGCATGAAGCAGGAGGTAAGGAGCCTGTAGTACTGATGTTCTCCCAAAATAAGAGGCTCAAAGGAGGCCCCGTATCTCAGCATCATGCCCATGTCCGTCTCGGTGCTTCCGTGGAGCTCCAGAAACAGAAAGTAAAGTATATTTATGCCTATCAAGATGAAATTGATATAGCATCTCTTATATTTTTCCATATCCATAGGTATAGTTATATCATATTTGGAGAACTTAAAAAAGGGCTATTGAGCCCTTTTGGTTTTGCCTATGGCGTTGACTATGTTAAAAGCGACTATCCCCAAGTCCGCCACGGCAAGCATCGGGATGAATCTTATGAGGGCAGCCTCTCCCCTCAGGACATATATGGCCACAGGTGGAAATATCATGAGAGCGGCGGTTATGACAACAGGCTTTATGAAGGAGAGAGGGTCTTTGCTGTCGAGCTCTTCTTCCTCCTCCAAAGGCGACTCCCTCGGGAGGGACGGATCTTTTGAGGTCTCCTCCGCTCCCTCTCCTGCGGGCTTTTCAAAGGCCCCGATCTTCTCCGAAAGAAGGCCCTCTCCTCCTCCGAAGGATAAAACCTCCCTAAAGCCGAAGCCCTCATCTCCCGCCTCCTGCTCATCAATCTCCTCTGCTCCCAGAGCAAGCCTTCGTCTCCTGTCAAGGGCCGCCACCATCTCATCTATGTCGAAAAAGCTCCTGTGGGCCATGCTGTAGAGCTCTCTTGCCAAAAGCACTGTGTCCGCATCCTCCTTGGCCTTCATAAGGACGAATTCCGTGAGCTTTTCCACGCCCTTTTTCAGGTCAAACTTTTCCCCCGGAACGGCGCAGAGCTTGAGACATCCGCTCTCGCAGTCTATATATGCGTGGTCCGCATCCAAAAATATGGTGGCCTCGGAGATCATGTAGGAGGCAAGCTCCCCCAGAGTGTTTTTCAGCTGTATGAATATGCCTGCAGCGTCGCTCATGCTCATGGGCTTTTCCTCCCACTCCTCTGAAAGCTTCTTCATGGAGCCGGTGTCATAGTAGAATCTCTTTACGCCGTTTTCATATCTCGGCTCGAAGTCCAAGATCCCCTTGAGCATTCTCAGAGACAACATATGCTCTTCAAAGCATTCCTCCCCGCTGTCAGGCTCTATGACCATATATTTTTTTCTCACGTCGTCTGTGTAATCAATCTTCATCCTTTTTTATCCCGACCCTTTCTATGAGAGTGATCATCCTCATGATCTTTTCAGGCTCAAAGCCCTTGTCCGTCATGCTCTTTACGTAATCATCGGAAAAACCTCCGACCTTAAGCTTTTTCCCCTTTCCCTCAAGCCTCAGATCTATATCCTTTATGTACATTGAATACTTGAGCCTGTCCTCCCCCTTTTCGGATATCTCCTCCAAATCAGGCTCCCTGCTGTGGCCCGCTATCAAAAGTCCTTCGTTCATGACAAAGCCCGCGCTCGCCTCATCGTGTATCCGAAAGCTGTATTTAAAAAGCCCTGCAAGGCTGAAAAGCACTGTGGCCATGACGTAAGCCACCTCCACCGTCAGTCCTCCCGCAAGTCTTCTTTTCATCCTGCTATCCTCCCTGATAAAACAATCAAATACACCGGAAACACAAAAGCCAGAAAGGGCATCCTCCTTTTCGCCGCCCTCTCGCCTCTGCATAGGGCCCTTGCCGAGATGAAAAGCCCTCCCACAGATGCGGCCCCCAGAGATAAAAGAAACAGCTCGAGATTTTCCTCGGGGCTTAAGTAGAGAGCCGCCGCAAAAAAGAACAGGCAATCCCCCAGGCCTATGGCCTCCCTTGTGATAAGGGATATCAAAAAAAGGACTGCTGGGAGAGGGAAGGAAAGGGCGGCTGAGATCAAGGCCTCAGAAGCTTGGGCTCCCCCTGCATGAAGCTCGCCTGAAAGGCCCGAGATAAAAAAACCGGCTCCGACAGCTATAAAGGGGACAAAGAGTCTTAAGCTTATACTCCTCCTCTTTATGTCCTCAAAAAAACAACAGGCTCCGAAAAGAACAAAAAACATCTCTCTCATGAAAACTCCCTTTATGCTACATTCCCTTGCTGCAATAGCTGCAGGCTCCCATGTGCTCCACATCCTTTAATTTTACCTCCTCCACGTAGGCCACTATGGCCTTGCAGTCCTCACTGCTGTGGTAGGCTGTTCCCGAGGACATGATATAGACCGTTCCCTCTCCGGAGGGCTTGCAGCTCTCACAGGCATGATACCTGCCGCCGCTGTCGTTCCTTATGGTATCTACTATGGAGGCGTCAACAGCCTCCGGCTTGTTGGACAGATAATGGCAGTTTCTGTCAAGGTGGTATCTGGTGCTCGTCTTGCCTACATAGACTGTGATATTGTCTCTGTCCTCCTCCCCGGGCTCCGAGCCCTCTCCGCCGTTTCCTCCGTATTTATCTCTTCCCCGCCCTCCCTCGGAGCCTGTCCACGCCCTCCTTCGGGCCCTTGTCTCCATGGCTATATCCTCTATCCCGAGGACCTCAAAGGGCATCTTCATCCTGTAGGAGACGAGGAAGTCTATCATGTCGTCCTCCCCCACCTCGGCCTTCTCGAATACCGGAGAAGAAAGCTTCTCCAAATCAAGGGAGGCAAGTATCCTAACCTTTGAGCTCTCTGTCTCTATGCCCTTAAGGGCCTGCGCCGCCTCCGAGGCCTCCTCCTCCTCGTTGAAAAAACCGCTGTCGGAGATCAGGTCCTCCACATAGGCCGCTATGGCCATATCCTTTGCGCAGGCCTCCACCCGGTTCTGTATGCGGCGCTTTTCATCCATCATTTTCACAGGCAGAGTCAGAGTCACCCCCATAAACAATATCAGAGGAAGGCACAGCGCCGCCTCCACCGTAAGTCCCGCCCTAAGGCTTCGGCTTTTCGAGGCGGGATATGTCCTTATAAATTTTTCCGGCTGCATTCGTGCTTGGAGAGCTGACCTGAAGGGTCGGAAATGAAGAAGAATCTTATATGGGATGAGTTTTATTATTTTTTGAGTTTTTGAATGGTTTATCAGTGATTTCATCTTTTCTTTATAAGGACATATCCCGCCTCCCGGACCCGAGGCCCGGAAAGCCTGAAAAATCAATAGCTGTAGTAGGTCTCCGCCGATATAGCGTATTTTCTTCCGAGCCTTGAGGAAAACATGACGTGTCCGGCCTCGCCCTTCACCTTTGCCTCTACGGAAACAGCGCACCTTTTCAACAGGAAATCTCCCTGCTCCTTTTTGAGATTCATCTGTATCATATCCATGCACCTGTAGTCCGAGCGGGTCCCCATATCCTTAAATATAAGTATCCGCATCCAGTCCCTGTAGGAGAGGCCCTTTGTGACTCCCGGGTCCGAGGCCACGTTTCTACTTCTTCCCATGTCCAAAAGGCCGTCAAGATCGAGCTTCCAGCTCTCCCTCGTGTGCAATATGGGGACTTTTCCTCCGGCAAACAGAGTTTTCAGGTCACAGAAGGCCTGCCCCAAGGCCCAGATCCCCAATATAAAGAAGGTCATTACCGATATAAGGGGAGGGAAGCCCAACACCCCGGTTATGACAGCAGCCAAAGCCTTTGCCTGATTTCTCATGGAGGAGTCGGTAAAGAGATATATGAGGTTCAACCCCTCCCTTATTGCAAGTAGCGTTGAGGCGGCCTCGGCGAGGTTTTCCCTGTCGGTCTCCTTGCCGCCGTAGATATATTCCAGCTCGAAATGTCCGCTTCCCTTCTTCTCGGTTTGTTGCCCGTATTTATCCCTTCCGTAGTAATTGAACTCCTTCATGGCATACTCTGTCACTGTGACCCTGTCCAATATCCCAAGGCGGGAGCCGTTGTGCCCTGAAAAGCAGGTCTTGGAGGGAGCCTCCGAAAGATCCAATTTCCCCTCCGGTATCACCGCGTCTTCAGGGAGCACCAGCTCCAATATGTCTCCCTTTACAAAGTCCCCTATCCTTTCCAGAAGCCCTTCCTTTTCCTTGTCCGCCACCCCGAAATTTATATTGAGGTAAAGAAGGTCATAACCTCCAAGCAGCCTCTCCACAGGGCGCCAGAGGGCTTCCTCGTCAAGCTCGTCATCCTCGTCCGAGGGCTCCCACGAATCAATATAGTCCTGCACCTCCTCGGCCACCTCTATGACTCTCTGCACAAAGTCTGTATTTTCCCTTGCTCTGTCCGCCATGGCGCTTATCTCCATACGCCTCTCCCCGTCCTTATCCACATAGGCCGAATACTCGGAGATGTCAGCCTCCATACTGATCCTCACCCCCTCGGAGAGGTCTCCCTTTCCCTCCTCGTACCTCGCCTGAGACTCCGAGAGCTTTTTTGAGAGGGCGTCTGCTTTTTTCTCGTAATCCTTCACCAAGGGCTCCACATCCTCAAGGCTTTTTTTAAGGCGGCCAAGTTCCTTTATGAGCCTCCTTCCCGCAAGGTCCCTTAAAGCCTCCATGGCCTCCTCGTAATGGTCCTTCTGCTCCTTGAGCTTTTCATTCAGCTTCTCTATGGCTTTCTCAAGCTTTGCCGCCTCCTTGGAGTGATCCTCATACATATTTTTGATCTCTTTGAGCCTCAAGGCCTCCGAGGTATCGGAAAGCATGTCTGTGGCTGTGGCAAGATCCCAGAGCTCCTCCAAAAGCCCGTACTTCATGTACTCAAGCACCTGCTTTTCATATATCTCTCCCTCACTGTCGGTGAGGACATATTTCTCGCTTACAGTCGGAGTATCCGAGACTCTCAAGGGATAGAAGTCCTTCACCTCGAAATAGGGCTCCATAAATTCGGAAAGCTCCTCCTCAAGCTGGAGGTCACTGTAATGCTCAAGGCCCAAGAGCCTGTAATCCTTCCACAGCGCTCTGTGATATTGGGAAAACAGGGACTCTATGGCCGATGAGGCCGCCTGCGTAAAATAAAGTCTTGCTCCCGCCGCCCTTGCCGACTCGAAAAGCCCTAAGAGGAGGGCGACTATGCTCATAAGACATATGGCGAAAAATACCGTTATCTCTCCGCTTTTTCTTCCCACATCCTAATAAACCTCCTCGGACGCAGAATTTATCTGCTTGAATATCTTTGTCAAAAGGTCGTTGATCTGCTTTTTAAACACGATCACGAGGCCTATCAGCACCACCAGTATAAGTACCACCTCGATTACTCCCACTCCGTCCTCCTCCTCAAGGAATGCCTTCATCTCATGGCAGGTCTCTCTCATAATTTCCATTTTTCTCCTCCTTTTATCAACGGGCGCTTCACCGCTTTGGATTTTGAAGCGCTCTTTTTCAATGTCTGTTTATATTTATCCCGGCTCTAATTGAGAGCCAGCATTGCGGGCAGTATCACTATAGCCATCACTATCATGAGCATTATGAAAAGCGGCACCAAAAGCTTCGTCCCCGCCTCCTCCCCGAGGCGCTTGGCAATATTTTTTCTCTCAAGGAAAGCCTCGGCCATCTCCGCTGAAAGGAGATTCCTTATGTTCTTTCCTCCGTTCTTCCTGTTTTGCTCCAAGATAGAGCACAGCTTTACGTAGGGCCTCAGCCTGCATCGCTTTCCGAAATCCAAATACACCTTTCCCTCCGGCACTCCCCTCTGAAGCTCGCCGAGGCTTATCTTCATCTCCTCATAGAGAGCTCTTTTGGAGCCCGCCTTCTCATAGCCCTCTGTGATCTTCTCCCATGCCCCTCTTATGCCGAAGCCCGCTCCCAAAAACACCATCAGCTTGGAAACCAGCTCGGAATAGTCTATCAAAAGCTCCTGCTCCCGCTTCTTAAGCTTCGACATCTCATCGGACTTTCCCTTGAGAGAGAGTATCGCCGCTGCAAACACACCCAGGGCGACTATTATCAAGGGGTTAAGGTCCATGTCCTTTTTGTAGATAAGCTCCCTGCCCTCAAACTCTCTCGGAAGTATCAGCTGTGAGTCCGCTATCTGTCTCTCGTTCTCGGAGGCTATATAGTCCGCAAAAGCGTCCGAAAGGCTCTCCTCTTCGGTCTTGAGCCTTGGAAGGACCGTGGCGTCAATGTGATATGCGGAGTCTGTCCTCCCGTCGGACAGCACAAGCTTTATGGAGGTGTCAACGGCCTCCTTGAGATCTCTGTTTCTCACCTCTCCGTCGTAGCTTATGAGCTCCGCATCCTCGGGATACCAAGTGAGCTTTATCCCATACTCCGGCAGGGACTTCACAAGGGAAAGGTCGCTCCTTATCTCCGAGAGGCTCTCATTCTCCCCGCATATGATGAGAGGTATCTCCTCCATGATCTCGGAAAAAAGCTCCTTTGCCTCCTGCTCCGTGTACTGTCTCGCACCCACCTCCACCTTTATCTTTCGTGGCTTCTCAAACAATCCCTCCACCGTGAGCTCATATTCCCTGTCTATATCCCCGTAGGCGCCTCTCTCTATCTTGAAGCCCTCCTTCAAAAAGCTGTCATTTCCGGAGGAGATGCTGCTCCCGACTGCAAAAAGCACAGCCACCGCCACACAGAATATCTGCTCCTTTCCGATATGCCTTAAAAATCTTCCGGGGAGTCCCTTCATCAGATCCTTATGTCCAGTATCTTCTCCGACATTGCGAAGGATATCCCGTATAGTATGAGACATATAAGCATCACCGCCTTTCCCAAAAGTGTCTGATACATGGCGTCAAAAAAGCCTCTCGAGGTAAGGTCGATGTAAAGGATTATGGCAAAGGGCAGCATGTTCATTATCCTCTGCTGATATCTCTGGGAGGCCGTCAGATTGTTTATCTCCTCGGAGACATTTATCCTCTCCCTTATGATCTCCGTGGTGTGGGCGATTATGCTTCCAAGCTCCCCTCCGTTTCTCTTTGCCGCCGCAAATATCTCGGAGAAATTCCTGATATCGTCTATGCCGCTCCTTTGAGCAAATTCCGAAAGTACTCCCTCCACCGGCTTATTCATGCTTATGGAATCGCTGATGATACCGAACTCCTTTACTATCATTGCCTCCTTTCCGAAAAGAGACTTAAGCTCCCCGGTGGAATTATAGAAGGCGTTCTCAACAGAATATCCCGCGCTCAGGAACGAGGAGAGTATCTCTATGGCCTCCTTGAACTGTAGTGTGAGACGATTTTTTCTTTTTGCACACAGCTCCCGCTTCTTATATTCGGGAAAGATCACGACTCCTATTGCCGACAGCAGGAAAAACGCCGCGAGGCTTCTGAAAAATGTGTAGGCTATAAGGCCGCAAAAGCCTGTTGAAATCACGCTGTACAAAAATCTCTCCCTCAGAGAAAGGGTATATACACTGTAATCACAGAGCCCCCTCCCTGCCGCAGAGCCTGAGCTTTTCCCTGTTTTTGAGGCTGCCGCATTTTTTGAGTCTTTTTTCCTTCGCGTCATATTCAAAAAGACGGTTGATCTCGATCTCCCCATTTTCATATCCTCCTATCTCCGATATCTCAAGCACCCTTCTTGAGCCGTCATAGAGCCTCCCCAAATGTATCAATATGTCCAAGGCCGAGGCGATCTGATTCCTGACGGCGGCTATAGGCATGTCCACTCCCATGAGCACCATGGTCTCCAGCCTCGAGAGCATGTCCCTCGAGGAATTACTGTGGCCCGTCGAGAGGCTGCCGCTGTGGCCTGTGTTCATGGCCGAAAGCATATCTATGGCCTCTTTTCCCCTGACCTCACCCACTATGATCCTTGAGGGGTTCATCCTCAGGGAAGCCTTTATGAGATCCGACATGCTTATCTCTCCCTCCCCCTCGCTGTTTCTGTTTCTCGTCTCAAGCCTCACCAGATTCGGTATATGCCTTATCTGCAGCTCCGCCGAGTCCTCTATGGTTATGACTCTCTCAGTGGGCGGGATATATGCCGACAGGGCGTTTAAGAAGGTGGATTTGCCTGAATTTGTCCCTCCCGAGATAAACATGTTGTAGCCCGATTCCACCAGCACTCTCAAAAATTCAGCGCACTCCCTGCTTATGGACCTGTAGGCTATGAGCTTTTCTATTGTGATGGGCTCCGGAAATTTCCTGACAGTCATGGTGGGCCCGTTCAGAGCCACAGGCGGAAGCACTATATGGACTCTCGAGCCGTCCTCAAGCCTTGCATCCACTATGGGGGAGCCCGTGTTTACTGTCCTGTTTATCCTGCTCACTATCTGCTGAATGATATTTTCCAACTGCTCCCCGCTCTCAAAGGTCTTACCCCACCTTGTCATCCGCCCGTTTTTCTCTATAAAAACGTCCTTCGGGCCGTTCACCATTATCTCGCTTACGGAGCTGTCATCCACAAGCTCCTGAAGCATATCAAGCTTTCTGAAGCTGTTGAACAGGCTTTTTCTCAAATATATCCTGTCGGAAAGGCTCAGATGATCCTCCTTTGTCTTTGAGGCAATCTCTGTGTCTATCATCTTTAAGAGCTCCTCGTCGGTCACGAGCCCCCGCTCCTTTATTCCCTCGAGTATCCTCTCCCTCAGAGCCTCTCTCAGTTCCTCTCTGTTTCCCTCCATATCCTATGAGACAAGCCCCCTCACGTAATCTCCCACAGCGCTGTAGCTGAGTCTGTCAAGGTAATCCGGGAGCATCGCCTCCGGGCTCTCCCTCGGGAGCTCGATCTTCTTTATCCTCTCTGCGGTCCTCTCCCTTCCCGACGCCTCCATATAGCTTTCAAACGCCCCGAGCTTTTCCTTTGACACAGGATCGTCAAGCACTGTCACATAAATATCGTCGCATATTTCAAGGAGCCGGGAGGCACAGCCCGCAAAGCCCTGCATATCTATGACCAAAAGCTCATAGTCGCTTATCTCGCATATGCACTCCACAAGGCTCTCATAATCCCCGGCCTCTCCGCTTCCGGCATCCTCCGGATAGGCCACGGGAGGGATGAAATCAAAGCCTCTCATGCTGTGTACAAGAGATTTAAGCTTCGGAAAATCCAGACTGTCCTCCTTGAGATAATATAGGACGTCGGACAGATCCTCCTTCCACTCCTCCCCGCAAAAGGCCCTAAGCCCTGAGAACTCCTCCAGATTTATGTAGAGCACCTTCTTTTTTGCGGCGGCGGCTTCGCAGTACAGCAATGAAAAGGTAGTTTTCAGACTTCTTCCCACAGGAGAATATACGCCGACTATCCGAGTTTTGCCGAAGTTATCCACATATTTGAGCCTCCCTGTAGTCCTGCTGTAGACCTCCATCGCCTTTCTCAATATCTCGTCTGCGGATCGGTATTTGTATATCCCCTCCGCCCTCATGCTCTCCAAAGTCTCCTCCGTCACCGTGTCCAGAAGCTTTGATTTGTATAAAAAAAGCGTCCTGTCATTTATCAGCTCCCGACTGAGGGTCGAGCTCTTTTCAGACTCATCCTCCTCTTCCGAGAAAAGATCCTTAACCTCCTCCCTCTCCTCAAACTCCCGCTCGGTCATAAACTCCTCAAAGGTCTCCCCGTCAAAAATGTGAATAGAAATGCTGTGGCTCCCTGAAAATTTCAAATAGTCCGAGACTGAACGAAAGCTCACAGGGACGAAGGGAACCGTCCTTTTCTCGCTTATAAAAGCGCACAGCCGTCTCGCATAATTTTCGTCCTTGTCTGTGACTGCCAAAAATCTGTCCAACTCTGTCACCTCCGTTTAGATTATATTTATTATCAATGCCGCAAATATGAATAGGGCAAAGGGCAGGGTCACCTCTCTCCCGTCTCTCTCGGGCAGATAGTAGGGTCCCGGGTACGCTCCCTTTATGCAGCAGTTTAAGTATGCGAAAAAGTATCGGAAACGTTTTAAGGCACAGCCCGAGCTTATAAGCTTTATGAGAGCCCATATCCCTGCCGCAAAAAGCGCCGTGAGGCACAGCTTTATGCCCTCATTAAGCCCTGACTTGAAAAATACGAAAGCTATGAGCTTTATGTCCCCCGCTCCCGCCATGCGAAATCGAAACAAGGGGAAAAGCGCGGCTGTGACAAGTATCGCCCCGAAAATATTTTCGGCTTTTAAAGCCTCTCTCCCGCCTGCCGCCGCATATAAGACCGCGCCCGTAAAAAGTATGACGTTGGGTATCCTTCTCTTAAACACATCGCAGAAGGCAGAGAGAAAAAGAGTCAGAAAAAAGACATATTCTCTGATCAACTCCAAAGCAGACCTTCACCTCTCAAAACTGAAAATCATGTGGGATTCAAATGATTAAATAAGAATTTCGGATTTTGACCTTTTTGATCTTAAGGATCTTAAATAAGAATTTCAGATTTGGCTTTTTGATATATCCGGAATTTTAAAGATCACGCAAACTCACTGCGTGCCCTTACTGTAGCACAGGCTTTTTCCATGTGCAATAAAAAAGGCGAAAGTTTTTAGCTTTCTGCCTTTTCTACAAAAATCCGACTTTTATGGAGAAGGAATTTCTATGACTTCCCTTGCCATTTCCAAAAGCTCGTCTATATCCAAGTCCTCATCGTAGGTGCTGAGTAAATACGAAAGCCCCTCCTTCTTCCATGCTACAGACTTGAAAAGCTTCTCCTCTCTTTCATCTGTACCGTAGCTTATAAACAGCTCCCCCTCTGCTTCAAGCTCCGATTCCTCCTTAGTCGGTTGTCCGTCAGGTGGAAGAAAAATATATCTTTCCTCTGCCGTATAGAGATCTGTTCCATTATATTCATACACATCCTTTTTGGAATTGATACCCTGAGCTTCCCACTGTGCGGAAAGGATCTCCGGAACAGCCGACACATTAAGGCTTACCGGCTGCCCCTCTCCCGCATAATCAAAGATTGCCTCCGGATATGCTCCCATGTTGACGCCGTCCTCGTCCGCCATATCCACAAAGGTGACAAAACCTCTCTCAAAGCTGTAACCGTTATTAAAGGCTTCAACATAGTCGGGCGTACTTCCTAATGACTTCTCTGCCTCAATGGCTGTCTTCGTGGCTGTCTCAAATGCCTCGTTCAAATAAGTGCTTGATGACAGAGATGCTATTCCGCTCCCTGCTATAGCCGTTATCCCGCCTACCGCAAGTGCTGCAGCCATTAAAAGGCCTATCTTTTTTCCCTTTGATATACTCATTATTTTTCTCCTTTCTTCCGTCCTTAAGAGAATCTCTGAAAACAGCTTTTCACTTTCCAAGGCTTCAAGGCCTATATTTTCCGCCGCATCCTTTATATATTTTCCAAGTCTGTCATCTGACGTACTCATCATATTAGAGCCTCCCCTCCTTAAAATCTCCCAGCTTTTCAAAAAGTATCTTTCTTGACTTGTAAAGCCTTGATTTTACTGTTCCCTCAAAACAGCCTGTCGCCTCCGCTATCTCCTTTATGGAATAGTCCTTATAATAATATAATACCGTGGCCGTCCTAAGCTTTTTCGGCAGCGAACGCACCGCCTCAAGCACTTCCCTGTATTCTATGCTTTCAATAGCTTTATCCTGCGGAGAAACGACATTTTTATCTTCCATAAGCCTCTCATTTTTCACTTCAGCTTCTGTATCCTCTGCAATCCCCTCCAGTGAAGCTTCTTTTCTTTTTCCCTTAAGAGCCTTAACAGCCTTTCGCACGAGTATCCTCATAGCCCATTTCTCAAACCTCTCCGGCTCCTTGAGCTCTTTTCTGTGAAGATATATCGTCACAAAAGTCTCCTGCATTATATCTTCGCTGTCAGCCTTATTTCCGGAAATCAGGTAAGCCACACGATAGAGATCCATATGAAATTGCCTATATACTGTCTCAAATGCTCTGTCATCACCCTCGAGCATTGCCTTTATCATGTCTCTGTCCGTATATGCCATACTCCGCTTCCTTTCGATGCATCTGTTATATAAGAGGCTTTATCTCAAGGATCGGTTCACGAAAAATAAAAATTTTCTTTTTATCCGAATATTTTTCTTATATTTCCACCGTCTTGTTGCTTATATTTTTTGCAAACTCCTCATCATGTTCTATAAAAATCATTGTCATCCCTGTTCCCCTTATCATATTTTCAAGCTGTATCCTCGAAAAGATATCAACATAGTTTAATGGCTCATCCCAGATATAAAGATGCGCTCTCTCGCACAGACTCTTTGCGAGCATCACCTTCTTTTTCTGCCCGCTTGAGAGTTCCCTCATATCTCTTGTAAGCTCATCTCTGTCGAAATCAAGCTTTCTTAAGACAGAGAAGAAAAGCGTCCTGTCAATGTCGGTCCCTTCTATGAAGGCTTCGGGAAGGCCACACATAAGCTCTGTATCCTGAGGAACATAGGATATCTTCAGAGCCTGCGCCACATAAAGCTCTCCCGAAATAAGCAGGGGCTCCGAGGCCGCGCTTACATCAATAATATTTTTTGAGGAGCTTTCTCCCAATATAAGACGAATGATCGATGATTTCCCTGAACCGTTTCTTCCCCTGATAACGAGCTTGTCCCCTCTCTCAACGGAAAAGCTCAGTTTGCGGACTACGGGAGTCTCGCATGTCCCTCCCTTCATCCCCGAATATCCGATATCCGCCTCCTTAAACTCCAACAGCCTTTCCTTATGGAAGGTGAGAGGCATGAGCTTAAGCTCCTCATAGGTCTCGATATTTTTGAGAAGTCCCTTTTTATCTTCAATCGCTTTAAGCTTCCTTGCCTCTATATTCTTTGCTCTCTTCATGGCCTTAGCCGCCATGTGGCCTATATGTCCCTTGTCCGCCTTTACTCCGGATATGCGATTGCCTGTCTTTGTCTTCTCTACCCTATCGGACCAGCCGGCGGCTCGTCCCGCGCTGTCGGAAAGCCTTTTTATCTCGCTTTTAAGCCGCATATTTTCCAGAGCCTCCGACTCGTCTCTCGCCGATTTATCAGCATACCATGAGTCGAAATTCCCCTTTACTATCTCTATATCCTGTGGATTTATGCTCATAACATGATCAATGCAGGTGTTCAGGAAGCGCCTGTCATGGGAGACAAGGATAAAGCCCCTCTTTTTTTTAAGGTATCCTCCCAAAAGCCTTCTGCCCTCAATGTCCAAATGGTTCGTGGGCTCGTCTATGAGAAGGAAATTGTTCTCCTTTGAAAAAAGAGCCGCAAGCATTACCCTTGTCTGTTCCCCCTTGCTGAGAGTGTCAAAGCTCCTCTCCAATATCCCGGTATCCATGGATAGCTGTGAAAGCTCCACACAAACCCGCCAATACTCCAAGCCCTCGCATGAGGTATCCAAAAGCTCCCACACCTTCTTATTTGTCCCGGCGTCCCCAACATCAAAGGGGAAATACTCAAAGGGCTCCGAGGAGACTATATTCCCTCTGTATACGGAACCTTCGGAGAGCCTTCCTGACAACAGTTTTAAAAGGGTGGTCTTTCCCCTTCCGTTCCTTCCTATAAGACCTGTCCTCCAATCAGTATCCAAGCTGAAGCTTACATTTTCAAATATATTTTCATACCCGCCCTCATAGGCGAAGGTCAAATTGCTTATCTTTATCTCAGACATGGTTTTCTCCTTCTGTTTTTCAAAATTTAAAGCACGTAAAAAGGTGCGGAAATATCCACACCTTGAATATCTGATATATCGAATGCTTATTTTCCGTCAATAAAAATATTCAGTTCATCAAAAGAAAACTACTGTCCTCAATTTTTTGTACCTCTGTATAAATATTGCTTAAGCTGAAACGATTATACCGGAATATAGGATTTTTACAAGTGCTTTTTCTTTTGTTAGTTTCCCATCTCCGAATTTATATCGTCCTCCGAGGCCTGCATAGCGTGAAGGGTCCTCTCCAAAAGCTCATCAAGGCTCCAATCAAGGCGCTCGGCCCCCTCCCTTATGGTATCTCTTGAGCAGCCTGCGGCAAATCTCTTGTCCTTGAACTTCTTCTTTAAGGAGGAGAGCTCCATGTCCTTCGTGCTCTTTGAGGGGCGCATCTTGGCGGCGGCCCAAATGAGCCCCGTCAGCTCGTCCGCGGCAAAAAGCACCTTCTCCATCTCAAGCTCGGGCTCCACCTCGGAGCAGATACCGTAGCCGTGGGAGCAGACAGCGTGGATAAGTTCAGGCTCAGCCTGAGCTTCCTCAAGAAGCTCGGGAGCCTTTTTGCAGTGCTCCTCGGGATAGAGCTCGAAATCTATGTCGTGGAGTATACCTGCCACCTCCCAGAAATCCGCCTCATCTCCATGTCCCAGCTCATTTGAGTACCAAGCCATAACCTTGCCCACTGTGACGCTGTGCTGAATGTGAAAGGGCTCCTTATTATATTTTTTAAGGAGCTCTAAAGCCTCCGCTCTCTTTATGTGTGTCTGCATTTTTTACGCCTCCTGAAATCAACTTTATCTATAAACAAATATTTACCGCATTTAAATTTTTTTGCAGGATCAGCCCTGAGTCCTCCTGTATAAGAGGGGCTCGTCGTAGCCGAAGGTACGCTTTCCGTTCACCTCTATGATCTCCGAGACCTCAAGGACCTCCTTTGAAAATCTCTCAAACAGAGTAAACTTCATCACAGGGCTGAACATGCTGACGCTTCCTCCCTCCCATACTCCGTCCTTGAACTCATATAAGGCGGGAGTGAATTTTTCCGAAATCTTAAGTCCCTCAAAGCTTATCTCCGCCAAATTCTCATAGGTGAAGCTCTTTTTGTCATAGCCCTCAGGTATCTCATAGGAGGTGAGCTTTACTTTTCCCTCCTCCTCGGTAAAGAGGAAAAGGTGGGGCATGGCGTTTGTGTTTTCTCCTACAGTGTAATAGCTCTCCTCAAGGACGAAGGCTCCGCAAAAGCCCGCAGGAAGATCCCTTATCCTGTCATTTATGACTGTGTTTACATGTCTTGCAAGGGGAAACCTCTCCGCCCCCTTCTTTTTCATCTCCTCATACTGCTCCCTGTTGTCAAAGCTTCCGCAAAGTATATCCGTAAATCCTGTTAACCTGTCTGTCATAGCGCTTTCCTTTCTTTTCTGCCTGATGAGAATATAGAGGCCGCAGAGCAGCCTCTATAACTGTAGCTGAAATATTATAGCACTATCCCTACTCAATCTTCAAGAGAGAGGGCGTCCTCCTCAAGGTAGCTGACCTCAAAGGTCAGGATATTATACTTCTTTTGTCTTCCATCCACATATCTGAATTTCTTCTCCACCTTGAGACTGCATGAATCAACTCCGTCACATCTCTCCACCCTCTGTATAGTGGATTTCTCATTAATACCGCTTGCCAGGTCAAAGAGTATGACAAAGCTCTCTCTCCTCTCCTCGCACATATCGGGAATAATGTCGTGAATCTCATAGTCCCTCGTGGCGACTATGGCGCCGTCATCCACATAGCTCTGATAAATGTCGTCGTACTTTTCCACTTCCGCGTTGAAATCCGCCTCCTCGGCGTCCTCCACCTCGCTGCTTCCAAGAGTCTTTCCCGTGTTCAAATAATATCTCACAGAGTCGCTTCCGTATTTCCGGCTGTTGCACTTTATGGAATCAGGGCTCCAGGTCTCATGAGACCTTTCCTTCCTTATCTCGCTGTCGGTGAGATTTATATATTTATTCCTCAGGTTTCCGAAGCCGTAGCCATTATTTCCCAGAGGGTCCTCGAAGGTCACGTCCACATGATACCAGTCTCCGTCTATCTTTACTATATTCCATGCATGAAAGTCATTGTACACGTATCTCACGTCAAGTCCGCAGGCCTTTGCTGTCTGCAAAAAGGCATCCGCATATCCTGCACACTGGGCCTCGCCGTTTACTATGCAGCTGTAGGCTGTGGCACATTCCCATCCGTCCTCCGACCGGTATTTACAGTTTTCAACAAGCCACTCTACTATCTTTATCTCCTTGGCAAGATCGCTCATGTCATCCGTAATATACTCATCTATGAAATCCGAGATGGCATCCTCCACATCCGCCCTCTCATCAGCGCTCATCATGCCGTAGTTTCCCGTGCGGGCGTCATTTGCGGCATGGGAAACAGAGCGGTCCGACGAGTAGGAGCTTCCGGAGTGGCCTGAGCCGCCCCCGCCCGAATTCGTGTCCTCATTGTCAATGTATACTTCGGTCATGTTATTCCCGTCAGGGCCTGCCCCGTTTTCAGTGCCTACAGGGTTCCCCTCCATGTCAAAGGTCTGCGTCGATGAGATGCCTCTCCCGGCCTCATAGTATTGATTTCCGGAGGCATCCACCCATGCTCCCGAGGCGTCCACAGTATAGCCGTCAGGTGTTGTCACGGACACAGCCATGGCTCCTCCGTCAGCAGGATCAAGATAATAGCATTTTCCGTCTATCCACTGCCAGCCCGTGAGCATAGCCCCTCTCGGTCCGCCTACTCTGGTGTCAAGGAAATACCACTTGCCGTCTTTAAGGAGCCAGCCTGTCTTCATGGAGCCTTGGGGCGCCCCCTCCTCGGGCTGCAGATAATACCACCTGCCCCCGTCGTTTATATCCTGAAACCACCCGGTAAGCATGAGCCCGTTTTCGTCGGTGCGGTAATAAGTTCCGCCGTCGTCTATCCATGAGGACAGAGTATAACCCCCGTCATAGTTGAGATATTTCCAGCCACCGCCTACGACTACCCAAAATCCCGAGGCCGCCAAAGCCTCCCCCGCCATGACGGCTGATATAAGAAGTGACGCTGCCACTGCAGTCATTCTCTTTCTCTTCATTATGCAGACCTCCTTCGTAATTTCCCTTTTGATTTCAAAAACATCCTTTATGCCTTAACCTTTTCAGCTTCTGATGAGAGCCCTGTTTCAGGCTTCCTCCGATTCAGTATCCTCTTTTGTATCCTCCGAGATCTTTTCCTCCTCGGATACCTCCGCAGCCTTTCTGCTCTCTTTTTTCTGAACCGTTATGTCAAGCTCTATATCTCCCTCCTGAAGCATTATAACTGTCAGCCCTGTATACTGAGCCTTTCCCTTGAGCACCTCACAGTTATCTGCCGCAGGATATATCTGCTGATATCCCTCGGGTATCTCTGCGGATATAGTCTCTCTGTTCTCCGCCTTGCCCTCCTGAGTCTCTATGATCTCATCTGTCTCGCTGTCTATAAAATTAAAGCAGTAATCGTATTTTTTGCCTTTACCCTCGGAATAGGAAAGTCTTCCGTCACCCTGTCCGTACATCCTCTTTGACGCATCCGTTCCCTTTGTGAGAAGGAAGTTGAACTCCCATCTCAATATGTCCTTATATTCTGAATTTATCTTTTGATTTACGATCTCCTCTATCTCATCGTTAAGGTCATATATCTTAAGCGAATCCTTAGTCACCGATCCGTCGTATTTGGCGGGATATTTTACAATGACATTGTAGCTGCTCTCTCTTTTGTCTATGCGCTCCCTGAGATACTCGATAACCTCCTCTGCCGCCTCGGCGGAGCCAGTATAATCGATCACCATGTCCGCACTTTCATATATGGCGTCGGATCTCTCCTCAAAGGAGCTGTCAAGGCCTGTCTCCACCTCACCTGTCTTCATATAATTTGCCACAGCCTTGGGGCCGTACTTTACGCCGTCAGCCTTCGTGGACGTGGGGCTCCATTCGTGGTGGCTTGAGAAGGTCCTTATCTCACTGTCCTCAAGATTTATATATTCGTTTCTCAGATTTCCGAATCCGTAGTTGTTTGAGCCTATGGGATCCTCCCATGTCACATCTACATGATACCAATCTCCGTCGAGCTTTACAAGGTTCCATGCGTGCTGCTTATTGTATACATATCTTGCCTCAAGTCCGCAAGCCTTGGCCGTCTGCAAAAAGGCGTCCGCATATCCTGAACACTGAGCCTCGCCGTTTACTATGCAACTGTAGGCCGTGCCGTTCTCCCAGTCATCTGCCTTTTGATACTCACAGTTTTCCACCAGCCACTCTATTATCTTTATCTCCTTCTCAAAGTCGCTCATTCCATCGGTGATATACTCCTCCTTGAAGTCGGCTATGGCATCCGCCACATCGGCTCTCTCGTCAGCGCTCATCTTTGAGTAGTTCCCCTGTTTAAAGTCATTTGCGGCATAGGAGACAGAGTTGTCCCTGCTCTCCGAGCTTCCCCTCCCCGACGAGCCGCTGCTGCCTGAGCCTCCTCCCGAGCCGCCGCTGCCGCCGCCTGTATAATAAAGCGTTCCCGTCTGCCCCGATATGCTTCCGCCGGGGCCTGCAGTTCTCCCTGCTATATCTACAGTCTGCGTAGATGAAATACCCTTTCCCGCCTCAAAATACTGATTTCCGGACTCATCCACCCATGCTCCCGACTCGTCCACTCTGTATCCGTCGGGAGTGGTCCTTGAAACCGCCATGGCTCCGCCGTCAGCAGGGTCAAGATAATAGCACTTTCCGTCTATCCACTGCCAGCCCGTGAGCATTCCTCCTCTCGGCCCTCCTATCCTTGTGTCAAGGAAATACCATTTGCCGTCCTTAAGGAGCCAGCCTGTCTTCATGGAGCCTTTCGGCGCTCCCTCCTCCGGCTGCAGATAATACCATCTGCCTCCGTCCGCCATATCCTGATACCATCCTGTCATCATGATTCCGTTTGCATCTGTCATGTAATAGCTGCCGTTGTCCTCCACCCAAGCTGACATGCTGTAGCTCCCGTCGTCTTTTAAATATCTCCAATTCGCCCCGTCGCTCACCCATGAGCCTGCAAGGGCCTGCCCTGTCGTCAGTGCCGAAAGCATAAGTGCTGTCGCCGATATCGTTATTTTTCTTTTCTTCATCTCTGCTCCTCCGTTCAGATCTTACACCTTTACTTTTAGTTTTTCCTGTTTTTCATCAGCTTCTTGCCGCTGCGGACCTAAGCGCATAGCTTATAAGGAGCACCGGCGTTCCTATCATTCCGCCGTAGATTATTATCATAAGCTTTACTATAACGAGTATGAGCCAGCCCACAAGGGGAAGAATGATAAATCCCGAGAGGAGACCGTCCGCTCTGCCTGCCATCCTCCATCCTGTGGGTATGCAGGATATCATATATCCCAAAAATGCCCCGGCAACTATCCCGGAAAGAGCCTCTCCCGCGCTTCCCGCGACTATACATACTATGGGAAGTATTATGGCCCCCGCACCTATACCTATAAGTGTCCTCATTCCCAATGCCACCATCTGATTTCTGTAATAAGCCTTCATTTTCATTTCCTCCGTTTTCTTAAAAATTTGATTTCTTCTTTTTGATTTTTATTTGTTTTTTGCTTCTTACATACCTAAGACGACGGAGGTTCGCCTCAGGTTTTATTTTTTTGAAAAAATTTTAAAAAAATTTTTTTAAAGCAAAAACGCATGCAAAAAGGCCGCCTCCCTATGGCGGCAGCCCTTACATTCCGGTCCCTGTCTGTTTTTATCCTTCTTATCCTGTCCCCGTATTAATAATCATAGTCGGGGTTTCCATAGTCGTCATGGGTACTGTCATACTCATCGGCCTCCAAGCCCACCAAAAAGGACTCCTGGATCAAACGATCTCTTTCTTCCTCTCTCCTCTTTTCCTCAAAATCATCATAGGAGCTTTCCATATCGCCATCATCTGTAGAAAAGACCTCATCCTTTGCAGCTGCATGCTCCTCTCTTCGAGGCTTCGGGGCATTCAGCTCATCGAGGAAGTTTTTAAGCTCGTTCTCCCTGCCGCATTCCTTGTACCACTTTATGGCCTCCTCGTAATCCTTCTCCACTCCATCGCCAAATCTGTACTTCCGTGCGATCTCATACTGAGACTGTTCATCTCCCTGCTCTGCTGCAAGCTTGAACCAATAAAAGGCCTTCCGGGGATCCTTTTCTATCCCTTTTCCCTCATTATAGGCCATGCCCAAAAGGTTCTGTGCGGACTTATCCCCCTGCTCTGCAGCCTTTTGATACCAGTATAACGCCGTCCTCTCATCCTTTGGCACTCCGTCTCCATAGGAATAACACACGCCCAATTTAAACTGCGCATCGGTATCTCCCTGCTTTGCAGCCTCTAAATACCACCTCGCCGCCTCAACCGGATCTTTATCTGTGCCCTCTCCGTTCTCGTACATCTTTGCCGCCTTGCACTGTGCCTCAATATCTCCCTGCTCGGCGGCTTTGGTATACCAATACAGCGCGTCTTTAAAGCTTCTTTTTACATCACGCCCATAATAGTATATTACGCCAAGATTATATTGAGAGTCTATATCGCCTTCTTCCGCCGCTTTCCGGTAAATCCCTATGAGATTTTGCCGTGCCTTGTTATTTCCGCCCTCAATAGCCTTTCTGTACCAATATCTTGCCTCTTTAAAGTCCTGTTCTACTCCCTCTCCGTATTCATACATTATCCCCAGATTATTTTGGGCCATAGCGTCACCTTTATCCGCCGCCTTTTTATACCAGTAGATCGCCTCTCTGTAATCCCTGTATTCGCTCTCTCTGTCCGAGAGAAGATAGCCCAATTCAAACCAAGCGTCCGGGTTTCCGCTTTCAGCGGCTTTACGATACCAATACAGAGCCGCTTCCGGATTTTTTTCCGTGCCGGCTCCCTCTCTGTAGTCCCAAGCAAGATTATATTGAGCAACGCTGTTGCCGGCCTCCGCAGCTTTGCGATACCATTTATGCGCCTCCGGAATGTTCTTCTCTGTTCCCAATCCCTTGCCGTAAAGGGCTCCTAAATTACATTTGGCATAAATGCTTCCTTCACCCGCCGCCCGCAGATACCAATACAGAGCTTTTTCATAATTTTGCTCTATACCGCATTGTCCTGTCTCATAGCAGCGTCCAAGGCTGAACATAGCCTCGGCATGTCCGTTTTCGGCGGCTTTCATATACCATTTTGCCGCCTCCTCCGGATTTTCTTCTACTTCTTTGCCCTCTCTGTACATTTGTGCAAGTTCATACTGCGCATCAGCTTCTCCCATCTCAGCGAGATGTCTGTATATATCTGTCTCCATAAATCGTCCCCCTTATATACTATTTATTGAGTCTCGGCTCTGTATGATATCACTTTATCGTAGCCCGAGGCGTCCGCCTCCGGCACATCGGCATTTCCCACAGTGCATATTCCCGCCGAGGCTGTTATGCGGCCAAGCCACTCCGTCGCGGCCTCCTTGTCCTCAAGGTCCGCGTTCTTGATGTCGTTAATGAGCTCCACAGCCTTCCCTGCGTCATAGCCTGTGATCTCTTTATCTATGGCGTCAATTGGCTTTTTGAGAACTCCCGACACCTCCCCCACATATCCTATGGAGTTAAGTATATATCCGTCAAAGTTCTCCTCGGGTATGTCTGTGTTTTTCAGCGTCTCGCCTATATTTTCAATAAGATCCACAGTCTCTGAGGCGTAGGGGTCGCTGTAGCTGTACAAGGCCATATACCCCGTGTAGGCATTGACATTTGATCCTGCGGAGTAAGCTCCGTTTTGGAACCTCACTACAGGGATGAGATAAAGATCCGACATTGCCGTGATGAAGGGGATATATCTGCCCTTTGTGTCATCGTCGGTCATCATGTCTCCGTAGAGTACGGTATATTGATCGGGGCTTTCTATCTCCACTCCCATTTTATGAAGCTTCTCGGGAAATACGAGCTCCGCCCTCTCGCCGCTCCCCTCGGGAAGCTCTGAGAGCATCTCCTTTGCCGTTTCCTTTATATCCTCCAAGCTCTCCTCCGGGCCTGCCAAGGCAAATATAAGCTTATCCTTTGTGAGAAGCTTTTCTCTCACCTCGGAAAGTCTCTCGGAAAGCCCCTCCCCGTATCCTGGTTCGCCGGTCAATCCCTTGCTCACCTCCTCGAGGAAGAGATAAAAGTCCTGTCCCTCATAAAGCATCCTGTATGCCAGATTGTCATTTATGTATTGTCCCGACAGATATTGGGCAAGTGTGAAGGGGTCCGAAGTCCTTGAAAGGTCATAGTTTGCCTTCTCGCGGTCCACTATCTCCCCTATCTTCTCGGAATCAGTCACATCACTGTTCTTAAGCATGTCCAAAAGGATAGAGAGCCCTGTCTCGCTGTCCTCAACAAGGCCTGTCCATGTAAGCCTCAGCATAGGCACGGCCTCATCACTGCCCTCCTTGTGAGCGCAGACAAGGTTGAAGGAGAGGTCTCCCAAGTACTCTGTGCAGAGATTTCCTATCTCCTCCTCGGAATAGTTTCCTGTGCGGACCATTCCCGTTATCAGCTCATAGAGCTTTAAATATAAGAGGTCCTCGTTGTCAAGGCTCTCCGCATTTAAGTAAAGCACGTTTCTCGCTATGCTCTCCACCTATGCAGGAGCCGTATAGAAGGTGATGCCCTCCTCCTCGCTAAGCTCGTAATCATCGTATACCTCGGCATCCGCGATTTGGGAAGGGTCAATTACAAAGTCGTTGTTTGAATCATGGAGCGCATTCCACTCATTAAACTCATCGGTCTCGGCTATGAGCTCCTCTATCTCCTCCCCGCTCATTCCCGCCTTCATATCACGGAGATATTGCTCTCTCTCCTCTATATACTCCTCCGCAAGCCCGGGCGTAGGTACGGTGGTCACAAGAGCGCTTCTTGAAGGCGTAAGCGCCTCCTTCGCAATATTTTTATGATAGTCTGATCTCTTACCTGATAGTTCGAGATCTCTGTCTGCTTCAAAACGGAATCAAGCATATCCTTTTCAACTCCGTCCTCGGACATCTCTTTGAGGGTCTTATCTATGGACGACTTAAAAGCTGACGCCTGCTCCTTATCGGCATTATAAATGCTGAAGACAATCGAGGGCTTCATGGCGGTTATATTGAGCCACACATCCCCCGGATTATTTATCCCTGCCTCACGAAGATTTCTGATATACGGAGAATTCTCCTGATTAAGAACTTTGGAGAGAAGGTCCCAATATGTCAATTCCTCAAAATCAAGGTCATTGAGGCTCACGGCATAATTTATAACGGAAGCGTTCTCTGCGGTGTCGCCCTCAAAGGCGGGACAGGGGACCACAGTCTCCACATAGCCGTCCTCCGTCTCCTGTGAGAAATACTCGGAGAGATCCGTCCCGTTATTTTCAGCCTTTGAAAGATACTCGCTGTCCAAAAACTCCATCATTCCCGGGAAATCCATATCTCCGTAGAGGAGTATAAGGCTGTTGTCGAAATGATAGCATCTCTCGTAGGTGGCGAGAGTGTTTTCATAATTCAGATCCTTATAGTTCATGTGAGCACGGCCTATGAGGTTTGAGGCGTACTCCCCGGGATACAGAGCGTCAGAGATATTGTTAAGCGCCTCATTAGTCACATTCGTGAGAAAACTGAAGTCCTCCGAATAAACAGTGCCTGTCATGGTTATGGGCGCCTCAGGATCCGTAAGCTCATACCTCAAGGCCTCCCTCTTAAAGAAATTCTCGTTTGTGAGTATATAAGGAGCCACCATGCAGCTCATATAGGCATCCATAAGGAGCTTAAGCTGTTCCTCGCTCTTTGAACTCAAGGGATAGCCTGTAAAGATGTCATAGGTAAAAGCGTTTATGAAGGTATTGTAGCTCTTGTTCGCCAGATCGAAAAACAGGTCCTTAGAGGGATATTTCTCCGATGAGGCGATTATGGCATGCTCAAAGACATGGTTCGTGTCAGTCTCGTCCACCACAGGCGTCCTGAAAAATATGCCGAAGGCAAGCTCCTCATCGTCGTTATCTATGCACACAAGCTTTGCCCCGCTCTTTTCATGGTTATAGGTATATATATCCGATTGGAGTATTCCGCTCTTTGAAGAAGACTCCAAGGTATAGCCTGAGACCTCGGGGGCCTCGGCTATGCTTTCGGCCTCCTCCTCGGCTTCTTCCTCTGGCTCCTGCCCCGCGGAAGTTTCGAGCTCTCCCGCCTCTGCAGATGTCTCTTCGTTTACAACATCATTCCCCAAGCCTCCGGTTCCGCAGCCCGAGACAGCCATAGAGGCCGCCAAAAGCAGGGCCAAAAGCTTTGAAATCTTTTTTTCATGATCTATACCTCCTCCCAAATGTGCAGACTATATTTCTCGTCTTTCACCTCTATGATTATATGATATAAAATTATGCGTAATCCGACAATAACAATCACTAAATTAACCAAACCGGCACATACCAGTTCCTTTCATTTACGGGCAATAAGTCATTTGCCATGCAAACCACGCTTCCCGGCCCGATTTCTACCTTTAGAGGTTCAGGCCCACCAATGGATTCTGCACGGGTCACAGGCTTTAAAACATCGAAATTCTTGATTGCGGTCTTTCCCGGGGATGCCGCTTTCTTGATCTCAATCGGAAAAAGTACACCATTTTGGTAAAGCAGCAGATCAATTTCTTTTTGGTCCTTATCCCTGTAGTAAAAAACAGGAGGCTCCTTCCCCGCGTTCAAATAGCTCTTATAGATTTCTGAAAACACATAGCTCTCAAAGAAGGCTCCGGACATGGCTCCTTTTTCCAGTGCTTCGGGATTCCCCCATCTTAAGAGATAAGCGGCCAAGCCTGTATCCAAAAAATGAAGAAGCGGCATTTTTACAACTCGTTTCAGTGCGTTGTTATGATATGGCTGCACCAAAGTAATAATATGTGAGGACACTAAAATAGAGAGCCATTTCTTTGCCGTTGGCGATGACACTCCAGCCATGTTTGCCAGTTCCTCATAGATCACAGGCTTTGAAGTATGGGCGGCAACGATCGTCATAAAATTATAAAACTGCATTTCATCAGCTACCTGTGCAAGATCACGAATGTCGCGTTGCAGATATGTATCTACATAAGAGCGGTAATATGTCTCCCAATCAATGTTTTCATCCGCATACAGCTCCGGCATGGACCCTTTGAAAATTCTGTTGTAGATTTCATTTAAGCCATGGGAAGTCCTCACCGACAAGCGCCTCATTAAATATTCCGGATCCGTCCGGAACGGTTCACTTGGTTCCTGATAAATTTCCGCATCAGACAGGCCTAATAAATTTACAATTCCGACTCGTCCGGCCAGACTTTCACTGACGTTATTCATAAGTCTGAAAACCTGCGATCCTGTGATCCAGAAGTCGCCTTTTTTCTTGGAGCGATCCACACTCATTTTAATATAAGGCAGCAATTCTGTTGCGTATTGAATCTCGTCAATCAGCACGGGAGGGGAATATCTCTGCAAAAATAATGCAGGGTCATGTTTAGCCAAATACCTCACATCGGGATCATCCAATGTCACATACTTCCGCACCATTCCCTTGCTTTTCTGCACTTCTGCCAGTTTTTGTAAAAGGGTCGTTTTTCCCACCTGCCTGGGGCCTGTCACTAACAGCACAGGAAACATTTCAGAAAGCCGCAAAATAGTATCTTCTGCAGCCCGCTTAATATATGTCATGTCGTTCTCTCCCTTCCAATTTCACTATGGGCAATTAACAAATATCCGGCAATTCTAAACTATAATTTTATAATAGCCGGGCTTCTTTCAATTGTCAACAAAAGTCCGAAAAAAACAGCACTCCTTATTCCGGTCATGATCTGCCACGAACGGTGAGAGTGCTGTTTTTATCCTTATATTCTATAATCTTTTAATCTTCTGAAGTCTTTTTCCGGTTAGCTTTGCAAATGCTTATTTGAGTTTTGCATTCCGGTATCTTTACTGAATCTTTTCACATCTGATAATTATATCTGAATCAGTGGGAGATTCACCTTTAAGCATTCCGTCTTCTATCTCCACATCCCAGTCTATCCAAACGTAAAGTCCTGCGGGAGAGTCAAGCCAAGAGTCTCCCTCTAAACGATAGGAATTTGATCCTGTCTTAGTCACCCTTGCCAAATAGCTCCCTTCTTTTGTATTATTTCTTCCTTCAAGACTGTAGAATTTTACAGTTGCCCAGAGCTCCCCAAAATCCTCATATATCTCAACGTCGATTCCTGACTGTCCTTGACTGGGAGTATAGTATCCTCTGTAAATGCCTATAACGCTGTCCTGCTGCTGATTGCTTCCACCCTTATCTACGGCTGTTCCCGTCACGTCTTTTGTCTGAACCACTCCGTTCTCCACCCAAGCTCCGCTTGCATCCACTGTAAATCCATCGGGGGTCGTGGTGTTTTCCGCCATATAGCCGTACTGGTCAAAGTAATAGCACTCGGCTGTACCGTCATTGTTTCCGTCGATCCACTGCCATGAGCTTGCGGGCCAAGTGCCGTTTCCGTAATCATACCACCAACCTGTGGCGTTTTGCATCCACTGTCCTGCAAAGGCAGTGATGCCCATAGCTGCGGTCATGACCGCTGTCGTAAGTAACAATCTTGTTTTCTTCATCTTAAGATCCTCCTGAATTTGTTTTAATTCTATTTAAATATGCCCTTCTTTTGAATGCATATTAATATATGTTTAAAACGGCAACGCAGGATATTAAGATAACGGTAAGTCGAGTGCTTATTATCAAACCCTATTATATGTCTCTTTTATCTGAACTGAGCGTTCTTCATGAGAAGGTCACAGGTATAACTGTTACCTTCATTGCAAAGCCAGAAAAGCTTTACATATTGCTGGCCTGATATATCCACTGTGATGTCCTTGGGAGAAGTCTTGTAGTTGAAGTCGTAGTAGTCAAGGAGAGCATCATCATCTCCGTATATCTCCAACGTATATTCACCCTTCTCATAAAAATCCTGAGCAGGAGCTGCTGTCATAGAAAGCGTATTGTACTGTCCTCCCACATAAAACTCCGCATAAGCATTCATTGCATCCAGCCTCAACACATCTCCCCAGAGAGCATTTTGACTTGTGCGCTGATTTTCCCTATGATAAAAAGCATAATCCGCAACCGGATCCATATCCGACAAATTCACAGGATCCACATTGCTTACCTGCGCATTGTTATTGTTTCCACCGTTATCTGCTGCTGTTCCCGTCACGCTTCTTGTCTGTACTGCGCCGTTTACCGTCCAAGCTCCGCTTGCATCCACCGTATAGCCGTCAGGCGTAGTGGTGTTTGCCGCCATATAGCCGTACTGGTCAAAGTAATAGCACTCCGCTATGCCGTCGCCATTACCGTCGATCCACTGCCATGAGTTTGCAGGCCAAGTGCCGTTTCCGTAATCATACCACCAGCCTGTGGCGTTTTGCATCCACTGCCCCCCCCCATGCGGTGAAAGCCATGGCTGCTGTGGCCAATGCTGTCGCTACAAATAAATTAGTTTTTTTCATTTTTCATTCCTCCTGAAATTTATATATGATTTTATTTATCAACAATTTTTTCCTGTTTCCCCGAAGTTATCGACCTGTCCTCGATCTCTCCGGATATATCTTTTTCCTCCTCTCTGTACTTAAGACGACTGAGGGAGGGGAAAGGTTTTATATTTTCAAAAAAATTTTTATTTTTTTTCAGCGAGACATCTGTCAATCCTTTTCCATGTACTCTAACCTGAACTTTGTAAGCGTGCCCGAAGGATTATAATTAAACACTGCGGTAAAATCTTCTTTTACCTCACTGTTGTCTGAGGAAAGATAGTCTATGCTGTTCACTGTTCCTGAGACAGTATATTTATCCCCGTCTTTTGTCACGCTGTCTATCTCTATCCTTTCGAGGGCTTCCTCTGCCTTTTCCATATCGTCCTGATAAACGCTCTCGGGATTTCCGGTTTCTATATATGTGTCGCCTGATATCTCCTGATTTCTTGAAGGCGGAAAGAAGGGATTCCCCTCCTTGATAGTCTTGTACTCAGCTACCTGCCTCTCTATCTCAGCCCTATAGCCCTCCTCTCCGAAGCAGTCAGAGGCAAAGCTCTCCATAAGAGCTATATCCATGGCGGCGTATGTGTTGTCCTCCTCATTGGTCCCCCACTCGTAGCTGTCAGCCATAGCCGATGAAAACCAAGTAAATATCTCATCTCTATGGGATATGCTCTCATCGTTAAATATCCACCGTCTGCCTCCCTCGGAGTAATTGCAAAGCCCCATAGCCGAAAACACCTTTTTCCACAGCTCCTCGTCCTCGGCCGTCCACTCAGCTGCCTTGGATGATGCAGAGAGACTGCTTTCCGAAGGATCCTCCGACGCATCATCCGTTACGTCCTCCGTCACGCTGTCAGGCACTGTGCCTGATATCTCTCCGTCATAGACAAGGCCCTCCAGCCTGAACTTGCTGAAGCTGTTCTCAGGATGATAGCTGAGATACATAGCTACAGGGATATCCTCTCCCTTATACATCTGATTTCCATAGCTGTCCGTCTCCCAAGGATCATAGCCGGCATATTCCATAGAATTGGGGTCGTAGGATATCATGGACTTAAGGCCCTCCACCCTGAGCATTCCTCCCTCCACAGATGCACCTGTGATATAGAAGGTGGGATAGCCGTTTGAGATATCTCCCTCCGGGAAATCTATGAGGTAATAGCCGCCCTCGGTTGACACGGTTTCTATGTTGGAATTTAATACCATGTATTCATCGGGAGCAAGGGAGCTTATCTCCTCGGGAGGGTTATCCGCTCTGCTGAAATATTCCTCCAAATCGTCAAGGTATACAGAGAGGCTGTCGCTCCACTCCATATTCCTGTTACTGTATTCCTCGTACACCACATAGCAGTCCGACAGGGAATATCCGTAGCAGTCTGCTATGGCCTCTTCAGCGGCATCCGTGTCGAAGGCCACTGTCGCCATTTGGTAATTATCTATTGCCTCCTCCGGGAGTATGGAGCCTGTATAGTCCCTTAAGGCAAAATCAGTTCCGCCTATAGTCCCTTGGACCCAGCTCGTGTATCTCAGATCTTCAAGGGCCTTTAGGGCAAGGGTGGACCTGTCATTATCCGTGGCAGTCCCACCGGCTTCCGCTTCCCTGAATTCAAATATATACGGGGTCGTGTCCCCTAAGACTGTTCCTATCCCTCTCCATATCCTCTGCTCGTCCTCATTATCCCAGGCCGCAAGCATCTCCGCCTCAAGGGCCGCCTGCTCAACGTCCGTCCCGTCAGCGGACTCCGACAATATCTCCTGTCCTCCCTCCGAGGGCTCCTCTGAGATACCCTCCTCGGCATTTGAGTTCAGCCTCTCGCTCACTGTATGGGCCGCCACGCCTCCCGCAGCCCCCACTCCAACGCAGGCCGCCACTATCACCGCCGCAGCCTTTGCGCTGACTGTCTTTACGGCAGCCGCTCCCGCAGCCTTTGCCGCCGTGCCTGCCGCTATGCCTCCCGCCGTGGAGACGGCTCCCGTGGCTGAACCTCCGCCAAAGGCCGCCGCGGATCCCGAAGCTATCGTTCCTGACGAGGCGGATGCTGTGGCTCCTGTCTGTGCTGCTGCAGAAGTCGCGGAAGCTCCGGCTGAAGCTGCACCTGCGGCGGTCTCCGTCGCAGCTCCCAATGCCGACAATACTCCTGACAATACGTTCGGCGCCGCATAGGCCGTAGTCTCTGTCTTGAACATCCAGAAAAGGAAGCCTGCGAAAGGTACGACGTAGAGCTTCG
This sequence comes from uncultured Lachnospiraceae bacterium, assembly GCA_944381505.1. Lineage (GTDB taxonomy): Bacteria > Bacillota > Clostridia > Lachnospirales > Lachnospiraceae > Avilachnospira. The sequence continues at coordinate 58,755 of CALWLK010000011.1, forward strand.
TGCCCTTCTTCTCCAGCTCAAGTACCTTGGCCTTTATGGACTTTCTTCCGTAATTCAAGCGGCTTTTTACAGTGCCCTCAGAGCACTCCATCACACGGGCAATGTCGGCCACAGGCATATCCTCCAGATATCTCAGGATTATGGCCATCCTCTGCTCCTCGGGAAGCTCGTCTATCATCGCCTGTATGAGGCGCTTCGTCTCCTTGTAATCCATGGTCTTTTCCGGGGAGAAGGCCATGCTCTCGTCCTCAAAGTCTATCTCCTTCTCGTTCTCTCCCGAGCCGCCATCGTCCCCCACGGTCATCTGAGAGAAGAATACGGGCTTTTTCTTCTTCAGAAAATCCTTTGACTTGTTCACCACTATGGTGTCCAGCCAACCCTGGAACTTCTCCGGCTCCGCGAGGGTCTCAAGGCTCCCGAAGGCCTTTATATATGCGTCCTGCAATATATCCTGAGCGGTGTCCTCGTCCTTCACAAGCTGAAAGGAAAGATAATAGGCCTTGCTGCTCGTCTTTTCATACAGTATTGTAAGGGCCTCCTGATCTCCGCCCTTTGCGGCTGTCACCAGCTCCCCTATGCTTCTTTCATTACCCATAGAAATGATATGCTCCTTTAATACTTAAATCTTTTGTCCCTGTCCGTCTCCGGCTTCGCGTCTCCCTCTGCCGAAAGCTCCAAAAATTCCCTCGCCTCTATCCTTTTCCAGGAGAGGGAGAACAATATCGCGAACAACAGCCTTACATAATCTCTTGCGCTCATGAGAGGCTCCGATGCGATATCCTTAAGTATTTTCGATAAATTCATGTTCAGTATTTCCACCTCCCCCTTCGTTTTCTTTCATCAGCCTCTCCAAGTCTCTGTTGAGCTCTTTTATCATGTCCTCCGCCAAGTAATTTCTGTACAGAAGGTACATTGAAAAAAGGAGAAGCACCGCCGCTATATCACACATGATATGGGCGAATATCATTGCCTTTTTTTCATTCTTCATCTTTAACACCTCCTGTATTAAAGACGAGGAAGGGGGCCTTCAGGTTTTATAAACATGAAACTTTTTTATCATTATACTCGTATATTCGCACATATTCAACAAAACTGCCCCTAACTATACTGTTCGTAAGCAAATTGTAAACTTGTAAACATTTTGTAAGTATCTCTGAGCACAGAAGGAGGCATAATGATAAGCTACAGACCCCTTTTTGAAACCATGAAGAAAAAGAACATAAGCTCCTATCGTCTCCAAAAGATGGGGTTTTCCCGCGCTACCTACTACAGCATCAAACAGGGAAACAGTATCTCCACAAACACTGTAAATCAGCTGTGCCGCCTGCTCTCCTGCTCAGTGTCGGAAATTATTGAATATGTAGATGAAAAATAAGCCGGAAATGTCATCCATTTCGGCTCATTTTTTTAATATAGTCTTTCGGGGGTCTCTCCCCTTTCTTATCTGTCTTCCGCCGCTTGGATCATCTTGATATTGTCTTTCTCAAGCTGTGAGAGAAGATCTTCCGAGAACCTGTCCGCCTCTATAGTGGGGCGATACCAGCTCTTTTGTCCGAAGTAATCCTTCAAGGTCTCATCATCAAATTTTCTCCCATGGCGGGCGTATATCTCGTTTCTCGCAAGCCTCAGCTCCTCCTTTGAAAGTCCCGCAAGGTCGCTTTGGGTCAAAGGCCTCGAGCTGCTGTCAGGAAGGATATAATCTCCCTTCGAAACCACTGCCGCCGAGGTCTGCGGTTGCTGCACATCGGAGGTCTCGGAAACCGCGCTCTGATTCGTGCTCGCGGAAGTTGAAATATAACTGCTCAGAACATATCCTACATCTCCCCTGTAGGATACGAGATAGAAATCTCCGCTGCCCTTGATGATGCTTACGCTCTCTCCCAAGGGTATCTGACATATCTCATTTCCGGAGGTGTCGGGCTCTGTCCTCAGAGTTATGCTCTCATTGCAGTTTACCACATATCCCGTTATCCCTGTATTTATCTCAGGCGTCGCTGTACTCAAATATTCGCTTAAGGCATAGCCTGTCCTTCCGTTATAGCTTACCTGATAAAATCCGTTGGGCCCCTCGGTAACAAACTCCACTGTCCCGTAAAGCGGTATCTGAGTTATCTCGTTTCCTCTCGTCTCCGGCGTGCTCCTCAGGGTAATACTCTCGTTACAGTTTGCCACGTAAAGGGCGCTCCCGGGCCTTATTATGGAGGTGTCCGAGAGAGCTTTCTCTGTCTCGCTCTCCGCGATTTCAAAAGCCTCTGTCGTCTCTGAGATCTGCTCTGCAGAGCTTTCCGTCATCTTAAGCTCGGAGGGTTCCGAGGCCTCCGTGACCTTTATCCCTCCCTGCTCTTTGCTCTCGACCTCGGCGCTTATCTCTGTCTCCGCCTTATCGGTGCCCTGGCGGGACATGGCTCCGCTTATGAAAAACGCAGCGCCTCCTCCCACGGCCACAGCGGCCAAGCCTATGGCTATCATTGCGGGAACCGGCAGTCCCTTCTTTTTCTCAGGCTCCCTCGGAGCCGCGGGCTTTGCAGGCTTCGGCGGCGCAGGCCTTTGCCCTATGTCTGCAGCCTCATACTTCGGCGCTTTGTGCGCAGGAGCCGCGGGTTTTTGCATCTCAGGCTTCGGCATTTCAGGCGCCGATACCTTTGCCCCGCACTTCGGGCAGAATTTTGAGCTTTCCTTGAGCTCGGCTCCGCATTTAGGACAAAATCTCATTAAATGCCACCTCGTCTTTCCCTCTATTCTATCTTTGCTCCGCAATTCTCACAGAAGGCCGCTCCCTCGGTGAGCTTGGCTCCGCAGTTTTCGCAGAAGCTCTTCTCAGGCTTTGAGGCCTCGGCTGCCTTGGCTTTAGCCGCCAATTCGGCCTCCTCTGCCGCTCTCCTCTCAGCCTCTGCTCTTGCGGCGGCCTCCCTTGCGGCTCTCTCCTTCTCGGCTCTCATGGCCTCTCTCACTACTCTCTCGGCCTCATACTGCTCCTTCGCCTCCTTCAAGGAAGTTCCGCAGCCTGTGCAGAAGTTCACGCTCAGCTTATTCGTCTTTCCGCAGTTAGGGCATCTCACGCCATCCTCTGAAGCCTCGGCGGCATTTGCCTCAGCCGCCTTTCTCTCGGCGTTTGCAGCCATCTCTCCGGCTTTCTTCTCAGCGCTCTCCTTTGCAGCTACAGCCATCTCTCCGGCCTTTTTTCCGAGATTTCCGGCAAGTGCGGAAGCCTTATCCACAGTTCCCTTTGAAATGAACTCCTTTGCCTGTGCAGTGTAGTCTATAGGCATAGAGCCTGTCTTTACGATTCCGATAACAGCGACGATTATGATAACCAGATTGAGGATCTGATAAAGCCTTCCTATAAAGCTCATTCCTCCCATGCCGAGGCTTCCGACAACATCCATAGCCAGAGACATGAACATCATTACGAGAAAGGTCAATATTCCTCCCCCGAGGGCTACCACATACTGCCACATAACAAGCTTATAGCTGCGCTTTTCGTTAAACATCCTTACATTTATTACATAGAGCGCAAATACAACGGCAGGTACTAAGAACCAAAGAAAAAACACCATAAATATCGCGCCGAAATCCCCAAGGTCAAGTCCCACATCCTTAAGGCTTTCGTGTGCAAAGGTGAGTGCAAAGCCGCTTAAGCCATAGCTCTCGGACTCCCCAAAAAAGCCTCCAAATTCTATCTTGAAAAAGCTGAAGAAATAGAACACCGCCATCAGAAGGCTTGCCACCGCAATTATATTTTGGAGGCTTATCGCCTTGTTATTACCTAAGATAACGTCATTTTTCGTAGTTCTCTTTGCATTCTTAAACATATTCTGTCCCCCTTTTAATCGAGCTTTGCTCCACACTTTTCACAGAATCCGGCATCCGCCTCGTTTTCAGCTCCGCAGCTTCCGCAGAATTTCTTTGCAGGCTTTGCGCTCTCTCCGTTTCCGCCTGCAGAAGCTGTATCGGCCTTTGCCCGGGCTGCCTTCTCGGAAGCCTCCTTAGCCTTGATGGAAGCCTTGCCCACGCCTATCAAAATAACGTCCTTCAGCCTGTAGACAAGGTTTGCTATGGCTGCGATGGTAAGTATATAGAGAGCATATACGAGGAAGTTGGATTTCTTTGCGGTCACCGAGTAGCTCAGATCGTCTGAAGTCGGATCGAAGAACTCTCTTACCAACACGTAATCGCTTCCCTCGAAGCTGTCCGAAAGGAATTCGTCAACAGGCTTTCCTATACCCTTCACTCTCAGAGTAACTGTGTCCACAGGCTTGTTGGTAAAGGTCTTAAGGTCAACGTCTCCCGCGACCCTCATTGTCTTTGAGCCTGAGAGCAGTCCTGTCTTGTCAGCCTGAACGCTCATGTCCATATGCCCGTCGGCGAATTCAGTCCAAGCATCCGCATTTTCTTCAAGGCTTCCCGAGGCGGAGACCTTTACATTAAAGCCGTTTTCGGAAGCCTCGCAGGCGTCAACCGATATTCCGGTGCCCTCCGCGGCTGTAGTGAGCTTTTCCTTAAGAGCTGTCAAAGCGCTCTCGGAAAGGACTTCCGTGTAGTTTACGCTTACCTCCTGCTTTGCCTTGTCAAGTCCCTCGGGCTTTACGGTAACTTCTATGCTCTCGGCGTTGAAGCCGCCTGTGGTCTCATACTCCGCGCTGTATATGAAATTATCTCCGTCAAAGAGCTCGTAGTACTGAGGCTTCTCCTCATCATAGTACATGGAAAGGTCTCTGCCTCCGTCATAGACGCTCACTCCGCCCTCTGAGTAGAGTCCTGTGTACTCCGAACCTGTATCTCCGTAGTAGCTGAAGTTTACCTCTCCGTCCTCATTGGTTATGAAATCCTCCAGATTGATGTTCTCGGAGATATTGTTGTGCACATAGAGAATATAGGGATCTCCGGGGATGATCTCCTCCTCGGCCTCGGCATCTCCTGCGCTCTCCTCCAAGGCTTCGGTCTCCTCAACCGTCTCCTCGGCCTCAGTCGCCTCCTCTGAATCTTCCGCGTCCGAAAGGCTGAAGAACGTATCGTCGGGCTTTCCTGTGAAGTTCTTTGTCATGGCGTCCACAGACTCCGCCGTCAGGTTCGTTCCGCTGATAATGAAGCTGTTTACGCCCTCGGCGCTCTCCCATCTTCCCTCTGCTCCCTCGGCCTTGGGCTCAAGGAAGGCCTTTATCTCCTCTCCCGCCTGGTCCATGGTGGCCTGAGGGATGCTTACGACTATGGTCCTGTCAAAGGTCCCGTCTGAATTTGCCTTGGTATAGAACTCCACTCCGTTTATGGGCCTGAAGGAGAGTGTGTCCACGTCAACTCTGGAGCTGTAGTCGCTCTCCATTGAGGCATTGTCAAAGGAGAAATAAGTTGAATTTGAATCAAATATATAGCTGCGGTTTCCGGAGTCTATATATCCCGCATTTATCATGAGATCCTCAAACCAAGAGAGCAGCTCCTCGCTTGAGAAGGTCTCATCGTACCTGACGCCGCTTGCAAATACGGAATCAGGAGCCGCATAGCTTATTATCTGCTCGTCGGGAGTTACCTCGTCTCCCAGAAGCGCTCTTACCTTCGCCTCATAATCCTCCTTTGAGGAGAAATTGAGGGTAAAGGTATAAATAACGTTGGTGCCGTCATCTGTGGCGGAAAATTCCAACTGCTCGGGGCAGCTTGCCGAAACAGTGCTTGTCACGGCATTGGGATCGCCGTTTACATACTCCTGATTGTCAGCCTTATTGACCACAAGGGTCATTACCCTGCTGCCGGAAAAATCCGAGCTCAGATTCATATTTGTGGTGAGCTCTCCGCCGCAGCCTGTAATAAGAGCCGCAGCAGCGAGGACTGCAGCAGCAGTCAAAAATCTTTTAAATCTCTTCATACTCATGATCTTTACTCCCTTACAAGCCATTTATTGTTCAGCTTTTCCAAAGTAAGCCTTCCGTTTTCCTCTCCGCCGTCTCTGTATACAACAGTGACGGAGACCTTTGCCGTATCCTTCTCACCCTCCTCGTTCTCCGAGTATTCAGGCGCTGAGAAGAGGACAGTCTCAATGTCGGGGTCATAATCAGGTAAGCTGTAGCTCATAAGATTTGAATACTGCTCCCTTGAAAGCTCCTCCTGCATTGTGGAAAGCTTGTACAGATCCGACACCTTTCCATTGAGCGCCGCCTCGACATATTTCTCCGCTGTCTTTACCACAGCGTCCTTCGGCTGATAGAGGCTGAAGATACTTAATATCAGAAGTATCGCAGCCGCAGTCAGCGAGGCGATGTTCAGCTTATTCTTGAACCAGTCTTTCATACTTTTCTCTCCCTTCAAAATAAAAATAACTTCCTTGTATCATAAGCTCGTCTCCTTTCCTCTTACACTTATATAGACGCACAAAAGCTTATATCGGTTTTAATTTTTTAAAAAAAATTACCGTAGACACAAAGAAGTCACATTTTTACTCAGTATACCACCTCTCAGGAAAAAATTAAATCCTATTGACCCGTCAAAAGAAACTTTTTTCACATTTTATACAAATCTTTGACAAATTTTACATATAAAAAGCACTCGGAACCTTTCAGATCCCGAGCGCCCTGACTCTTGGTTTTCATCACGTTATACGCAGGTCCACCCTCCGTCGATATATATCGTCTGCCCCGTAGTATAAGAGCTTGACTCCGAGGCAAACAGAAGGAGCTGACCACACAATTCCTCTATTCTCCCCGGACGTCCTATGGGGCATCTCTCCTTAAGCTGCTCAAGGGCCGCGTCGTCAAACACCATCATCTCCGAAGGGGACTCTCCCGGCCCTATGGCATTTACGGTGATATTATACTCGGCCCACTCCTGAGCGAGGCTTTGAGTAAAATTGGGGATAGCTCCCTTGGTGGCATTATATGCAAGGATAGGGTTATGGAAACTCGATATCCTTCCGAACATGGACGCTGTGTTTATGATGCGTCCGTAACGATTTTTTATCATATTTTTTCCACACTCTCTTGCCATAAGGAAATATCCGGTAAGGCTTATATCCACCACCCGGTCCCGGGCCTCAAGAGAAAGCTCCGTGGTGGGACAATATGCCATTGCCCCCGCATTACTGTAAGATCCATGTAGTTTTTCATTTTGCCTGATTCTCCGTTCGTTGTAACTTTAAAATATATGTGGTAATATTTTATCAAATCGCTGTATTTTTCAGTAAGCAACAGAATTTTCAAGCCGTATACTATTAGATATTTTCAGCCGAAACATTCAGTAATTTTTTAAAAACATTATGGCTCCGACAGAGACATCCGTATGGGGACAGAAAACATGGATACTTCAAAAATATATCGACAGGAGAACAAGGCGCACCACTTCAAAGCTCAAAGACATACTTATTGATAAACTCAGGACAAAGCCCATTGAAAGGATCAGCGTATCGGAGCTTTGCGAAGCGGCCGATATAAACCGTTCGGCCTTCTGCAAGCATTACTCCGACATATATGACCTCCTCGACGACATAGAAGCAGAGTTTCTCAGGGATATAGATCTTGTCACAGCTTCTGTAATAAAACATCCTCTCCCTCCCAAAGACGTTACCGCTCTGATACTTGACTTCATCAAAAAATACCGCGAGCTTCTGACTATACTTCTGTTTCGCAGAGGCGGTGGAGCATTCTTTGAATCGCTCCATTCAAAGGTCCTGTATCTCTTCCGCAAAAAGGTTCTGCAAAATTATTATGTGCCCGAAGATCTCGAGGATGATGTGCTCACCGATACCCTGCTCTTTATCTCTTCAGGCTTTTATTCTATATATCTGCGCCGGTTGGAGTCCGACTGTTCCGAAAACATAAGCGACGCACTGAGGCTTGCGATAGATCTCTCCGAGGCATGCATACAGAGCATTATCCTTCGAACACGCGAAGCCCGGCAATATATTTTTTAAGGTGTTTTTATGGGTAAGACAACAGACGAACGATTGATATATGAGATCTTATCTGCGGTTGGGGAGATCCCCGAGGGAAAGGTGGCAAGCTACGGCCAAATAGCAAGGCTAATAGGCAGAGACAAAAATTCCCGCCTCGTAGGCAGGGTCCTTTCCATGGCGGAGTTTTATGGGGACTATCCCTGCCACAGGGTGGTAAACCATGCGGGGCGCACCGCGCCTCATTGGAGGGAACAAAGAGAGCTCCTTGAGGCCGAAGGAGTGGAGTTCAAGGAAAACGGCTGTGTGGATATGGAAAGGTTCAGGTGGGAGGAGTAGATACAAATCGATTAAACGGCCGGCTTCCTCTGTCCCTTAGGGCGTCCGTAGATCAGCATGGCTATGGTGGTCTACGCGCACATTATGGAGAATACTTAAGAGGACGAAGCGTAATCAAAAATTTCAGAAAATTTTCAAAAATACAGACTTTTAAATAATTCAAGTATATAATAAGGACAGATAGAGGTACTGTCGATAAGACGGTTTGCTCTTGAAATATCAGTTATGCTATTGAAATAGCTGTCCTAACTTTCTCAGGGTGCGGGACGGCTTTTTTCTTGCGTTTTTCCCAAGCTTGTAACCAAGAGCAAAGCTCGCAGCACCAAGCGTTGAGATAATAGTAAAGAGATAATATGCATCTTCTATACTTATCATAGCAGTGCCATCCTTTTACATATTCCACCGTTTTCGATGGTTTGATCTATGTAAACATCGGCTTTTCATCTCCACCGGAGGAAGGGCTCGCCGTCCTATCCGTTTCTCACAGTACCTAGTAAATAATACTAACCCTGCTTTGAAGTGTAATCAAGTGTAATCTTTCAGAAACAGATACAAAAAACGGAAAGCCTTGATATACTTGGCTTTCCGTTACTTATCGAGAGAGCGGGTGATGGGAATCGAACCCACGTATACAGCTTGGAAGGCTGTCATTCTACCATTGAACTACACCCGCAAAGGTTATCAGATTCGCTCTGTTTTTCGGAACGGTGTTTATTCTATACTATAATTCAGGATTCGTCAAGTGTTTTTTCGAGCTTTTTTGCAAATCCCTGATAAATATAAAGGCAGCCCCCCAGGCATTGAAATCCTGTGAGGCCGCCCCGTTTTAATTTGACCGACTTTACGCGTTTGAGGCCGCCACCTTCACTCTGCTCCAGAGATCCGCGATTATGGCTCTCGTGGTCTCGTCGTAGACGAACACCTCGTCGTTATCATTTCCTGTTCTGGGGATATATGCGTTTATTCCATAGTAATATCCGCCCTCCGAGGAATACTCCTCCATGACCTCCGCATTGGGGGAGGTGTAGCCCACAGTCTCGGTGTTGTCCGCCGCTCCCTCGTAGCTCGTCACGTAATTGATGAACTCGTGAGCCAGATCGGGATTTTCCGCATTCTTGGGGATTACCATGGCGTCGGACCATATGTTCGTACCTGTCTCGGGCATATAGAAGCCCATGTCCTCATTCTCGGTCATCACGTAGGCTGCATCTCCCGAGTAGATAAGTCCGAGGGCCTTCCTGCCCTGAGCCATGTTGTCGATTATCTCATCTGTGACTATCTCCGGCTCCATGGTCTCAACGCACTCCACAAGCCACTCGTAAGCCTCGTTGAGCTCCTCCTCGCTTGTGGTGTTCATAGAATACCCCAAAGCCTTGAGGGCCATCATGAAGGAATCTCTCTCCGAATCATAGAGGTATATATTGCCCTTATACTTTGTGTCCTTAAAGATATTGTAGCCCTCCGCCTCAAGGTCCTCCTCGCTTACGACATTCTTGTCATAGACTATACCTACAGTTCCCCAGAAATAGGGCACGGAGTAATCGTTCTCAGGGTCATAGGGAAGTCCCTTAACTCCGTCTGAGAGAAGGTCAAGGCAATCAAGCTTTGACTTGTCAAGAGGCTGCAGAAGGTCCTCCTTTATGAGCCTCTCTATCATGTAGTCGCTGGGGACCAGGATATCAAAGGACTCGCCGTTTGCCACCTTGATATACATCTGCTCGTTGGACTCGAAGTTATCCATCACCACCGTGGCCCCGGTCTTGGCCTCAAAGTCCGCTATGAGGTTTTCACCGGTGTACTCTCCCCAGTTATAGACATGGAGGGTCTGTCCCGCGTAGGGGCCCTCCTTTCCTCCGCCGCAGGCTGTGAGAGCCACCGCCGAGAACACAGCCATCGCGCTAAGCAATAATTTTTTCATTTCTTTTCCTCTCCCTCTTTTCTTTTATTACAGGTATTACATTTACTATGATAAGGACTATCGTAATGAGAAGCACTACTATAGTCGATATCGCATTTATGCTGGGGTTTACCCTCTTGCTCATGGTGTATACCATAATGCTCAGATTCTTCACTCCGCGACCTGTGACAAAATAGGATATGACAAAATCGTCACAGGACATGGTGAAGGCAATGAGAGCCCCCGAAAATACTCCCGGCATTATCTGAGGCACGATGACGGAGGTCAGGGCCTTCATGGGAGTCGCTCCCAGATCCATGGCAGCATCCGCAAGATTAGGATCAAGAGATCTTATCTTCGGCATTACGCTAAGGATCACGTAGGGGGTACAAAAGGCAATGTGAGCCAGAAGCATAGTCATAAATCCCTTCTCTATGTGAAAGGTTATGAACAAAAGCATCATTCCTATGGCGGTGACTATCTCCGGGTTCATTATGGGGAAGTCGTTTATCTGCATGGCCACGTCCCTTATGACCCGCCTTGACTTTGAGAGCCCTATGGCGCTTATGGTGCCCAATACCGTGGACACGGCCGTGGCTATGACCGCCACTATTATGGTAGTATACAGGGACTGCATCATCTCCCTGTTATTGAACATCCTCTCGTACCATCTCAGGGAGAATCCGCTGAAATGTGTCAGGGACTTTCCGGAGTTGAAGGAGAAGACTATCATGAAAACTATGGGCAGATAGAAAAATATCAGCATCAAAGCCATAAGTACTTTCCCGAATATGCGTTTTTCCTTTTTCATTACGCTGCCCTCCCTCCCATGATGGGCTTTGACTTGGGAACTCTCCCCTCGGTCTTTGAGTCAAGCCTTCTCACAAGGTACATGCTGCACATCATGACCGCCGCCATTATCATTGATATGGCGCTTCCGAAGTTCCACTCTCCCACTGTGATAAACTGGTTCTCTATGACATTTCCTATGAGGAAGAACTGTCCTCCTCCCAAAAGCTTCGGTATGAAAAACGAACTCACCGCAGGGAGGAACACGAGGGATATACCGCTCACGACTCCGGGGAGCGAAAGGGGGAACACGACCCTCAAAAAGGTCTGAACCTTGTCGGCCCCCAAATCGGCGCTGGCCTCTATGAGGGATCTGTCCATCTTGCAGAGGGAGGTGTTTATCTGCAATATCATAAAGGGGATGAAATTATATACCATGCCCAGAAGCACCGCCCCCTCCGTGTACATGAGCTCATGGCTTCCGAATCCGAGGGCCTCCAAAAGGCTCTGCAGCGGTCCGCCGTCCGAGAGTATGCCTATCCAGGCATAGGTCCTCACCAGCATGTTTATCCACATGGGTATGGTTATGGCCATTATGAGGGCGTTTCTCGTCCTGTCGGAGCTGTTTGCAATGAAGTAGGCCACAGGATACCCTATAAGGGCGCAGATAACTGTAGTCTTTACAGCTATCACCAGAGATCTCCACAATATCAGGAGAAAGTCCTTGTCGGTGAAAAACTTTATAAAATGGTCAAAGGTAAATACGAAGCTTATTATCCCGTTCCCCGAATCCGTGACGGAGTAAAAGGCTATGAGGAGCATGGGCAAAAGCACCATCATAGCGAGCCACACGAGATAGGGTATGGAGAGCCTTGAAAATGTCTTCATATCAGAAACCTCTCTTTTCCATTACGTGTATGTCCTCGGGGTAAAAGGTAAGGCCCACCTCCTTGCCCTCCTCTATATAGTCTGTGGTGAGTATCTTGAATTCTCTTCCCGTTGTGGAGAAGGTCACTCTGTAAACTCCCTCCCTTATGTTCTCCGGGTCAAAGTCGTAATCGACGCTTATATCAACAGACTCGTCCTCGTTTGCAAGCTTCCAGCCCTGAGCGTTGGCCCAGGTCTTCAAGTCGGTGTCAAGGGCCACGGACTCCTCTATCTCGTCCACAGTCTTAAAGAAATTGAAGGCGCTTACGGCTTCGCCTGCCTTCTCGTTCTTTATGAAGGGCTGGTTTACCACGTATATGTTTTTTGTTATCTCCGTGCCTGAGGCTGTCTTAAACACAACGGGATACTGTCCGAGCTCCGGCTTTAAATCGTACTGTATCTTGCTTATGGAAATGTACTCGTCTGTCTCGGGATTCCACGCCTGCGCGTCCGCACGGGCTATTATCTCCTTATCGTCAAGCTCCTTCTCCTTCATGTCCTCTATGTCCACGAAGAAGTCGTTGGCGCTTATCTTCTCCTTGCCGTCCGGGGACACCGCCTCGTTTTCCGCATTCTTTATGACTCTCATACTCACGGTGACGGAGGTTCCGGGCACGGTCTCGACAATGACCTCATAGTGAGCTCCCTTAAACAGTATGCTCTCCACCGTACCTGTGAGCTTGCCGTTTCCGGGAGAAACTATGTCTATATCCTCCGGCCTTATCACCACGTCCACCGGCTCGTTCTCCTTGAAGCCGAAGTCCACGCACTCGAAATCCTTGTCGTCAAACCTTACCTTATAGTCCTCAAGCATCCTTCCGGGGATGATATTGCTCTCACCGACGAAATTTGCCACGTAATCGTTCACCGGCTCGTTATATATATCCTGAGGAGTGCCTGCCTGCTGGATCTCACCGTCCTTCATCACCACTATCTTATCGGACATAGTGAGGGCCTCCTCCTGATCGTGGGTGACGAAAATAAAGGTTATCCCCACCTCCTGCTGTATCCTCTTAAGCTCGTACTGCATCTCCTTCCGAAGCTTTAAGTCCAAAGCTCCCAGAGGCTCGTCCAAAAGCAGCACCTGCGGCTCGTTTACAAGGGCTCTCGCTATAGCCACTCTCTGCTGCTGTCCGCCCGAAAGCAGCGTGACGTTCTTGTTCTCATAGCCCTCAAGGCCTATGAGCCTCAGCATCTTCATGACCTTCTGCTCTATGACGTCCTTCGACATCTTCTTTATCTTCAATCCGTAAGCTATATTTTGGTATACGGTCATGTGAGGAAAGAGGGCGTACTTCTGAAACACCGTGTTGAGCTCTCTCTTATAAGGAGGGAGCCCGGAGATGTCCTCCCCGTCAAATATGACCTGCCCCTCATCGGCCTCTATGAACCCTCCGAGTATCCTCAAAAGCGTCGTCTTTCCGCAACCCGAAGGGCCCAGAAGGGTTACGAACTCATTCTCGTATATGTCGAGATTTATGCCCTTTAACACGAGCTGACCGTCAAACTCCTTGACTATGTTTCTGAACTGAATAAGCTTTTTCTTTTCCTCCATGGCCTTCCCTCTCACAAATATTTTAAAACATAGGCGGTGTAGTCACCCATATGATCTTCGCGTCGCCGCTTCCGATATTTACAAGGTAATGGCTTCCCTTCCCCGAAATGTAGAAGGTCTCCTTCGCCTTGAGCTTGTACTTGCGGTTTCCTCTCATAAGAGCCACGCTTCCCTTAAGGACATAGCCGAATTCCTCGCCGTTATGGCTCTCCATGAGCCTGGACTTTTTCCCCGGTCTGAGGGTGAGCAGTATGGGCTCCATCTCATTTTTCTGCGCATTGGGGATTATCCACTCTATAGTGTAATCCTCCTTCTCGTCCACAAAGAAGTCTTGGGTGCGAAACACTATCTTTTCCTCCTCGGTATCCTTGAAAAACTCCGAGAGGTTCGTGCCCAAAGCCTCCAAAATATCCTCCAGCGTGGATATGCTCGGGCTGGTGAGGTCTCTCTCCACCTGGGACAAAAAACCCTTTGTCAGCTCGCTCCTTGATGCAAGCTCCTCCAAGGTGAGATCGTTGCACAGCCTGAGTTCCTTTATTTTTTTACCGATATCCATCATCGCCTCCCACCGATTCCGGTGATTGCCATTTATTTTACTTTTTTTGTTTTATATAGCTTTACTTTTTATTTAAGTATAAGTTTGCTTTTACTAAACTTTACATTTAAAAAATCGAACCAAAGTCATTATACATATTTGGGGAAATATTGCAAGAAGTTTTTCAACTTTTTTCTTTATCTTCCATAAAATCAGCCACTCTGCTCCTTATGTCGCTGCGGCTTCCCAGATATCGCTCCCTCATCTCGGACTCCGCAAGCTTCACCTCCTCCAAAAGCTCCCTTGCACTCATCCTTATGGCTGATTTCCCGAATATTATGAGCTGTACAAGGCTGTCCGAGGTAGCCACCGTGACGTTATAGCTGTCGCTTATCTCGGTCACAGCCTTTGCTATATACTGATCCGCAGTCTCCGCCTCCTTGGTGTAGACCACATATATATTGTGATATTCCTCCACGCTCCCGTGATTTCCGTGGACCTTGTAGGCGTCGAAGACGAGTATCAGCTTCATCTTCCTGTAGCCCTGATAGTTTGCAAGCCTCTCCATGAGGCTTACCCTCGCGCTGTCGATATTGGTCTCGGCAAGCTTTCTCAGCTCGTCCCATGCGAATATGATATTGTAGCCGTCCACAAGGAGGTACTCCTCCCTCGCTTTCACCTTCTTCATGCCCAAGGCGGCCTTCTTTTCTCCTTTTCCCCCTTCTAAACGATTTCCGACGCCCGAAGCCTGCACGGATCTGAACATATCCCGACTTCGCTTTGACTCCCCGTAGGTCCTTATAAATATCTCCGAGAGTTCCTTCTCCTCTCTCGAAAAGGCGGCGTAGGAGCCCTCCGACAAAGCCCCTCCGCTACCCGCTCCTCTTTCCCCACTCTCCGAGTAAGGCTCCGGGGTTGTCAGCGCCTCGGCCTCGCCCGATTTCTTCTTTATGGTGCTCTCAAGATGCATATGCGCCTTTACCTCGTTCCAAGGCACATAGAAGCCTCCCCCGTGAACGCAGAAGACCGAGCCTGTGGGATTCTCCATGTCGCTCTCCGGATCATAGCCTATGCGAGACACCTGCTCCTCTTGGTCCGCTGCGGGCCGGTAGCCCGAAAGCTCCAGGCTTATCCTTCCCCTGCCTCCCGAAAAGGAGCGAAGCTCCATGGGATAATTTCCAAGCTTCGACACGGGAGCGCTGCCCCTTAGCACAAGCATTTCCCCATCCTCACCCGACTCAGGCTCGGAAAAGTCCGCGTTCTTTTTTCCCAGGTCGTTCATTACTCTTCCCGCAAGCTCCCTCGGTATGGTTATGGCAAAATCATAAAAGGGCTCAAGAAGGATGCTCTCGGCCTCCATAAGTCCCTGCCTCACGGCTCTGAGGGCCGCCTGAGAGAAGTCTCCTCCCTCCGTATGCTTCTCATGGGCTCTGCCTGACACCAGTTTTATCCTCACGTCCGTCAGCTCGCTTCCGGTGAGCACTCCTCGGTGCTTGTATTCCATAAGCCTTGAGAGTATGCCGTTTTGCCAATTTGAGGCGAGCACGTCTGTAGAGCACTCCGAGCTCACCTCTATACCGCTCCCCTCCGGAAGGGGCTCAAGGATAAGGTGTACCTCCGCGTAATGTCTCAGGGGCTCATAATGTCCCACTCCCTCCACTCTGTCCGCTATAGTCTCCTTATAAAGTATCTCTCCCTCCCCGAAGGAAACCTCTGTGCCGAAGCGCTCATATATTATGTTTTTCAGTATCTCCGCCTGGACCTCACCCATGACCCTTATGCGTATCTCCCGAAGCTTGTCGTCTCTCCTCAGCTTCAGCTCCGGAAGCTCGTCGGAAAGGCCTCTCAGGTTCTCCCACATCCTCACCTCGTCCGTCCCCTCGGGGAAAACAAGCTTGTATTCCATGACGGGCTCTGTGATCCCCTTAAGCTTCACGTCATTTGACCTTATGACAGTCTTTGCCGCGTCGGAGATATGCTCCCCCGATTTAAACACGGTCTCCCCGCTCACTGTCTTTGAAAGGCCGGTGACGGCTATCACCATTCCGCTTTCAGCCTCTTTTGTGAGGGTGTATTTTTTCCCTGAATATATCCTCAACTCATCAGCCTTCTCCTCCCAAGTCTCATAGCCGCCTCCGGTGACCGGCTCCTTCGGCTTAAGGCTTCCTCCCATTATCTTCATATAGGTGAGCCTTTTTCCTTGCTCGTCTCTTGCGATCTTGAAGACCCTGCCGCAGAATTCCTCTCCATAGCAGCTTGTCTCTGTGTATTCCTCAAGTCCCTTCAGAAATTCCTCTATCCCTGTAAGCTTAAGAGCCGAGCCGAAAAAGCAGGGGAATACGAGCCTGTTTTTCACGAGCCTCTCTATGCGCCTTTTGTCTGCCGCTGTAAGCTCCCCTCTCTCAAGATAGCTCTCCAATATCTTCTCGTCGCAGGCGGCCATGTCCTCCTCATCGGAAAAATCCGTACAGGCGGGAGAAAGGCGGGCCTTAATCGCCCTCATGATATCTTCCTTTACACAGACCTCCCTGTCCATCTTGTTTACGAAGATAAAGGTGGGGACCCCTGCTCTCCTCAAAAGCCCGAAAAGAGCCTTGCTGTGATCCTCCGGCCCCTCGGGTCCGCTTATGACGAGCACGGCGTAATCCAGCACCGACAGTGTCCTCTCCATCTCCGCCGAAAAATCCACATGGCCCGGAGTATCCAAAAGTGTCACCCTCTTCTCCCCGAGCCTAAACACCGCCTGCTTGGAAAATATCGTGATACCTCTCTTTTTTTCCAGCTCGTAGGTGTCCAGAAAGGCGTCCCTGTGGTCCACCCTTCCCTGTCTCCTTATTTCCCCCGTGAGATAGAGAAAGCTCTCGGAGAGAGTTGTCTTTCCCGCATCCACGTGGGCAAGTATTCCCAAAACCATATTTTTATCCATATATCTCTGCTCTTTTCCTCTGATCGATACAGTCTCTACAGTCTCATTTGACTGATATTTTCCATATTTTTTATATTAACATTTTTTTTACGAAAATTCGCCATATTCTTACGCATTCTTACGATATTGATTTTGGTATTGCCCTTGGAGCGGGTCCAAGGTTTAGGCTTCAAAAAACAAAAACCCGAATTCAAAGGAGGAATCATTTATGAAGCATAAATTTTTAAAGGCCATGCTTATCTCGGGAGTTCTCGCCGCAGGAGCCTCTTCCACGGCCCTCGCAGGCTTTGTGACCACACCTCAGGGAGTCAAGTATCAATGGGGAGACGGCAGCTACTGCGTAAACAATTGGGTACATTACAAGGACCACTGGTTTTATTTCGGAGACGATCAGATCATGAGGACAGGATGGATACAGAGGGACAACACCTGGTACTACGCCGCCGATACCGGAGAGCTTCAGGCGGGCATCATGAAGATAAACGGAAACGTGTATTACTTCGACAAGCAGAGCTGCAAGATGGTTACGGGAGATCATTGGTATGATTTCAGAGGCTATCATTTCACCGAAAACGGAGTCACGGGAGACCGCCCCTACGTAAATGACAGCCGGGACAGCTACGGCCATCTCATAAAGGGAACAAAAAACTCCGTGAGATAGCTTGGCAGAGCTTCTCAGCCATGCATTTTACATTTTCAATTAAGCACACATTTTAACACCTTTTAAATACATTAAAAGCTCCGATATGTTTCGTAAGAACAAGGTCAAAGCCTGTTCTCCGAAGCGCCTTATCGGAGCTTTTGAATTATTCACATGAGTAAAATTATTATTTTACAGGCATACAGAGCTCAAGGAGATATTTACCTTCTCCAAAGTCCCCGTCATGTCTGCAGGTAAAGTATGAATATACGTCTCCCCGAGGCACAAAAGAGAATTCCTTTGCAAGCCCCAAGGTAATCCCTATCTCCTCCTCGGAGGGCACAGGCTCCGGGGAAAAAACTCTCCTCACAAGACATTTCCCCAAGGGAAGCTTCATATCTTCCCTCATGAGATCTCTCCTTCCCACAGCCTTCAGCTCGTAATCCTTTATCACAAGAAAGGCGGAGCATTCGCCGCTCCCTGCCCTGTGGGTGCAGAGATAGCACATAGCAAGGTCCTCGTCAGAGGAGGACATCTGAAACCAGTCCTTAAGGGTGTCCGTAAAATCCCCTCTCTCCTCCGATACCCTGTAGAGGCACATATCCCGAAGGCAGGGCTCCCCTATACCCTCGGGCTCATAATACTTCAAGGCGAGCTTGAGCCTCTCCATATTTCTCCGGTGCCTCAGTGCCTCCCTTTTCTCAGCCTCTATCCGCTCTCTTATTATGGCTTCAACAGAAGCTCTCTCCCGCACCTTCTCAGGCCGGCCCCTTTCAGCTTCCCGGGCTTCTATGGCCTCTCCCTCGCCTCCCGGCCTCGTTATGTCTTTTATGCTGCTCATAGGGACGCTGTTCATCCTCAAAAACCTTATGGAAATGAATCTCAGGAGGTCTTCATCGCTGTATATCCTATAGCCGTTTGTATCTCTCGCGGGCTTTATGAGCCCCTCCTCCTCGTAAATGCGAAGGGTGTCTCTGCTGACCCTCAAAAGCTCCGCCACCTTTCCTATGCTGTAGCTGTTATCTGTGTATATCATTTCCGAATCTTTGCCTCCACGGACCTTACTATACTACAACCAAAGGACCGGATTCCTTTAGATTCTCTTACAAAGCCTTACGATTCCGGACGGGTTTCAATACATTTGCGAAAAGCCTTAAACTTTTCACCGGTTTATGCTATATTTTAATGAAAGATTTTAAGGAGAAAGGAGCAGCATATGATACTTAAGAACGTGCTTGAGGCAGTGGGAAACACTCCCCTCATAAAGCTCAACAGGATAGTCCCCCCCGGCTGCGCGGATATCTACGTTAAGTTTGAGGGGCTCAATGTCGGCGGTTCCATAAAGACAAGGGTAGCCCTGTCAATGATAGAGGACGCCGAGAAAAAAGGCCTCATAAACAAGGACAGCATTATAGTCGAGCCCACCAGCGGGAACCAAGGGATAGGTATCGCCCTTTGTTGCGCCGTAAAGGGCCTCAAGGCGGTCATCATCATGCCGGACTCCGTCTCCGAGGAGAGAAGAAAGCTCATGGAGCAATACGGGGCCCGGGTGGTGCTCGTCCATGACAGCGGAGATATAGGAGAGTGTATAGAGAAGTGCCTTAACACCGCTTTGGACATGGCAAAGGAGGACCCCCGCGTCTTCATACCCCAGCAGTTTGTAAATCCAATGAACCCCCATATACACAAGGTGTCCACCGCCGCCGAGATAATCTCCGACATGGAGGAGGCGGGGCTTCCCATAGACGGATTCTGCTCAGGCTTCGGCACGGGAGGCACCATAAGCGGCATAGGAGAGGCCCTCAGAGAAAAATATCCCGACATAAGGATAATGGTGGCCGAGCCGGAAAAAGCCGCCGTGCTCTCAGGCGGCCCGATAGGTACTCATCTTCAGATGGGTATAGGGGACGGTATAATCCCCAAAAACCTAAACACCGATATTTATGACGACATATTTATAGTGACTGATGAAACGGCCCTGGAGACCGCAAAGAACCTCGCCCGCCTTGAGGGGCTTTTGTGCGGGATATCCGGAGGAACGAATGTGGCCTGCGCCATAGAGCTTGGGAAAAAGCTCGGAAGGGGAAAGAACATAGTAACCATACTTCCTGATACAGGGGAGCGGTATTTCTCCACTCCCCTGTTCCGGTAAACCTGTCCTTATTCGGCTTCGGGTATGCACACCGAAGTGATCGCTATCCCCGCTATCATGACCAGAGCCACGATGGCGACTATCATCTTCTTTACGCTCATAATCCCTCCTCTTAAACCCGGGATCCGATTTCCGGGTTTTTATTATTTTCCATATGCGTGCGGCATGTATGTTTCTATATGATTCTATACCGGAAGGCCCTAATTTGCAAAGTATATATCCTGCTTTTCCGATAAAGGGAATTCCTTTATCTCCGACGCCTCAAGGTCCTCCTTGAACATATCCACAGCGCTTATCCTGTTGTTCTCATAGGTCTTATAATAATATATCCCCCTGTCCCCGTTAATACAGCAGGAGTAGGTGGTGATATCATTGTTTCCCGCCTCTGTTATTACAGAGCCTCTCACCATGGCCACGGAATCCAGAATGTGGAAGAATTGGGACACACAGCCCTCCTCACCCTCTCCCTGTACGGAGTTCAGCTTAAGGAATGCGGTCTTTATGTAGCGCGATGAGGGAGAGCTGTCCCCGGGAAGTCCTATGGCCCCCATCCCCTCTCCAAAGGTCTTTAGGGACGCGGTCTTTGAGAAGCGGTTTTCGGCCTGCTCGGGACTCAGATTCATATATCTGTTAAGGTTCATGAGATGGAAATCAAAGGTAGGGTTGTTTGTAAGGACCCCTATCGGGTCGTCAAAGAGCTTAAGTCCCTCCCCGGTCTGCTCCATCACAAGGGTGCTCTCTCCATCGGAGATGTGCCAGTGAAGGGGCGCGAGGGGCATCTTCTCCGAAAAAGCTTGATTGAATATATTGAGCCTTTCTATGAGCTTTCGGGCCTCGGAGATATCCGCCGCCTTGCCCAATATCCAAGGTATCAGCTCGAAGGGAGTTATATTATCCCTGTCAGGCTCCATGTCCTTATAATAAGCATTTCCGGGGAAATTCAGCCCCGCCATATAGAGCCCCTTCTCATTTACCGCCTCCGCATAGAGAGGGTATCCTCCGGCAGCTGTGGCCATGCCTATCATGGCATAGTGGCTTTTAAGCTCCTCCCGGTGAGCCCTGAATTTGAAGCCATAATTTCTCGGGGTGACAACGACCCTCTCTCCGAAGGAATATTCCAAGTCAAGATTCCTTCCGAAATACACCGATCTCTCCTTTAAAACGATACTTGTACACATATTTATTCACCTCCTGAAAATCAAAGCATATCCTCAAGTCCGTATATCCTTGCGGCATTTTTCCAAAAGACCTCCTCATAATGTGTCTCAGGGATAAGCCTCTCGGTAAAGCCTATATAATCCTCGAGATTTGCGAGAGGCCAGTCGGTCCCGAACATAAGCCTCTCATAATCTCCCATATACTTTATCCATGTCATCAAAAACTCTGTATAGCCCCTATTCTCCATGAAATACTCCCGGGAATCGTTCCTCCCCTCAAGGAGCCCTGAAAGATCCGCCGAGACATTCTCGTTTTTTGCAAGAACCACAGCCGCATCCTGAAGCCAAGGATTCCCGAAATGGCACATGACAAAGCTCACCTCGGGATGAGCCGTAGCCGCCTCATCCAAAATGAGAGGCTTGCTGTACTTAAGGAGCGCTCCCGTCCCTGCAGTCTCACCGGTATGTACCGCCACAGGCTTTCCGTATGCCTTTGCAAGCTCATAGCAGGGGCCGTATACCGGATCGGTTATGTAATGAGGATCATAGCCCGGATACAGCTTTATGCCGACGCAGTTTTTCCTCTTGAGGTGTCTCTCCACCATGTCCCAGGCAGCCGCGTCCGCCTTGCCTCCCGCCTCCCTCATATACACTCCGTCAAGTCCTATCAAATATCGAAGGTACTCAGGGTACTTATCATGCTCCTCCATGGAGAGCCCGTTGTTTCCCATGACCACCCCGCCGACTATTCCCAGCCTTTCGTACTCTCCTCTCAGGTGCTCCTCTGTATTCTCATGTCCCGCCGCAAGGGCTATATCATTGAAATAGCCCTCTCTCCCGGGGCAGAAATGTAAATGCGCGTCGATTATCCTCATAACATCCTAAAAACTATGCCCTCCTTTTTCAAAACACCGATACATATATCGCTATAATCACAAGGGCGGGCAGCATATTCGCCACTTTTATCTTCACGGGGAATATGAGGTTTGCCCCCACGCAGAATATGAGCATGGAGCCCACCATGGATATACCGTCAAGCATGGCGTCCGTGAGAAAGCCCCTTATAAGCCCCGCAAGAAGCGTCACCGAGCCCTGAAATATAAAAAGAGGTATCGCGGAGAACACCGCTCCCGGCCCGAAGCCTGAGGCAAATATTATCACTATCACCCCGTCAAGCACAGCCTTTGTAAACAGCGTGGAGGGATCGTGCATCAGTCCGTCCTGAATAGGGCCTATCACAGCCATGGCTCCCACGCATATGGTAAGAGAGGTCATGACGAAGCCGTCTATGAATCTGCTGTCCTCCCCTCTGCCTGCCTTAAGCCGCAGATAATCTCCGAAACGGTTGAGCCTTTTTTCTATGTTTATCAGTTCTCCTATCACCGCTCCCGCCGCAAGGGACACAGCCGCGGCCATTCCGCCCTCTGAGACTACAGATCCCGAGCTTGACAAAAGGAGCATCTTCTCCATAGCCCCGGATATGCCTATAAATATGACCGAGAGGCCTGTGGCCTGCATTATGGTCGTCTGAAATCTCTCGTCAAGGCCCCGCTTGAACATAAGGCCTATTATACCACCGACTATGACTGCAATGGTGTTTACTATGGTTCCTATTCCGGGCATATGCTTAAATACCTCTTGATCTTCCGGTTTGTCTGCGCTGTTTTCTTTTATTTTATACTGAATGACCCGATATTTCCATTAGAATTTATATAAGCGGGAATTTACCGCAAGAGTCGGAAAGCATTCCGCGAAAGAAAAAATTTTTTAAATTGTTAGCACTCAACACTTGACAGTGCTAACAATCAATGATATAACTTAGGCATAAGCGGAAAAGAAAAGCTTTTCCGAAAGATTATGAAAATAAAAGGAATGTTCTTAAAAAAGGAGTGATATATATGTTGATGCCGAGCATCTTTGGTGAGAATCTGTTTGATGAATTTTTTAATGATTTCCCTGTATACGACAACAGGGCCGAGAGAGACGTTGAAAAAAAGCTCTATGGAAAGCACGCCGCAAACCTCATGAAGACTGATATAAAGGAGAGCGATACAGGCTATGAGCTCATTATGGATCTCCCCGGCTTCAAGAAGGAGGAGATAAAGGTCTCCCTTGAAAAGGGCTGCCTCACAATAAGCGCCGCAAGAGGACTTGACCGGGATACTGAGGACAAGGATACCGGAAGGTACATAAGGCGCGAGCGCTATGCAGGCACCCTGGAGAGAAGCTTCTACGTCGGAGAATACCTGAAGACCTCCGATATAAAATGCGAATTCAAGCACGGCATACTCACGGTGAGCATCCCCAAGAAGGAGGCTATTCCCGAATCCCCCGAGGACAAATACATATCTATAGAAGGATGATCTGACTGTCCTTTTATATGTTTATATGTATTTATTTGCCGAGACTTATTTTTACCCCGCATACAGCCTTTAATGAAGGCTATATGCGGGGCCTCTTTTTATATGTTATATGTGGTATATTCCACAGTCTCCACGGCGATACTCAAGGACAGCATTTCCGCTGCCGTCCCTCATCTCTGTGGGGCTTCCCTCTATCCTCCCTGACATGATGTCCCTTATACAGCTTATGAGCTCCTTTACAGCTTTCACATCTGCCGGGCAGCGATTATGGCAGGGATATATCTCTGAAAACTCTCCCCTCTCAAGCATCTCCTGAAGGCGAAGGAGAGTCTCCTCATAGGCTCTGTCATCCCTTCCCTCCCCGAACATATACACAGGGCCGTAGGATACCGTATCCCCTGAGAAGAGAAGCTTTTCCTCCTCGTCAAGGAGCGCTATGGAACCCGGAGTATGTCCCGGACAGTGGATGACCTTAAGCTTTCTTCCTCCCAAATCAAACTCAAAGCCCTCCTTTATGAGAAAAAGTTCTTTTCCGTCAGCTTTCCCAAAGGCTCTAAGCCTGTCCGCTTCATCCTCATGGACATAAAGCTTTTCGAAATCCCCTATATTTGCTATGTGGTCCGGGTCGCTGTGGCTCAAGCACAGCTCCACAGGAAGGTCGGTGATCTCCCTTATGTATTTCATAAGATCCGCCCTCTCCACGCCTGCGTCAAAGAGCAGCCCTCTCTCTTCCCCAAGTATCAGAAATGCCCTCACCATACCCTGATCGAGGGCGTAGACAGTGTCTTTGTATTTTACCGGCTTTGTTCCGAACATGGCGCACCTCCTCACAGCTTAGCGATTATATCATCATTATACTTAAAAATTACAATTTGCGCAGCTTACAAATTATTTTACCTGCTTCTTTTACAAATTTAAATCTTAACAAAAAACAACTTTAGGGAGACAATTTTGTCTCCCATTTTATTTGGGCCTCCCGCACTATGGCAGGAGGCCCAAGCACCCTATAAACTCTCCAGAATATCAACAGTATACTCCAGAGCTTCCTTTGCATACCTGTGAGCATCAAAGAAATACGGTCGTTGACATATCTCTATGGTGACATAGTCTTCATATCCGGCCTCAAACAATTCTCTGAGGTTCTCCGCAAGGGGAAGATTTCCTTCTCTGAAACCTATGTGCCCGCACACGCTCTTTCCTATTGAGAGCTCCGTTCTGTCTTTGAGCCCCTCAGGAGGAAGCTTCTCATACCAGGTTTTTTCCTTGACGATAGTATTCCCCAAATGCACATGCTTTAT
Source organism: uncultured Lachnospiraceae bacterium (assembly GCA_944381505.1). GTDB lineage: Bacteria > Bacillota > Clostridia > Lachnospirales > Lachnospiraceae > Avilachnospira. The sequence continues at coordinate 83,206 of CALWLK010000011.1, forward strand.
ATTCTTACATCCTATAAGCTCCATGCTGTCTTTTACCGAGGAATCAAATTGTGCAAGCTGCACCGTATCAAGCATAGCTTTGAAATAATCGTTCTTTATCTCTCCGAGCATCTTCGCCTGATCCGCCGCGGTATTCATGAAAAGGGAGTCCTCCTTTGCCTGAGTTTCAAGGCAAAGCACCACATCATTTTTTTCTGCGGTTTCCGTCAGCTCTTTAACAGAATCTGTAAATCTGTCTTCTATGTCTTTCTGCGGTTCGTCCAAGCTTCCGTTTCCCGGACACAAAAGCATTCTCTTTGCTCCAAGGATATGTGTTATCTCTATAGCCTTTTTTATTTGAGAAAGGCTGTATCTCCTGAAATCATCGTCCTTCGCACATATATCCACAGGATAAGTGTTCTGTTCGGGGCAGAAGCATATGACTTTCAAGCCTTTTTTATCTATAGCATCTCTCATGGCCATAACCCTGTCAAGGCTCACAGCGTCCACACACAAATGGGGCTTTGCTCCCCATATCTCTATATTCTTTACCCCAAGAGAGACCATAGAATTCAGAAAATACTCAAATGAATATGCAGTATAGTGGTAGTTCCCTATAGCTGTTACGTCTTTCCAATCTCTGACCATCCCTTAATCTCCTCCGGATCAATAGCTGAGCTTCCACATATATCTTCTCTTTGTCAGAGGATGTTCTCTCAGAACCGCAAGCTTCTCGGCATATACCCTGATAACAGGTGAGATAATAACCGGATTAAGGTAATCTATGATATCCTTTGAGAAATAATTTCCAAGAGCAAAGTCCTTGCTGTCAACTATCGTATATTTTGTGTCGAACCTCTGAAGGAATGTCAAAGCTCTGACATCCATTTCTCTGGTCCTTCCTTCATTTATAAACAAAAGATAAGGCACATCCTTGTCTACCATCTCAAAAGGTCCATGGAAGAAATCTCCATCATTAAATGTTGATGAAGGTATCCACTGCATTTCCATCATCAGGCAAGAAGAAAATGACCATGCAACCTCTTGGGTAGCACCGGAGCTCATAACATAAAGCATATTTGTGTCCTTATACCTACGAGCAAACTCCTCCGCATCCTTTCCTACGCCTTTTACCACCTCATCTATTATGCCGTAAGAATCCTCAAGAGCTTTTACCATTTCATCGTACCGGTCGTATCCTTCCACATTATTAAGAAGCTCAACCGCCATACCAATGACTTTTATCATTTTATCCATCTTTGATGAATATGTTTCGTCCCATGCAAATATTACAGTATAGTCCGCATCCTTTGTTAACGGGGAGTCCTGCTCGTGCGTTACCGCTATAACATGCGCGCCAAGGCTCTTGGCATGTCCTGCGGCCTTTACGGTCTCGGGAGTATTTCCTCCCAAAGAGCATGTTATGACTACCGCTGTGTTATCCACCGCGGCAGGAGTCGCCATAACAAATTCATTTGCTGTGTGAATTGAAGTCCTGATGTTTTTTGCATTATTATTCAGAAAATAATACGCAGGATAAAGATCTGATCTTGAAGCGCCGCATCCGACAAAATATACGGACTTAATATTGTCCTTGTCGGTAATTTCCTTGATGATATCTTTGATTTCCATTATAAATCAGCTCCTTTAATCGATACTGACCTCATATGAAAACATAAACATATCCCCTCTGTAAAGAGTTGTTGAATGCTCTATTACATTTCCATATTTGTCGTAGTTGATATTGGAAACCTTAAATCCGGGCTCGCCCTTTTTTATATTGAGGAGCTTGCTCTCCCTGCTGTCAAAAAAATATATTTCTATGTTGTTACTTCCTCTGACTATCCTATGCTCGCCTGCTTCTCTAAGCTTCTGCCACAACGAAGTTTTTGAAAAGTCATATTTCTCAAGGCCTTTTACATATTCTCCGTTGATATACGTTTCATCCAAGGCCAAGGGTTCCCCGTTGCCGGATCTGAGCCTGAGCATATGATAGTAAACCGTACCTATATTGGCATTGAGAAGCTTTGAAACATAACAGTCAGCCTCACCTTTCTCGAATACCAATACTTTATTAACGGGATCCTTTATTCCGCTGTCCTTCATATGCATTGAAAGACCGCCCATAGGAAAGAAATTACGTTTCATCTTGATTTGGCTTACAAAGGTACCATTAGCTCCTTTTCTGTATACAGAGCCATCCTTCACCAGCTCCAATATCGCATTTCTTGCCGTCATACGGCTGACCCCGAACTTTTCGCTGATCTCCCTCTCGGAAGGCAGCCTGCCGTCATTGGCATAATCATTGTCTTCTATTTTTTTTTTCGAAATAATCTTTGATCTGCAGGTATTTGGGTTTCAAGGTTTTCTCTTCCATTTGTCTCTCCGTACAAATATGTTTTTATACAGAGAGAATTATAACTTTAATTCATATATTTTTCAAACATTTCCATGTTTCTTATGTCATGAGAAAGAGGATCTTTGAAATATTTCTGATCTGTGATCTCCTGACCGAAGCATCCCTTATATCCGTATTTTTGACACACTTCCAGATCTTTTTGCATATTCCGTGATCCGTCTCCCCAGATAAGATGTCCGTAAGGATTTCCGTCAACAAAATGTGTGTGAATGATCTTGTCGCCGAATGTCTTAAACCAATCCTCCAATGTCTCCCCTGCAACACCTATAGCCGTCGTATCGGCAAGCACTTTGAGATTGTCTCTTCCGACGTCCTTGAGCATTTTTTCAGCATCTTCAAGTCTTGTCACAAGATCTGATTCCTCAGGCCTTAAGCTTTCCATTGCAAGCTCGATACCATATTCCTTTGCAAAATCGCACAAATCCGAAAGCATTTCAACGCATCGGTCCCAGGCATCCTTTCTGGTCTCATCAAGGTATCCCCATCCGGAATTGCACTGCATTATCTTGCATCCGAGTTCGGAAGCGATCCTGATCCCGTTTTTAAAATACTCTTTGCTCTTTTTGAAAGCCCAAGGCTTCGCAGCCGCGAACTGATACTGATAAGTGCAGTTTTCCGGTGTAAACACTTTGACTTCCAGATTGTGAGCTTTGATCTTTGAAGCTATCGCTTTTGTGTCTTCATAGTCCACACTGTCCATAAAAATATGAGGTATACCTCCCCATAATTCTATGGTCTTAAAACCGGCTCTCTCTTGGGCTGCAAGAAAGTAATCCAAAGAATACTTCATATAATGGATATTCATTCCCGCAACCTGTTCTCTGTCAATTAACTTCATATTATTTATAAGTACTCCTTTCCAAAGCCGAATGAGCCGTCTACAAGGCACTGACTCGCTGAAAACTCCGCGGCCTCATTCAAAGCTTCTGTTATTGCCTTTTCTTTTCCGTCTGTTTGTACTTTACTTAAATAATTTAAGATAAAACTCGTGATAAAGGCGTCGCCGCAGGCCATGGTATCTTTTGCTTTAATGTAGTGAGCCTCTTGTCTGTACAACTTCTCCGGAGTGTACAAAAAGGCTCCCTTTTCACCTGCGGTGCAAAGCACCATCCGAACTCCGGATTTAAATGCCTTTTTCGCTATCTCTTCCCTTTCAGGGTCAGGCATACCGCTTGTTGAAAAAAAAGCGTAATCTACAACAGGCAGCAACCTTTCAAGCTGTTCATCCGTATAATCTCCTGAGAAATCGAAGGATATCTCTTTCCCCAGCTCATGAAGCCGTGAGCATTCCTTCTCCGAGTATGAATAAAGGCTTGAATGAATGAGATCAAAGCCTTTCAAATACTCATAATCCTCATCTGTCAACCTAAGGCCGTTCTCCCTCAGCACCCCACATCTGTTACTGAAAACAAACTGTCTGTCACCGTTTTTAAGTTCCACTACGGTCCTGCCGTTTTCACCGCTGTAGAGCTTTGAATGGGAGTTATCTACTCCCAGTTCGTCTATGGCCTCCCTTACGCAATCGCCCTCGCTGTCATTGCCGAAAGCTCCCAAAAATGCGCTGTCAAACCCAAGCTTTTTTGCAAATACAGCGAAATTAAGAGCATTACCTCCCGGATACATGATATGTCTGTCTGAATACTTATCTACTACTTGATCTCCTAAACCTATAACCTTCATCAAAACCGCCTCACTTTAATGCAGCACCTTCGACAGGAAGTCCTTTGTCCTGTCTTCCTTCGGGTGATCAAAGAGCTCCTCCGGAATATTTTCCTCAAGGATTATTCCCTGATCTATGAAGAACACTCTGTCACTTACCTCCTTGGCAAAGCCCATCTCATGGGTAACTATGACCATAGTCATGCCTTCATCCGCAAGCTGTTCCATAACATTAAGGACTTCGCCCACCATCTCAGGATCCAGAGCTGAAGTAGGTTCATCAAACAACATTATCTCCGGCTGCATAGCGAGAGCTCTTGCTATTGCAACACGTTGCTGCTGCCCTCCCGAAAGAGAGGAGGGATATGCGTCTATCTTATCCAACACCCCTACCTTTTCCAAAAGCTGCTTTGCAAGATTCTCGGCTTCATCCTTGCTCATGCCCTTTACATTTACAGGAGCATGGATAATGTTTTCTTTTACAGTCATATGCGGAAAAAGATTGAACTGCTGGAAAACCATTCCCATCCTCATACGGACAGCATCTATATCCTTTTCCTTTTTCAGAGCTGTGATATCAATGCCATCCAGAAGTATGGTTCCGTCCGTAGGGATCTCAAGGAGGTTAAGGCAGCGAAGGAAGGTACTTTTTCCTGATCCTGACGGACCTATGACAGCTACCACCTCTCCTCTCTTTATGGAGGTGTTGATACCTCTAAGCACCTTATTTGTCCCAAATGACTTGTGGAGGTTTTTAACCTCTATCATGATCTTGCTACTTTCTGTCACCGGTCTTAAGCCTCCTTTCAACAACTCCAAGCACTCTTGATAAAACGAAGGTCATTATCAAATAGACGAAGGAACATACTATTATCGGCTCAAGTCCGAGAGCGGTATTTCCTCTTACTATCTGAGTCTTATACATGAGATCCGCCACTCCTATGGTGGATATGATCGACGAATCCTTTATGCTTCCTATAAACTGATTTCCCAATGCGGGAAGTATATTTTTGAAGGCCTGAGGGAGAATAATGTCCTTCATTGTCATTTTCGAGCTCATTCCAAGGCTTCGCGCCGCCTCTGTCTGTCCGATATTTACAGCCTCGATACCTGATCTTATCGTCTCGGATATATAGGCTCCCGCATTCATCGAAAGAGCTATGATTCCGACCACGAGATCCGGAAAGTCAAACCCCGGGAACAACGTGGGTACTCCTATGTAAACCAAATATATCTGAGCTAACAGAGGTGTTCCTCGTATAAATTCCACATAAGCTGTCCCTATCCACTTCAGTGGCTTTATCCTGCATCGCCTTATCAGAACGATTAAGATTCCCAAGATAGTTCCTACAGTCACCGCGAAGATCGAAAGTATGATCGTTATCTCCGTGCCTTCAAGGAAAAATCTCCAATAATCTTCCAGAAAAGAAAACTTTAACTCCAAACTTATTTCTCCCCCTTCCTTCTCACATTCCCGTCACATCGACGCTTGATTCAGGTCGTTCGAGTCCTGAAAATTAGTATGTGTCAACTATCTCTATATACTCATCGACCCACTGCTGCATCTGTCCGCTGTCCTTGACCTCTGCTATAACGTCATTGATCGTCTGCATAACCTCAGGATCTGTTCCCTTAGGCATTGCTATAGCTGCTCCAAGGGCATCGCCTGTCGCCTCATAACGAATATCTGTCATGTAAAGCGAGGGATTTGCCTTGCACATAAGCTTTGCTGTGTCTACATCCACGAGTATTGCATCTACCTTCTTGTTCGCAAGGTCAATTGAAAGGTCTGTAGATCTTGCAAGGCCCTTTGAAGATGCCTGAGGGATCTGCTCAGCCACCATTATCTCCATGGTGGAGTTCTTCTGTACGCCTATAACCTTATCAGTAAGGTCCTCGGCAGTTGTGATAACATCCTTGTCATCCTGATTTACAACAATGTAGTAATCGCACTCATAGTAAACATCCGAGAAATCAACATTTTCCGCTCTCTCTGCTGTAGGGGACATTGTAGAAACTACCATATCGATCTTACCTGCCTGAAGAGCCATCAGAAGTCCGTCAAACTCCATATCGTTCAGTTCATAATCCACTCCAAGAGCCTCGGCTATCTTCTTGATAAGTTCAATCTCGGAACCTACTATCTCATCTTTGCCATCCTCTACATGATGGAAAGTATAAGGAGGAACAGCTGCAGTCATACCTATAACTATCTTGCCCTTCTCCTTTATGGCATCGAGGCCCTGAACAAGAACATGTATGCTGTCTGCCGCCTCTGAATCTGCGGCTTCTGTCGCTTCGGCTTCAGCGACTGTAGTTTCCTCAGCCTCTGCGGCCGCCTCAGTCTCGGCAGCTTCTGTTGCCGCAGCAGTCGTCTCGGCTGTTGAACTTGAGCAAGCACCGAGAGCCATTACACATGCCATTGCCATTGCAATAACTGATAAAACTCGTTTCTTCATAAATCCATCCTCCTAAATTTTTTAATGGTCTATACCATATAACAATAAATAGCATATTTCCCCGGGCATTGCAATATGTTTCATAGATTTTTGATAATTTTAACAATTTATATTCCGAAGTTTTGTGCATCTTTTTCAGAATAGTTTTCTTTGTTTATATCCGACACCTGTTTTTTTATATATTCCGAACGACAGCCGCTCTGAATCATGGTTATTTATCTTAAATATAATGTCAAATCCGGTATTGACATATTTTATGAATAAATATACAATGTATTACATCATATTTCCCAAGTTTTGGAGCGTATTATGAATATTTATGAAATATTTTTGGATTATTACCAATACTTTTTGAGAGGTACACGGACAACGATAGTTGTGGCGCTTTTGACAGTACTTCTGGGAAGCGTCCTCGGCTGTGTCATATCCCTTCTAAGGCTTTCAAAGTTCAAGCCCTTTAACCTCTTTGCGAAGCTGTATATCACAGTGATAAGGGGAACGCCGATGCTGGTGCAGCTCTACATAGTTTATTACCAGCTTGATTTCATCCCTTACCCTCAGGGTTCCTTTCTGGGAGTGAGCCTTGACAGAGTCATTCCCTGTATAATCGCCCTGTCCATAAATTCCGCGGCATACATAGCCGAGGTCATAAGGGCAGGCATCCAAGCGGTGGATCTCGGTCAGACAGAGGCCGCCCGCTCCTGCGGAATGACCTCGGGGCAGGCTATGCGCTATGTGATAATGCCCCAGGCCGTAAAAAACATACTCCCCGCCATAGGAAACGAGTTTGTCACCATGGTAAAGGAGACCGCCATCATACAGTATCTGGGCGTCAGCGATCTTATGTACAATAACGGCATAGTTGTGACCGCAACCTACAATCCTCTGCCCTGCTACTACATATCGGCCATCATCTATCTCGCCCTGAACATATGTCTCGGAAAGGGCCTGAATATCTTTGAGAGGAGGCTTCAAAAGAGTGAGCGATAATGTTTTGTTTGAGATAAAGGATCTCCATAAAAGCTTCGGGAATACGGAAGTCCTTAAGGGGATAAATGAAACTATCCGCCGCGGCGACGTGGTTTCGATAATAGGTCCCTCCGGCTCCGGAAAATCAACTTTTATCCGCTGCCTCAATCTGTTGGAGGAGCCCACCTCGGGAAGCATCATATTCGAGGGGCAGGATATAACAAAGAGGGGCTTTGACGTAAACCGGCACAGACAGAAGGTGGGAATGGTCTTTCAACAGTTCAATCTCTTCAACAACCTGAATGTGTTGGAAAATCTCACCATATCTCAGGAGAAGGTCAAGAAGGTCTCCCACGGAGAAGCCGAAAAGAGGGCTTTGGAGCTTTTAAAGAGAGTGGGGCTTTCGGACAAGGCCGATGCTTATCCCTCCCAACTTTCAGGAGGCCAAAAGCAAAGGGTCGCGATAGCCAGATCCCTTGCCATGGAGCCCGACGTGATGCTCTTTGACGAGCCCACCTCGGCCCTTGATCCGGAGATGGTGGGAGAGGTGCTAAATGTAATAAAGGATCTCGCCGACGACGGCATCACCATGGTGGTGGTGACCCACGAGATGGGCTTCGCGAAGAAGGTGGCAAACAGGGTCCTCTTTATGGACGAGGGCATGATACTTGAGGAGGGGAGCCCCGAGGATATTTTCGACGATCCACAAAACCCCAGGACAAAGGAATTTTTATCTAAGGTGATAAATGTTATTTAATAAATAAAAAGCTCGGCAAAGATAATTTATACATCAAGAGATCCGAGAAACTATATTCAAAATAAAACGGAGGAGAAAATTATGAAAAAGAATCTTAAACTGATATCGGCCGCCATTATGGCGTCTTGTGCACTTATGCTTGCCGGCTGCTCCGGCTCAGGCTCCGAGGAGACCACCGCGGCACAGGCCGAGGCTTCCGGCGAAAATACGGAGGCTTCGGCAGAAGGCTCGGAGGCCTCGAAGGATGAGGCTTCGGCGGAGGCTGAAGGAGACGAGACCCAAGCTGCGGACACACCTAATATTGATGCCATAAAGGAGAAGGGAAAGTTGGTGCTCGGGACCTCGGCCGACTATCCTCCCTATGAGTTCCACACTCAGATAGACGGAGTTGACACCATAGTAGGCTTTGATATCTCTATAGCTCAGTACTTTGCAGACGGTTTGGGCGTTGAGCTTGAGATAGTTGATATGCCCTTTGACAGCCTTCTCATAGATCTCTCTCAGGGCGGAAAACTGGATATAGTTATGGCAGGGCTCACTCCCGATGAAGAAAGGAAAAAAGCCGCTGACTTTACGGACATACTCTTTGAGAATTTCCAGATAGTAATGATCCGCAAGGAGGACGCAGATAAACTCACCTCCGTGGAGTCCCTTCAGGGCCATAAGGTTGGAGCTCAGACAGGAAGCATGCCCTATGACCTGGCGGTGGAGAGCGTAGGCGCCGAGAACGTTGTAGGCCTCGGCAAATCTCAGGATCTCGTCATGGAGCTTAAAAACGGAAATATAGACGCTATATTTACAAATACCATGTCCGCGGAGCCCTTCGTCAAGGCCAATGACGACCTCATGATACAGGATATCGGGCTTCCCGCAAGCGACGGCGGAAACGCTGCGGCTGTAGGAAAGGGAAAGACGGACCTTGTGGACTACTGCAATGAAAAGATAGCCGAGCTCAAGGAGAGCGGAATGCTTGACGAATTCATTGTGGAGGCTCAGGAGCTTGCAAATCAGGAATAACCGGATCAAATCGAAAACCTGTAAAATGATCAGTCAGAAGCAGTTATAAAAACACAGAGGAGAAAAACAGATATGAAAGAATGCGCCTACCCTCATTTATTCAGTCCCATAACAATAGGCGGAAAACGCCTTAAAAACCGTGTGGTTGCCTCCGCCCAGGCCTCTCCTCACGGAGTCACCGTCGGCAGAGACGGATATGACAACGCCTCGGAGTATCAGGCTCAATACATGGGCCTTCTTGCAAGGGGCGGCGCCGCCGTGGTAAACACCGGGCATTACGGCGTAGACCCCCGTTTTCAGCTGGGCGCTCTGCGCTACGCCTTCAATTTTTATACAGACAGGCTTTATAACGACCAGATGCCCATATTAAATCTCATGTCGGACAATGTTCATGCCTACGGCGCTCTCGCCAGCATGGAGCTTAACCACGGCGGGTATATCTGTACGCCCTTCGAGGGAAACAAGGTCCTTGGCCCCATGTCAAAGGAGCTCCCCGACGGCAAGATCGTCGTTGCCATGGACAAAAATGAGATGGAAAGAGTGGCGGAATACTTTGCCAACGCGGCATATATAGCGAAGCTCACGGGCTTTGATATGATAAACATTCACGGAGCCCACAACTGGCTTTTGGGGCAGTTCCTCTCCCCTATATCCAACCGGCGCGAGGACGAGTACGGCGGAAGCCCCGAAAACCGCGCCAAATTCCCTCTCATGGTGCTTAAAGCCATCAGAGACAGGATAGGAAAGGACATGCTTATCTCCTTCCGCTATTCAGTGGCGGAGCTGGTGGAGGGCGGCGCGACTTTGGAGGAATCCCTCCGCTCCATAAAGCTTCTTACAGAGTATGCGGACATCATACACTGCTCCGCAGGAAAGGTGGATAACGTTCAGTCCTCCAATTACCTCTTCCCCTCACAATACACAAGGCACGGTGTAAACGCCTACCTTGCCGCAGAGGTTAAAAAAGCTCTGCCTGATGTGATGGTGGAGATGGTGGGAGGCGTAAACGATCCGGCTCAGGCGGAGAAATTCGTCGCAGAGGGCTCCTGTGATCTGGTGGCGATGGCCCGCTCCTTCATCGCCGACAACAACTGGGCAAAAAAGGCCCATGACGGCATGGCGGAGGACATACGCCCCTGCATACGCTGTCTGCGCTGCCTTAATGAGAGCATAAACTTCCAGGGCCACAGAGTATGTTCCGTAAATCCCAAGAGGGTGCTCTTTCAGGAGCTTCCTCCCTCGGAGCTTCCCTTTGTCCGGAAAAAGGTCTTGGTTGCGGGAGGCGGCCCCGCAGGGCTTATGGCCGCAAACGAGCTGGGACTTAAGGGCCATGAGGTAGTAGTCCTTGAAAAGAGTGAGAAGCTAGGAGGAAGGCTTGAATTTGCCGATCACATAGCCTTCAAGGAGGACATAAAGAGATACAGGGATTACCTTATAGGACAGGTGACAAAGAATAAAAATGTCACTGTAAAGCTCGGAGTCGAGGCCACGCCTGAAACCATAAAGGCCGAGGAGCCGGACGCTCTGGTGGTGGCAGTGGGCGCGAAGAATTTCTACCCTCCCATACCCGGAGCAAAGCTTCCCTCCGTACTTCACTGCTGCGACCTTTACGGGAGAGAGGATGAGGTAGGCGAGCACGCGGTCATAATAGGAGGAGGAATGGTGGGCTGTGAAGCTACCATACATCTTCACTCCATGGGAAAGGCCGTGGATCTGGTGGAGATGGCTCCCGAGCTCATGCCTGAAAACAAGATGGATTATCCTGACGAGAGGGACTTCACACTGTACTACGTGAACCATAAGCTCGACCTCGATCAGAACAAGCCCATGGACCTCCCTGTGAAGGAGAATGTACACATACATACCTCCACCCGCTGCGTGGAGATAAAGGAAAACGGAGTGTTCGTTGAGAATTCCGAGGGCGAAAAGAGCTTCATAGAGGCAGATACCTTGATACTTGCCACAGGGCTTAAGCCTGATTTCGATTACCTTAACAGCTTCGAGGGGCTTGCCCACGACGTGCTGTTCATAGGCGACTGCAAAAAGCCCGGGACTATCTGTAATACCTCGTCAACCGGCTATTACGCGGCACTGGAAATATAATAAAAGCATATACGCATAAAAATACCGGCAGGGCCTTTTCCCTGCCGGCGTTTTTATGTCATTTATGTCAACTCAAACATCCCTCGGTACAGCTTGTAGTAAACGCCCTTCTGCGCTATGAGCTCGTCATGGCTTCCCCTCTCCACTATCCTTCCGTGCTCAAGGACTATTATCACATCGGCATTCCTTACGGTGGACAGCCTGTGGGCTATCACAAATACTGTCCTCCCCTTCATGAGGGAGTCCATTCCCCTCTCTATGAGCTTCTCCGTCCTGGTATCCACGGAGGAGGTAGCCTCGTCGAGGATGAGGACGGGAGGATCCGCCACTGCGGCCCTCGCTATGGCAAGGAGCTGGCGCTGCCCTTGGCTCAGGTTCGCTCCGTCCCCTGTCACAGGTGTATCATAGCCATGGGGAAGCCTCGTGATGAAGGAGTCCGCGTTTGCGATATGAGCCGCCCTCTCTATCTCCTCCATGGAGGCGTCAGGCTTTCCGAAGCGTATGTTGTCGGCCACTGTTCCCGTAAAAAGATGAGTGTCCTGAAGCACTATCCCCAAGCTTCTCCTCAGGTCGCCCTTTTTTATGTCCTTAAGGTCTATTCCGTCATAGGTGATACTGCCCTCGGATATATCATAAAATCTGTTGATAAGGTTCGTTATGGTGGTCTTGCCCGCTCCGGTGGAGCCAACGAAGGCCACCTTCTGCCCGGGCTTTGCATAGAGAGTTATGTCCTTCAATATGTCCGTGCCCTCCGCATAGCCGAAGCTCACATGCTCAAAGCGCACATATCCCTCAAGAGGAACGAGACTGTAGGGCTCTCCCTTCCCGCAGGGAAGCCTCCAAGCCCATCTTCCCGTCTTCTTTTCGCAGGGGACAAGGCCTCCCTTTTCGTCTTCCATGACATTTACGAGCTCCGCCTTCCCCTCGTCCGGCTCCGGCTCCTCCCTCATAGCCGAAAATATCCTCTCGGCTCCTGCAAGGGAGGCAAGTATGAAATTCCCCTGCTGGGTGAGCTGATTTATGGGCATTGACGACTGCCTCGTAAATACCAGATAGCTTGCAAGGCTGCCTATATCGGAGCTTCCGTTCATAACCATGATCCCTCCCACAATGGCTATGACCGCATAGTTTATATAGGCTATGCTCACCACAGCGGGTATCATGGTGGCCGAATAGCTGAAGGCGCTCGTTCCCGCTCTCCTCAGGCTGTCGTTCTTTTTCTCGAATACACCGAGATTTGCAGCCTCGTGGTTGAATACCTTGACCACCTTCTGCCCGGATACCATCTCCTCGATATAGCCGTCCAGATCTCCGAGCCTCGTCTGCTGCTTTGCGAAATAATGCTTGCTCCTCGCCATACTGTAGCGTATGTAAAGGAACATGGCTATATAGCAGAGTATTACGAGAAGGGTAAGCCTTGCATTCAGCACAAACAGGAGGGTCAAGGTGCCCACCGTCTGGACAAGGCTCTGTATAAGGGTCGAAAAGCTGTTGTTGAGGGCGTCGGACAGGGTATCCATGTCGTTTGTAAAAAGGCTCATGAGATCTCCCTTTTTGCTCCTGTCGAAGTAGCTTATGGGAAGCCTCAGGAGATGCTCAAACAGATCCTTTCTGATATCGTAGAGTATCTTCTGAGCCGCTCTCACCATGATCTGAGTGTAACACAGAGTGGAAAGAGCTCCCACGGCATAGATGGCCACCGCCGTGAGCACGCCCCTTAAAAGCCCCTCCGTCCCGGAGCCGTCGGTGACGGAGTTTACTATTGGCCTTATCATGTAGGTGCCGAGAAGGTTTGCCCCTGCGCTCGCCGCCGCAAATATCGCCACCAAAAGCATGAGTATCCCGTGGCGTCCAAGGTAGGAGAAGAGGTCTCCGAGGGTCTGTCTGAGATTTTCCGGTCTCTTTCCGCTAAATACTCTCGCCATCTTCCTCCCCTCCTTTCATCTGGGACTCATAGGTCTCTCTGTAAATATCGTCTGTAAGGAGGAGTTCCCGATGGGTCCCCACTCCGTGTATCCTTCCGTCCTCCATGACCACTATCATATCCGCCTCAGCCACAGAGCTTATCCTCTGGGCAATGGTTATCTTAGTCACGTCCTTGAGCTCCGAGAGGGCACGGCGTATCCTTCCCTCGGTGGCCGTGTCCAGAGCCGAGGTAGAGTCGTCGAAAATAAGTATTTTGGGCTTTTTCAGAAGGGTCCTTGCCATGCAGAGCCTCTGCTTCTGTCCTCCGGACACATTGACTCCACCTTGACCGAGATCCGTGTCAAGGCCCTTCTCCATTTTCCTCACAAAATCGTCGGCGCAGACTGTCCTCAACGCCTCCCAAAGCTCCTCGTCCTCCGCCTCGGGATCTCCCCAGAGCAGATTTTCCCTCACAGTGCCGGAGAAAAGCTCGTTTTTTTGAAGGACTATGCCCACCGCATCTCTCAGCGCGTAAAGCTCATAGTCCTTCACATCTGTTCCTCCCACCCGGACAGTCCCCTCTGTGGGATCGTAAAGCCTCGGTATGAGCTGAACCAGTGTGGACTTGGCGGAGCCCGTTCCTCCTACTATCCCCACGGTTGCTCCCTCGGGTATGTGAAGCTCTATATTCGAGAGGGCGTACTTTTTCGCATCCTTGAAATACTTGAAGGAGACGCCCTCAAAATCCACGCTTCCGCAGGAGATCTTCTTTAAAGGATCCTTTCTCTCCGAAAGCACCGGTTTCTCGTCCAAAGCCTCCCTTATCCTGCCCGCGCTTGCAAGAGATCTACTTATCATCAGGAAAACATTTGAGATCATCATCATGGAATTCATGATCTGGAGGACGTAGCTCAGGAAGGCCGTCAGCTCTCCCACAGTCATTTTCCCCTTAAGGATGAGGTTCCCGCCCTGCCACATGATGCATATGACGGTGGAATACATTATCAGCTGAAATATGGGCTGATTTAAGGCGGCGTTCTTAAAGGTCGTGAGGGAGGCCTCTGAAAGCTCGGAATTCACCTCGTCAAAGCGCTCCGCCTCGTGTCTCTCCCGCACGAAGGCCTTTATGGCCCTCACGGCCGTAAGGTCCTCCCTGACCCTCCCGTTCACATGGTCCACCGCCCTCTGCTGTCTGCTGTAAAGGGGCCCTACTCTTCTGACTATAACGGAAAGCACCAGTCCGAGTATAGGAGCCGCTATGAGAAACACCACCGCAAGCTCACGGTTTAGGACAAAGGCCATGGCTATTCCCATTACCAGCATGACAGGGCTCCTGACAAAGGGCCTCAAGCCCCCGTTTACGGCGTTTTGCATTATGGTTACGTCTGTGGTGAGCCTCGTCACCAGAGACGGCGTCGAGAAGTGATCGAGATTTGAAAAATCATAGCTCTGGAGCTTACTGTACTCCGCAAGGCGAAGCCCTGCTCCGAAGCCGTTGGCGGCCCTCGCCGCATAACGAGCGTACATGAGGCCTGTTATCAGGGCGATGACTGCGCATAGGACCATCTTTGCTCCCTGCACAAGCATAAACTCGAGGTTCCCCTCCGCCACTCCTATGTCCACTATGTCCGACATGAGGAGAGGTATTATCATCTCGAAAACGCACTCCACGAACACAAGGGCCACAGCCAAAACAAGATCCCTCCTGTAGGGGCGTATATAGGAAAAAACATATTTGAGGTCTCTCAAAACCCGCCCTCCTCTCTAAAGTAAAAGAGGCCACAGTCCATGCGCTGTAAGCCTCCATGAAACAGAGCCTGTTCTCTGTTAATATCTTCTGTTACATCCCTTGTGGGAACCGTGATTATCACACACTCCGTCGCCGTCGCGATCCATATAATATCTGCCCTCCCCGTGGCATACTCCGCAGTCATCACATATTCCGTCCTCATCGCAATCAACGTAATTTTCGCAATATGTCCTCTCGACATGGCGGCTATGTCCGTGTCCATGGCCGTGGCAGCCTGCAAAGGCCGACATAGCGGCGACGACAGACACTGAAGCGAGTATTAAGATCCCCGATAATAATTTTTTCATATTTACCTCCAAAGGACGCTTTAGTCCGAGCATTTTAAATATTCGAAGGTCAAAAGCCGGCTCTCTGTAAAAATTATTATATCACCCCTCCATGGTAACCACAACATCCTTTTATATTTCAAGATCCGCCTCACTCCTCGCTTTCGGGCGTTCCCGTCAGTCCCGGGGCTGCTATTTTTCCAGACTGCTCCCTGTCCTTGCCGCAGGCTCTCACGCCGGGAGGGCGACTCCTTTTTCGCTTTTCCCCCGAGAAATGAAGGCTCTCCACATAGTCCAAAAACGCCTCTGTATCCCTCAGATACTTTTCTATGGTCCGAGGGCTCTTTTCCTCTGCGGCAAGGAAAGCCTCGTAGGCTTCTCTGTCATAAGTAAGCAGAGGCTTCGGCGGTCTTTTCGCCGTATTTTTCACAGTGTCTGTCAGTTCAGTCATTTTTAACCTCCTTTTTTCTAAATCGTACCGGAGGTCAGGAGGTTTTTATATTAACCCTGTGGTATTTTTCAGTTTTTTATACTATTATTAAACTGATACTGCATCTGAAATTCGTTTTTACAGATATGGAGTAGTGACTGTATGGATCCGATCAAAAAGCCTGACTCAGGCAATTTACATCTTCCCCGAACCATTCTCATCATAGATGACGATGAGTTGAACCGCATGATACTTTCAAACATCTTCTCCGACACCTATTCCATTTTGGAGGCGGAAAACGGGGAGGTGGGCATTGAGCTCCTGGTGCGGGAGCTCACCGATATAGCCGCCATACTTTTGGACGTCATGATGCCTGTGACAGACGGTATACGATTTTTGGAGCGCATAAGGGAGCTCGGTTGGAACGGAGGCATACCTGTCTTCCTCATAACCGCCGAGTCCGATACCTCGGTCCTCAGCCGCGCCTACGCTCTGGGTGTCATGGACACCATTGCAAAGCCGGTCATACCTTACATGGTCAGAAAGAGGGTAGACTCCGTGGTGGAGCTCTTTATGGCAAGAAAAAGCTTGAGAAGCAGGGTCGAGGAACAGCAGCAGCAGATAAACGAGCAGGCGAGACGAATAATCGATCTGAACCAGGGCATGATAGAGGCCCTGTCAACAGCGGTAGAGTTCCGTTCCGCCGAGTCCGGAAGCCATGTCCGCCGCATCCACGACATCACGAAGCTCCTTCTTCTTAAGACCGAGCTGGGAGTGGGCATGAGCTATGAGACCATAGAGATGATAGCCACGTCGGCCATCATGCATGATATCGGAAAGATAGCCATCCCCGACGCCATACTCAACAAGCCCGGAAGGCTCACATCGGAGGAATTCGAGATAATGAAGACCCACACCGTAAGGGGAGGAGAGTTCTTGGAAAGGATACCACAGCTTCGGGAGCTTCCCGGATTCAAATACGCCCACGATATAGCCCTTCAGCACCATGAGCGCTATGACGGACGGGGTTATCCCAACGGCCTTAAGGGGGATGAGATACCTATATGGAGTCAAGTGGTCTCCCTTGCGGACGTATATGACGCCCTCGTAAACGAGAGGGTCTACAAGAGAGCCTACAGCTTTGACGAGGCCGTAAAAATGATAAACAACGGAGAGTGCGGCTGCTTCGGCCCCGCCCTTCTGGCAGCCTTTAAGGTGGCCGAGCCCGAAATGCGGGCTCTCTATTCGGAGAACCCTTCAGAGGAGAAATGATATGGACACAGCATTATATGAAAGCCTGAAAAATGCCGGCACAGACGTGGGCGCCGCATTGGAGAGAGTGATGGGAAACGAGACCCTCTTTTTGAGGCTCCTCAAAAAATTCAGCGCGGACACGAACTTTGAGGAGCTTAAAAAAGCCCTCTCTGAGGGAGAAACTGAGACTGCCTTCGCCAAATCCCACAGCCTCAAGGGCATGACCGGAAACCTCTCCATGACGGCTCTTTATGAATTGTTCTCAAGGCAGACGGAATTTTTGAGGGGAGGAGATCTCTCCTCGGGCGCGTCCCTTATGTCTGAGATCGAACCCCTTTACGAGAAGATAAGGGATATCGTCTCCACAATATAAAACGGAGATAACGACATATAAGGCAGAGGTAACGACCCATGGAAAACATGAGCAAAAATCAGAGAAGACGCAGGGCCTTCCTTCCGAAGCTCAGACGCTTCGTAACGGATTTTAAGATAAATATCATCACCTTCATTATAGTCGTCATCGCCCTCTTTATAGCGGTGGCGGTCATTTATAATGCTCTCCTCCGATTCAGCTACGTTACAGGCTCCTCCATAGCGGGCATATACGCCTCCGAGTACGACCACGAAAAGGGCACTATAGACTATGTGTTCGGACTGGATCGCTACATGGAGGGAAGCTCCTACTATCTCTGCGACAAGGACGGAGAGCTCTTGTTTTACGATACTGACAGTGCTAATGACAGAGAGACCATAGCGGCCTATGCGAAGGAGCTGATAGGTCTCATAGAATCCGGGGAGGCCGGAGAGTACGACCAATATATCCATGATATGGACGGAAAGCGCAGGGGCGTTTACTATGTCCGCGCTCAGGACGGCTGTTGGTCTGTTGTCACCATGCCCTACACTTCTATTTTCAGGAACCTCAGGCTCTATATCTATATATTCTCCTTTGTCGCCCTGATGTTCCTCATCGCAAATATAGTGATGATCCTTGGGACTCTGAGAGACAGAAAACAGAACGAGAGACTTATCTCCACCATAAGAGCCCTCAGCAACACCTACTACGGGCTCTACCGCGTAAATTTTGAGGATCACACCTACGAGCTCGTCCGCGGATCGGAGCACGTGAGAGACAGGATGCCTCCAAAGGGAAACTATGAGGATTTCCTCAAGACCTGCGGAGAGGTCATAGAGGAGAGCGCCTTTGAGGATTTCTGTGACAGCTTTTCCATAGACAATATAAAGAAGCTCATACGCTCGAGGATACGGGATTTCGGAGGAGATTTCCTTAGGAACTTTGACGGCGATTACAGGTGGGTGAATGTGAGCCTGAGATTCGACGAATCCCTCGACAAGGACGAGGTTCTGCTATGCTTCAGAGAGGTAAATGAGGCGAAGAAAAAGCAGCTTCGGGAGAGGGAGGTGCTTCTCGACGCCATAGAGATATCAAATCAAAACATGGAGGCAAAGCAGGCCTTCTTCAACAACATGTCCCACGACATGAGGACCCCCTTAAACGCCATCCTCGGCATCACCGAGCTTGCCAAGGGCAGGCTCTCCGACAAAGAAAAAATGGAGGATTACCTCTCAAAGATAGAGTTCTCCGGCAGACAGCTTTTGACCCTCATAAACGATATTTTGGACGTTTCAAAGGCGGAACAGGGGAGGCTCAGCCTTAACGAGAGGGCCTTTTACATGAGCGCAACTGTGAAGGAGGCTTTGGAGCCCTTCATGCTGCAGGCCTCCTCTCAGAAGAAGACCCTCTCCTCGGATATTGCCTCCGGAGAGAGCCCTGTCATGGGGGATCCGGACAGAGTGATCCAGATAGTAAATAACCTTGTGTCAAATGCCATCAAGTTTACGAGAGAAGGCGGCCTCATTTCCGTCAGCCTCAAATTCTCCGAGGCGGAGGATACAGTCACCTATACACTCAAGGTCAAGGATAACGGCATAGGCATGACCAAGGAATTCTTGCCTCACCTCTTTGAGCCTTACTATCAGGAGAAGCGTTTCACCGGCAAAAGCCGCATGGGCACGGGCCTCGGAATGTCCATCGTGGGAAATCTCGTTAAATACATGAACGGGGATATAGCGGTATCAAGCGAGCCTGATCTGGGCACCGAGTTTATAGTGAGGCTCACCTTTATGAAGTCCGAGGAGCCCAAGGAAAAGCCTTCCTTATCCGACAGCAGCAGTGCTTCTGTGGCTGCTCCCGATGTCGCGCCTTTGCAGGGGACAAGGCTTCTTCTTGCCGAGGATAATGAGATAAATATGGAGATAGCTCTGGAGATGCTAACCTCTCTGGGCGCTTCGGTGGAGAGCGCATGGGACGGAAAGGAGGCCCTGGATAAATTCAAGGCTTCCCCGGAGGGATATTATGACGCTGTGCTCATGGATATGCAGATGCCCGTGATGAACGGCATAGAGGCGACCTCAAAGATACGCGGACTGAGGCGCTCGGACAGCCGCAAGGTTCCCATAATCGCCGTCACCGCAAACGCCTTTTCGGAAGACATTGCCGCGCAGCAGGCGGCCGGCATGAACGACCATGTGCTGAAGCCCATCGACTTCAAAAGCATGGTGACGGTGCTGAAGAAATATCTGTAGAATTCGCCCTGAGCGCATGGGGCCGGGGCTTATACTCGGCTGAGATGGAGGCGCTTTGGAAAAAAATGTAAAAGCAGCGGAAGTCCTTATTTTACGGGCTTCCGCTATCAAATAAAAAGAGCGCGAGACGGGGATCGAACGAAAACCCCCTCCGCAAAACCCAATAAAATAAGGAGGTTTGAAGGGCAGTTCTTTTAAGTCTATCACTTACTCTATCAAAAAAATTGAATTATAGAAAATCTTATAATCAGGTAATGGGGTTAAACCCAAACATCAAATTCGTAATCTCCATTAGTTAGGCACCATTCTTTTAATGACTTTCCACTTACATTGTTATTTTTTCTCTTTATACGTACTTTTTCGTATTTATCATGTAGCCTACATTCTTCTGAGCAGTATATTTTTCTTTCTCTATTTGTATCAAATTCTTTTCCACAGCGTTTACATATCTTTATCATAGTGTATTAAGACCTCTTGTTGAATATTTAAAATTTTTATTTTTTAAATATTCTTGAGCTTAAATTTTGGTACTATGATATTTGTAATATGTCTATGTGGTTTAGTTGATGTAAATGGTTCTTAGATAGTGTAAGGAGTGGTATTAAACCACCCCTTACACTACATGCTAATTATATTTTATATTGAATTTAGTGAATTTCTATAGATGTTCCTCCGTCAGTACTTCCTGCTGTAGAACCCATGTCATATAATGTTCCAGAACTTGGATCTCTAGCCCACATATGCTCATCTATGATTGCAAATTGTCCTGGCTTCAAATCATTAGGGTCTGTTATCTTTCCTGTCTGATCCATATCATCTGTTGAACTGGTAGTACTACCACCTTCTCCTGTACCGCCATTAGACTGTGTGGTTGGATTTTGCTGAGGCTGTTCTGGGGTAACTACCTGTCCACCCTTTACATGCTGTGTACCTGTGATATCTATTGCTTTTGAAACATCTAAACCTAACTGTGAGATTGTCTGCTGGCTTAAAGCCCCTCTATAAGTTTCTGATGTATCTGCTGAAATGGTTACACCCTGATAAACTTCTCCATTTGTAAGTAAATGCCCATAATGTCCGTCGTGCAGTCCACTTAACACGTAATATCTATCATAGGATTTATATAAGCCGCTCTGCATGATACCTGAGTTATCCATGTAATACCAGTTACCATCTACCTCGTCAAGGATCCACCCTGTAGCATAGGTTCCATCGTCATATTTGTATTTCCATGAACCATCTGGCTGGGTCTCCCAGAATCTACTGTATGGAAGATTTGATTGCTGTTCTGCCGCCATTGCCGTAATGGTTGTCATGCTATTCATATAATCCATTAAAGGATTGTTCTGAACTATTGGAGCTCCAAATAATGTAAACATCACTCCTGTAGTGATTATTACTTTTT
>CALWLK010000012.1 GCA_944381505.1 uncultured Lachnospiraceae bacterium
AAATAAGGAGAGTGTAGAGAATGATTAACAAAAAGTCAAAAAGCGAAATTCGCGCAAAGAAGCACGCAAGACTTCGTAATCGTATCTCGGGAACACCTGAGAGACCTCGTCTTAGCGTATTCAGAAGCAATAATCATATGTATGCTCAAATTATCGACGATACCTGCGGAAACACCCTGGTAGCTGCGTCCACAATGGACAAGGGCGCGGATCTCGAGCATACAGACAACGTTGAAGCTGCAGCTTACGTGGGAACTTCTGTTGCAAAGAAGGCCCTCGAGAAGGGTATCACCAAGGTGGTATTCGACAGAGGCGGCTTCATCTACCACGGCAGAGTAAAAGCATTGGCAGAAGCGGCACGTGAAGCCGGACTTGAATTCTAAGGGAGGAGATGGAATATGAAGCGTGAAATAATTGATCCCAAGTCATTAGAATTAAACGACAAAGTTGTGGCTATAAAGCGTGTATCAAAGACCGTCAAGGGCGGACGTACCATGAGATTCTCAGCTTTGGTGGTTGTAGGAGATGGCAACGGACATGTAGGCGCAGGTCTCGGCAAGGCCGCCGAGGTCCCTGAGGCTATAAGAAAAGGAAAAGAGGCGGCGCAGAAGAATCTTGTGACCATACCTCTTGACAAGAACAACAGCGTTCCTCACGATTACACAGGAAAGTTCGGAAGCTCCACAGTTCTTCTTAAGAGAGCTCCCGAGGGAACAGGAGTTATCGCAGGCGGACCCGCTCGTTCCGTACTTGAGCTTGCGGGAATCAAGAACATCCGTACAAAGGCTCTCGGTTCCACCAACAAGGTCAACTGCGTGCTTGCAACCATAGAGGGTCTCAAGAGCATGAAGACTCCCGAGGAGTATGCAAGACTTCGCGGAAAGACAGTCAAGGAAATCTTGGGTTAATAGGAGGATAGAGAGATGGCAGAGAAGAAATTAAAAGTAACTCTTGTAAAGTCCCCTATAGGTGCAGTTCCTAAGCACAGAGCAACAGTGGCGGCTTTAGGACTCCATAAAGTCAACAGGTCAAATGAGCTTCCCGACAACGATGCCGTAAGAGGCATGATCAAGGCGGTAAGCTACATGGTCAAGGTTGAAGAGCTTTAATAAGGAGGTAAGAGATGGATTTATCTAATTTAAAGCCCGCTGAAGGTTCAAAGCAGAGCAGTTTCAGAAAGGGCCGCGGACACGGCTCGGGAAACGGAAAGACAGCCGGCTACGGACATAAGGGTCAGAAGGCTCGTTCAGGAGCTCCCAGGCCCGGCTTCGAGGGAGGCCAGATGCCTCTCTACAGAAGACTTCCCAAGAGAGGCTTCAACAACAGGAACAGGAAGGAGTTTGTCGGCATCAACGTAAGCACCCTCGACAAGAGATTTGAGGACGGTGCAGTGGTTGACGTAAAGGCACTCCTTGACATGAAGATAATCAAGGAGACTCTTGACGGGGTCAAGATCCTCGGCAACGGCGAAATCAACAAGAAACTTACCGTTAAGGTAAATGCATACTCAGAGGCGGCTAAGCAGAAGATCGAGGCCGCAGGCGGAACCTGCGAGGTATTATAATTATGTGGAAATTACTAAAAAATGCATGGAAGGTGGAGGAGGTCAGAAAAAAACTCATATTTACCTTCTTCATGCTGATAGTAATTAGATTCGGATCAGTTCTCCCTATACCCGGCGTTTACTCCGGGTATTTCGCGGGACTGTTTGAAGGTTTAAGCGGAACAGATGCATTCGGTTGGTTCAATGCGATGACAGGAGGCTCCTTTACGGAACTCTCTGTTTTCGCGTTGAGCATTACCCCCTACATCACCTCATCCATCATCATGCAGCTCCTCACCATTGCGGTCCCCGCTCTGGAGGAACTTCACAAGGACGGCGAGGAGGGGCGTAAAAAGATCGCCGAGTACACCCGCTATTTGACGGTAGCTCTTGCTCTCATCGAATCCCTGGCAATGGCTGTGGGCTTCGGAGGCAGAGGGCTCCTTTATAATTTCAACGCTTGGAGCGTTATAATCACAGTAGTAACTATGACAGCCGGATCCGCGCTCCTTATGTGGATCGGCGAGAGGATAACAGAGAAAGGCGTCGGAAACGGTATATCCATAGTCCTTCTCTTCAACATCATCTCGAGCCTTCCCGCTGACCTTGAGGGACTTTACCTGAGGTTCATGTGGGGGAGAAGCGTATGGCTTCAGGCCCTCAGCGGAGTCATTATAGTTGCTGTAATACTTGCCATGGTAGTCTTTGTAATCGTGCTTAACGGCGCCACAAGGAACATACCGGTGCAGTATTCGAGAAAGATGCAGGGAAGAAGGCTCATAGGGGGAAGCGGTTCAAGCATACCCCTTAAGGTGAATACCGCAGGCGTTATTCCCGTTATATTCGCATCCTCCATCATGTCCATGCCTGTAGTTGTGGCAAGCTTCTTGAGCATTGACTACAGCACCATAGGAGGCAAGATAATCCTCGCCCTCAATTCATCGAGCTGGTGCAATCCCGCCATGCCTTGGGCTTCAGTGGGACTTGTGATCTACATAGCTCTCGTGATATTGTTCGCGTATTTCTACACCTCCATTACCTTCAATCCCTTGGAGGTGGCCAACAACATGAAAAAGAGCGGAGGATTCATACCCGGAATAAGGCCCGGAAAGCCCACCAGCGACTATCTGCAGGGCATACTCAACTACATAATATTCTTAGGCGCTATCGGGCTTACCATAGTCTGCGTCGTTCCCATCATCTTCTCGGGGTTATTCGGAGTGGGACATCTCTCCTTTACGGGAACATCTCTTATAATCATAGTAGGTGTCGTACTGGAGACCATTAAGGCTATAGAATCACAGCTTCTTGTGAGAAATTACAAGGGCTTTCTGAATGAGTGATCTTAACAGATCGAAGGAGAAGCTATGAAGATAATTATGTTGGGCGCCCCCGGGGCGGGCAAGGGAACTCAGGCCGTAAGGATAGCAAAGGAATTCGGGATACCTCACGTATCCACAGGGGATATATTCCGCGCTAACATCAAAAACGGCACCGAGCTCGGTGTGAAAGCAAAATCATATATGGATAAGGGACAGCTTGTCCCTGACGAGGTTACGATAGAGATGCTTCTTTCGAGGATAGCCGAGGAGGACTGCAGAGAGGGTTATGTTCTCGACGGTTTTCCCAGGACTATAGCTCAGGCTGAGAGCCTTAAGAAGTCTCTCGAAGAAAAAGGACAAAAGATAGACTGTGCCATCAACATAGACGTTCCCGATTCGGCTATAGTGGAGAGAATGTCCGGAAGAAGGAGTTGCCCCGCATGCGGTGCCTCCTTCCACGTGAAGTTCAATCCCCCGAAGGCGGAGGGCGTATGCGACCTGTGCGGAGCGGCTCTCGTTCAGAGAGACGACGACAGGCCCGAGACAGTGGCAAAGAGACTTGAGGTTTACCACGAGCAGACAAAGCCTCTTGTCGAGTATTACGGCAATGACGGCATACTGAAGACCGTGGACGGAACGAAGACCGCCGACGAAGTCTTCTGTGCAATTTCGGAGGTACTCAGGTAGTATGGTGACTATAAAGTCCGAACATGAAATACAGCTTATGAGAGAGGCAGGCCTTATCCTCGCCGAAGTCCACAAGAGGCTCGGCGAGGAGATAAAGGCGGGAATGACCACGAAGCAGGTGGACAGGCTTTGCGAAAAGCTTATAAGGAGCCACAACTGCGAGCCCTCGTTTTTGGGCTATGAGGGTTATCCCGCTTCGGTCTGCGTTTCCGTAAACGACGAGGTGGTCCACGGCATACCCTCCGACGACAGGATAATAATGGAGGGAGATATAGTAAGCCTCGACACGGGAGTCATCTGGAAGGGCTGGCAGTCTGATGCAGCCAGGACCCACGCCATAGGAAAGGTCAGCGACGAGGCTGAAAAGCTCATAGAGGTGACGAGACAGAGCTTCTTTGAGGGCATAAAGGCCGCGGTGCCGGGAAACCACATCAACGACATCGGGAGGGCTATAGAGTCCTATGTGAAGCCCTTCAAGTTCGGTATAGTCGAAGATCTTGTGGGCCACGGAATAGGCAGGGAGATGCATGAGGAGCCTGAGGTCCCCAACTTCTACACAAAGAGAAAGGGAGTAAAGCTTCAGAAGGGCATGACCCTTGCTGTGGAGCCCATGATAAATGCAGGGACTTGGGAAGTGGCCTGGATGGAGGACGACGACTGGACGGTATACACAAGAGACGGATCCCTCTCGGCGCACTACGAAAACACGATACTCATAACCGACGGGGAGCCCGAGGTGCTAAGCCTTCTTCCCGAGGAAAAGAAGCTGTACAACGTGAGATAAATTAAGGAGGTTGCGGATGTCTAAGGCAGACGTGATTGAGATAGAAGGAACAGTAGTTGAAAAGCTGCCTAACGCTATGTTTCAGGTAGAGCTTGAAAACGGACATCAGGTGCTTGCACACATCAGCGGAAAGCTCCGTATGAATTATATAAGGATATTGCCCGGCGATAAGGTGACCATAGAGATGAGCCCCTACGATCTGACCAAGGGACGCATAATCTGGAGGGACAAGTAAGCCGCGCAGGGCTCTTCAAAATATGGAAAGAGATACTTGCATTATGGGGACTATTCTGCTATAATGCTTTAGCAACTCTGTCCATAGGATAGAAAGGAGATTAACATGAAAGTCAGATCTTCAGTAAAACCTATATGCGAAAAGTGTAAGGTT